>DSAD01000167.1 GCA_011372875.1 Deltaproteobacteria bacterium
CCCCCCCCTCACCAGGGGGGGCAAACCCCATCTCCTGAGTTCCCCTTTTTGTCCCTTTATCGCGGCTTAATCAGCTCCAAAAAAAGACAGGTTCTTACTGAAAGCAGGTGGGTTTATAAAAAAAGGTCCCCTGCATGAATCCGGGGACCTCGATAAATTTATATTCTGGTAAAACGCGATAAAGCCTGTCTAGACCGCCTCGATCGCCATTGACATTCCCTGTCCGCCACCGATGCACAGTGATGCAAGCCCGAGTTCAACGCCGCGACGGTTCATCTCGTTGATAAGTGCAATGACTATCCTGGCGCCTGTGCATCCAATAGGATGACCGATAGAGATACCCGAACCGTTAACATTTGTTATGCCGGGATCTGCGCCTAGTTCCCTCATGCAGGCAATGGCCTGCGAGGCGAATGCCTCATTGAGTTCTATCAGGCCGTAATCCTTTATGGTTGTACCGGTGATTCTGAAGAGGTTCCTGGTTGCAGGGATCGGTCCGAGACCCATATATGCAGGGTCAACACCGCCTGTTGCATATCCCTTTATCCTGGCGATGGGTTTAAGGCCCAGTTCTTTTGCCCTGTCTTCGTTCATGATAAGACATGCGGCGGCAGCGTCGTTGATTCCGGATGCGTTTCCTGCGGTAACAGAACCGTCTTTCGTGAAAGCCGGTTTCAGTTTTGCCATCTTTTCCAGAGAGGTATCCATGGGCCTTTCGTCAGTATCGAATATCACGGGGTCGCCCTTTTTCTGCGGTATCACTACGGGCACTATTTCGTTGTTTAATATGCCCTTTGCGATTGCTGACCTGGCACGCATGTGACTTTCAAATGCGAGTTTATCCTGTTCCTCCCTTGATATGGCATATTTATCTGCGATGTTCTCGGCGGTGATGCCCATGTGGTACCCGTAGAATATTTCGTAAAGGCCGTCAAAGACCATGAGATCAAGGGTTTTGCCGAAAGGCATATCCATGCGGTGGCCCCAGCGTGCATTCGGCAGTGCAATGGGAGCATCACTCATGTTTTCCAGTCCGCCGGCAATGACAATATCATTGTCGCCCGCCTTGATTGTGCATGCGGCCAGGGCAATAGCCTTCATTCCCGATGCGCAGATCTTGTTTATGGTAAAGGCGGTTGTCTCTTTCGGCAGACCCGCGCGGATCATTGCCTGGCGGCTTGAGTTCTGGCCTTGCCCGGCCTGCAGGACGTTACCCATGATGACTTCGTCCACCTGGATTGTTTGAAGGCTGTCTTTCCAGTTGTAATATGTTTCTTCGATCGGAGCCCTTCCTGCACCCTTGAAGGTGTCAGGGGTTTCGTCTATTGCATGATGGGGTATTTCCGGACGAAGACCGGACTTTAGGAGGGCCTCGCGAATTACCAGTGCGCCCAGATCCTTTGCAGGTACACTTTTGAGGGATCCCCCGAAAGAACCGACCGCTGTTCTTACCCCGCTTACGATGACCACGTTTGACATATAGCCTCCTTGTGTGGATTGTTTTTTAGTCCCTTTTTCGACGGCTACTATTCCACAATAGACCGATTTAGGCAAGAATGAATCAGCCCTCATTTTCCAAGCAAAGGCAGCCCTTGATTCTCCCTGGCCTTCCGTGTAAGTATTTGGCATGGAAATGTATCTCGATTCATTCGTGAATCGGTATAAGATGTATCTCATGGACCAGAAAGGGCTTTCACGCGAGACATACCGCGCTTACCTCAACGATGTCCATCACTTGCTTGACTTCCTTGATGAACAAGGCGTCAGCATTCCGGACAGGATGATCGTACGGTCTTACATGCTGAGACTCCACAATCATTACGATCGTTCGAGTATCAACAGGAAGCTGAGTTCCATCAAGGGATTTTTCGATTTTGTCATGACACAGACGGACCTTGGGCTCAACCCCTTTTCCCATGTGAGGTCTCTCAAAAAAAAAGAGATATTGCCGGGGTTTCTGACAACGCAAGAGATGATATCCCTTATCGAGAAAACCTCTGATCTGCGAGACAGGGCGCTGCTCGAACTTCTCTATTCTACCGGCATCAGGGTAGGCGAGGTCGAGGGTATGAACTGTATGGATGTCGATGTGAAGTCCGGAGTTATCATTGTTACGGGCAAAGGCTCGAAACAGAGGATGGTACCCCTCGGCAGCAGGGCCCTGTCATCGATAAGGAGCTATCTGATGAGCAGGGGTATCGATGACCCCATTTACTGCCCGGAGCCGCTTTTTCTGAACACCAGAGGAGGCAGGCTTGCCACAAGGAGTATTCGCCGGGCCGTGTACAAATGGTCGCAGATGGTTGCGCTGAGCCGCCATATAAGCCCGCATACCATAAGGCATACCTTTGCAACCCATATGCTCGATGCAGGTGCCGATCTGAGGTCCATCCAGGAGATGCTCGGCCATGCAAGCCTGTCTACAACCCAGCGTTATACTCATTTAACCCTGGACAAACTTATGGATGTATATGATAAGGCTCATCCTAAGGCAAAGGAGGAGTAATGGAGATACGGGGAACGACAATACTGTGTGTGCGCAAGGCATCTCAGGTTGTAATCGCCGGAGACGGGCAGGTGACCATGAACAATGTCATACTCAAGTCCACGGCTAAAAAGATAAGGAAGATCCATGAGGATAAGATCCTTGCCGGCTTCGCAGGCTCTACATCCGATGCGTTCACCCTTTTTGAGAGATTTGAGGCAAAGCTCAAGGAGTATCGCGGCAATCTCACCCGCGCCTCTGTGGAGATGGGCAAGGACTGGAGGACCGACAGGGTACTGAGAAGGCTTGAAGCCCTTATGATCGTCGCCGATGCCACCAAGACCTTTATTCTCTCGGGTACCGGTGATGTGGTGGAGCCCGATGACGATGTCTGCGGTATCGGTTCAGGCGGCCACTATGCCATGGCCGCGGCCAAGGCACTTGTCTCATATACGGATTTCTCCGCAAGGGAGGTGGCTGCAAAGGCAATGGATATCGCTTCCGATATCTGCATCTATACGAATAAGACCATTATCTTCGAGGAACTGTCATGATTGATCTTACACCAAAAGAGATTGTTGTCGAACTGGACAAGTATATTGTAGGCCAGGACAAGGCAAAAAGGGCTGTTGCCATATCCTTGAGAAACCGCTGGCGCCGTCAGAGGGTTTCTCAAGACATGAGAGAGGATATTTATCCAAAGAATATCATACTGATAGGACCGACCGGTGTAGGCAAGACAGAGATCGCCAGGCGTCTGGCAAAGCTTTCCGATGCGCCGTTTATCAAGGTGGAGGCGTCCAAGTTTACAGAGGTCGGCTATGTGGGCAGGGATGTGGAATCCATTATACGCGATCTTATGAGGATGGGCGTGCAGATGGTACAGAAAGACGAGAGCGAAAAGGTCAAGGCGAAGGCTCAAGAGATTGCTCAAGAGAGGGTTCTCGACCATCTTCTCCCTATTCAGAAGGATGCCCAGGCCCACTCGGAAAGCAGGGAAAAACTTCGCAACATGCTCGAGCAGGGGCTGCTCGACGAGCGGATAATAGAGGTTGAGGCGAGGGAGACATCGATGCCCACGGTCGAGATCTTTTCCGGGCAGGGTCTCGAAGAGATGGGTATTGATTTCAAAGAGATGTTTTCAAACTTTATGCCGAAGAAGACCCGCAGAAAAAAGATGAATGTCAAGGATGCGCTGGAATTCCTCACCGCTACCGAGGTTACCCGCCTGATTGATATGGACAAGGTAACGCAGGAGGCGAAAGAGCGTGTGGAAAATGCAGGGATCGTGTTCGTGGACGAGTTGGACAAGGTCGCAGGGAGGGAATCGACCCATGGTCCCGATGTTTCCCGTGAAGGTGTGCAGAGAGACCTTCTTCCCATTGTGGAAGGGACAACCGTGAATACCAAGTTCGGGCCGGTCAAAACCGATCATATCCTGTTCATCGGCTCAGGGGCCTTTCATGTAAGTAAGCCTTCCGATCTTATCCCGGAACTCCAGGGGCGTTTCCCGATCAGGGAAGAACTGAATCCTCTGACTAAGGAGGATTTTGTGCGGATCCTGGTGGAGCCAAAAAATGCCCTGATAAAACAGTACCAGGCATTGCTGGAGACCGAAGGCATAGATATCTCTTTCAAGGATGATGCCATATCCGAGATCGCCCGGATAGCTCAGTATATCAACGACCATACCGAGAATATCGGGGCACGTCGTCTGCATACCGTGCTCGAAAAGCTTTTAGAAGAGATATCCTTTGAGGCGGATGAACTTCACGGGGAGATCAATGTGGATGCAGACTATGTGAACAAACGGCTTGATCCTATCATGAAGAGGGAAGATCTCAGCAGGTATATTCTATAGATGCAGCAAAGGCTCCAGGAGGTGACATGATTTCAAAAGGAAAATATTCAACCGAACTGCATGACGGTGATTCCGTACGTTGTGTGTTTCTGCTTTCGGAAAGAAAGCTGCTCACTGCCCGCAACGGCAAGCCCTATGCAAAACTGGTCTTCACCGACAAGACAGGGTCCATGCCGGGGATTCTCTGGGAGGACGCCCATGTACAGACAGAAGGTATTGATGTGGGAGATGTTGTAGGTGTGCGTGGAGCGGTTGAGTCATACGAGGGCAGGGTTCAGCTCAGGATAGAAAAGATAGTAAAACTCAGTGAAAATGAAGTTGACATGTCAACCCTTGTCCTTACGACAAAAGGGGACATCACTGCCATGATGAACGAACTCGACAAGATCAGGTCCACCTTGCAGAGCAGTTTCCTGAAAACTCTTCTCGATGGAATATTCAGCCGTCCGGGCATAAAAGACGCCTTTATCAAGGCCCCGGCTGCAAAGGGGATTCACCATAACTATATCGGAGGGCTGCTGGAGCATACCCTGGCCATGCTGAAATCCATTGACGCCCTCTATCCTGTCTATGCGCATCTCGGCATCAACAGGGATCTGCTCATAACCGGGGCGATCCTCCATGATATCGGAAAGATATATGAATACTCATATAACAGGGTTATCGACATGACGCCGGAGGGGAGGCTTGTCGGGCACATCTACCTCTCGGCCCATATGGTGGATCAGGAGATAGCCGGGATGGAAGGGTTTCCTGGGGAACTCAGGCTGCAGCTTCTGCACCTGATTCTCGGACACCATGGCCAGCTTGAATTCGGGTCTCCCAAACTGCCTATGACGAAAGAGGCCGTGATGCTCCATATGATCGACGACCTGGATGCAAAACTGATCGGTTTTTCCGCGATTATTGATTCTACCCCTGATAACGATGATTTTACCGCCTTCTCGAGTGTCTATAACCGGTACCTGTATACAAAGACATACAAGGACGAAGAATAGGGAATAAATACATACGCGCTTCTGATTTTATCCTTGAACTTCTCATTGAATAAGTGCATTTTTAAACAGTGTAGGAGGATAAATGCATGAGACCCTGTATACTGCTCTTGAGCCTTTTCCTCGGTATGCTCTCGTTATTTCTCAGCCCGATGCCTTTTAATGCACATGCCTACGAGGTGCGTAATAGCATTGTGGCCGGCAGGTTCTATCCCGATACCGCCTCTCATCTGAGCAAACTGATAGAAAACTACACTTTCACTGCCGGGAAAACATGTCCTGAAATACCTTCCGGCAGGGAGATCAAGGCGATCATTGTTCCGCATGCAGGTTATGTCTATTCCGGCCTGACAGCTGCCCATGCAACATGTATGCTGAAGCCGGATCATTTTCCCAAAGTAATAGTCATGGGGCCTGACCACCGGGTAGGGTTCAAGAATGCGTGCATAAGCACTGCGGATGCATATGAGACACCGCTCGGCCGGGTAAAGATTCATGATGATGCGCACAGGCTCAGGAAAGAAAATGCACTTTTCGGGTTTATTGATGCATCGGACCGCCTGGAACATTCGATAGAGGTTGTTCTGCCGCTCCTTCAATATGCACTGGAAGACTTCAGGCTTGTTCCTGTTGTCATGGGGCCCGGGGATGTTGGTGCATATGCAGATGCCATAGAAAGTATCACAGACAATGACACGCTTCTGGTCGTAAGCTCGGACCTTTCTCATTATATGAGATATGAACATGCTACTCAACAGGACCTTGAAACCATTGACATGATCTTGACCCTCAGGGAGGAAGCCCTTGGGGAAAAGGACAACCGGGCATGCGGCATTTTTGCGATAAGGGTGCTGGTGAGGATTGCGCTTGACAGAGGATGGAAGCCTGTTCTCCTTCACTATTCAAACAGCGGCGATACAGCAGGCAGCAGGGAAAGTGTTGTAGGTTATGCTGCGATCGCCTTCTACGGAGGTTCCATGGAAAAGACATTCACTCAGGAGCAGGGAAGGATACTGGTAAAGCTTGCGAAAAAGACCATCGAAGAGAAGCTGGGCATCGGCAGTGATGAACAGTTTCCAGTCACTGCAATAAGGGATGATGCCTTTCAGACGAAGCGGGGGGTCTTTGTCACTCTCAATAAAAAAGGCCAGCTTCGAGGGTGTATCGGTTCGCTCGATGCCAGCGATTCTGTACTCGAAGGAGTGAGGCGCAATGCCCTCAATGCCGCCTTCCACGATCCGAGGTTCAATCCGGTGACTTTACAGGAGATGGGAGCAGTTAAGATCGAAGTCAGTATCCTTACCGAGCCAGAACCTCTCGAATACACCGATTATAAGGATCTCCTCGAAAAAATAAGGCCCGGGACAGACGGGGTGATCATCAGGTCCGGTTATGCCGGGGCGACATTCCTCCCGCAGGTGTGGGATCAGCTCCCGGACAGGCGGGAATTTCTGTCTCATCTGTGCGCCAAGGCCGGGCTGGCAGCAAATGCGTGGAAAGAAAAAAAGCTCGAGGTCTCGACCTACCAGGTTCAATATTTTGAAGAGTCCGAATGAAAAGGCAATACATCGAGTAGTCATTGCTACCGGGATATCGTCCATTGTCACCCAGTTATATACGATCCGGGAGTTTCTCACCCTGTTTGAAGGAAATGAGTTCATCATTGCCCTGATCATCTTTAACTGGCTGCTGCTGGGCGGGATAGGAACCCTGCTTGCCCGGCGATATCCCGGCAGTAACCATGGTATCGATCAACTGGGCAAGATAACCTTTGTGCTCGCAGGGCTCAGCCCTTTGCAGATCATTCTGATCCGGTATCTTCGAGACATCCTCTTTGTCCACGGCTCTTCAGTGGGTTTTTATCCGACCTTTTATTATACCTTCTTCACCAGCTCTCCCTATGCGCTTCTCATCGGCTTTGTACTCCCTTTGAGCCTGTTTGTGCAGCGGGCCGAAAACCCCGGTTACTCCGGAACAACCATGTACATTGTTGACAATATCGGTGATGTAACTGGAGGCGCGGTGTTTTCCTTTGCCTTTGTATATATCCTCACACCCTTGAAGGCATTGTTTTTCACCAATCTTATTGTGATTGTTGCGGCATGTCTGATGATGAGGCGCGCCAGAGCTGGAAGATGCTCAATTGTGATTTTTGCGGTGGTATCCCTTGCGGCAAATGCATTAGGTGTCCTTGTGGAGAGGCCGTCCCTTTCTACGGGTGAAGGCGAACTCGTTCATTATGAGGAAACCTTTTTCGGGAGACTTGTAGTAAAGAAAAGCAGCGGCGGAGTTACCCTTTTCGAAGACGGCATACCTGTTTCGAGCAGTGAAAACCTCATAATGGCAGAGGAGGCTGTCCATTATGCACTCTGCCAGACTGACAGCCCGGGAGATGTCCTGGTCATCGCTTCGGTCTCTGGCATGATGGAAGAGATCGATAAGTACGGCCCCGATACAATCGATTATATTCAGCTCGACCCTGCGGTGAGTACCCTCGAATTCAGGTTCTCTTTGTTGAAGGAGGTGCCGGGGCTGCGTGTTATCCATCAGGATGCGCGCGCTTATCTGCAGGGTGCCGACAAAACCTATGATGCCATTATCATGAATCTTCCCGAACCCGAGACGTTTCAGGTGAACCGCTTTTTCACAGACGAGTTCTTCGCCATTGCAAAGGCCGGGTTACGTCCCGGCGGGGTCTTCAGCTTTTCGATCAACGGATATGACAACTATCTGGGAGAATCTCAGCGGCTGAAGATCTCATCTTTGTACAATACTGTTCAAAGACATTTCGACCATATCAGCATGCTGCCCGGGCAGAAGACATTTTTTATATGCAGGGACAGCCCTATAAATGAAGACATTACGGACCTTCTCAGGAAGAGAAACATCACAACCAGCTATATAAGCGGATATTTTGCAGGTAACATCACCAGAGACAGGATCGGTTATCTCTCTGATTCCATAGAATCGTCAACGCCGGTTAACAGCGATACTGCGCCGTATATGATGCGTCTGGTGTTTGCCCAGTGGTTTGAGCAGTATCAGACATCTCCTGTCTGGTTTTTTTCATGCGCTGGTCTGTTCTTTATCATCTATTGCTTCTTCATCACGAAAGAGGAATTTGTTCTGTTCAGCACCGGTGCCACGCTCATGGGTTCTGAAATCCTCGTCATCTTTATCTTTCAGATCCTGTTCGGCTATATCTACCTGAAGGTGGGAATGATTGTTACCGTCTTTCTCGCAGGACTCCTTCCCGGGGCCTTTCTCGGCCAGAGGCTTCGCGGTATGAGTCCGAGGGTGCTGATCCTTGCGGATTTAAGTCTTATCATACTCCTGGCATTTATTGTCCTGGTCCTTGAAATCGGTGGACATGGTTTCCCGGAGCTGCTTTTCTACGCCGTTGCCTTCGCGATATCGGTATTAAGCGGTTTGCAGTTTCCGGTCGCCCTTTTCCTCAGAGGCGGCGACAACCCGGCTGCGGTCCGTACCTTTTCGGCAGACCTTGTAGGTGCGGCGTTCGGTGCGGTTATCGTATCGAGTGTTCTCATTCCTTATCTGGGCCTTGTTTGGGCCGCCCTGGGTTTGATTATGCTCAAGACCGCGAGTATAATTGTAGTAAGGTCGAGCCATGATTAAGATCAGCAGGCGACAATTTCTCATCACTGGTGCCGGGACACTGCTTGGACCTGGTTTGCTCGATATGCTATGCCCGTTTACGCCTGCCCTGGCGCAAAAAGCGCCAAAGGATATCAGAGGCAGGATCTTTACCTCGGCCGCGCCAGAAGAGTTATGGAAATGGTCTCACGAGGGTTTTCTCTATGAGAAACTTGAAAGAGACAGGGTGGTTTGCGGGATCTGCCCCAACTCCTGTATGCTTTCCCCCGGTGACAGGAGTATCTGCCGCTCCAAGGTCAACATTGACGGGAAACTCTACAGTCTCACCTATGGAAACCCCTGCAGTGTCAATGTCGATCCGATAGAAAAGAAGCCCCTGTTTCACTTTCTCCCGAAGACAACGGCCTTTTCGATTGCTGCAGCAGGCTGCAATTTCAGATGTCTGAACTGCCAGAACTGGGAGATATCCCAGGTCAGGCCTCAGGATGTGCGCACCAGTGAGCTGTTTCCTCCGGATGTGGTTCGTGCCGCAAAGAGCTCCGGTTCTGCTTCAATTGCCTATACCTATTCAGAGCCCATCGCCTTTTTCGAATACATGATCGATACGGCGCGTCTTGCCAGACAACAGGGGATAAACAATCTGTGGATATCGAACGGCTATATCAACACGAAACCTCTGCTGGAACTCTCAGGCGTGCTCGATGCAGCCAACGTGAACCTGAAGGCCTTCAGCGACGGTATCTACCGGAAACTCAACGGTGGACGGCTCGAGCCCGTGCTGAACACCTTCCGGACCATGCATGAGGCTGGGCTGCATTTTGAGATAACCAACCTGGTTGTGCCGGGATACACCGACGATCAGGAGATGGCAGAAAAAATGTGCTCATGGATAGTGGAAAACCTGGGCCCGGATCATCCCCTGCACTTTCTCCGGTTCTTCCCCCGCTACAAGCTGGACAGGCTTCCTCCCACGCCTGTTGAAACCCTCGTGAAGTTCAGGCAGATCGCCATGAAGGCAGGTATCAGGTATGTTTATGTCGGAAATGTTCCCAATAATGAAGGCAACAACACCTACTGTCATAACTGCTCAAAGCTCCTCGTGGAAAGGAGAGGATACCATATCCCTGTATTGAACATAGAAGATGGCAGGTGCAGGTTCTGCAATACGAAAATACCGGGGAGATGGGCGTAAGTCCGGCACAGAAGACGCCCGGTTGAAAATCCCCACAGGCCGTCTCCTGTGCTGTACTGTCGTTTCGTTTGAACCAGGAGGCCTTGTCCCACATCTTGTGTTCGACAATACGATAAACCCACATCCTGCCTCAGGCATCGAAAGAAATTCTGTGAGCGGCGTTCAGCAGCTCTCTCGGGGAAAATGAAATATGAAGATAGTATGCAAATGAGCCTGTTTTACCGCATCATGTACGCTCATTGCCTGTCCAGGACCTCTCTGAGTTTTTTGGAAAGACTTGCCAGGGTAAAGGGTTTCTGGATAAATCCTCTGCATCCCCTGGCCATGATCTCCTTTGCCTGGCTGTCAAGGCTGTAACCGCTTGAAAGGAGAACCGCGGCAGCGGGATTGATCCGGCGTATGGCCTCAAAGGAGTCCTTCCCGCTGAAGTCAGGCATGATCATGTCAAGAATGACCAGGTCTATTCGGTCCTTGTTCTCCTTGTAAAGGTGGACGCCCTTTTCCCCGCCGGAAGCACTTATGACTTTGTATCCCAGTTCCTCGAGCATTTTTGAGCTTATCTCCAGGATCATTTCCTCGTCGTCGATAACCAGGATTGTTTCCTCGCCCCTGGAGACCTCCTCAGGGGCCTTGTAGATGATTTCGATCATTTTGTCAGAGGCAGGCAGATAGATCATGAAGGACGATCCTTTGTCCTTTTCGCTCTCGACATGGATGAAGCCCCCGTGATTCTTTACGATGCCATATGCAGAAGCCAGTCCGAGGCCTGTTCCGCGACCACGCTCCCTTGTCGAGAAGAACGGCTCGAAGATTCTTGATTTTGTCGCTTCGTCCATTCCCGTGCCCGTGTCTGTGATGGTGACCTTGACGAATCTGCCCGGAGCTATCTCGTACGGGCTTACATCGATACCGTCCAGCTCCACATTCTCTTCGCTGATGAAAAGATCGCCTCCGTGGGGCATTGCGAACCAGGCATTCATGAAGATATTGAGGATAACCTGCTCGATCTGCCCCTGGTCGACCTCCACACTCCAGAGATCCTCCTGGGTTACATGGTGGATGGAGATCTCCTTTTTGGCCCGGCCGAACAATTCAGAGCTCTGCTCTACCAGGGCGCCAAGGTCCGTTGGTTTTACCTCGTACTTGCCCCCGCGGGCAAAACCCAGGAGCTGCTTTGTGAGGTCGGAACCGCGCTGGACTAATTCCTCCACACTCTTGAGTCGATCGTGGATCGGGTCTTTCTCGTCAATCTGAAAGAGGATCAGCGAGATGTTGCCGAGGATTCCCATGAGCAGATTGTTGAAGTCATGGGCGATACCTCCTGCAAGGGTGCCGATGGATTCCATCTTCTGGGCACGCACGAGTTGATTCTCCATCTTTTTCTTCTCTGAGATATCAACGATGAAGCCCCGGTGACCGACAGGCTTTCCATCACGGAAGATTGCTGTTGCGTGGACTAATGCGGGAAAGGTGTCGCCGTCTTTGGTTATGGCGGTGTATTCCGAAAGGCCCACGCTTTCACCCCTGATGAGTTTCTTGTACGTTTCAATCATGCGGGGATGATCTGCCGGTATGATCATTTCAAATACGGTCAGGTTTCTGGCAATATCATCTTGGACATACCCGAATTTATCAAACCCTGTATGGTTTACAAAGGTGAACACACCGTTGATGTCCGCTTCATAGACAGTCTCGGGAAGGAGTTCGGCAAGCTGCTCGAAACGTGCCTCACTCTCGATCTTGGCCTGTTCGGAACGTTTCCACTCGGTAATGTCGATCATTGAGACAATGCTTTCATCGGTTCCGGGGATGACGGCGGTGCTCAACAGGAGTTTCAGGGTTTCTCCCTCGCGGTTTATGGCCCTGAATTCATAGGTTGAGGGTGCTGATGCCGGATCGACCCTGCGCATCTCGTGATAGTTCTTCATCTTTTCCAGATCATCTCTGTGGATGAAGGCATGCCAGCTGATCTTGTCTTCCAGTTCCTCTTTTGTGTAGCCGCACAGGGCTGCGAAGTCGTTGTTCGCCACGAGGATGGTTGAGTCTTTACCGACAAGGATGTTTGCCGTGGCCGTGCTTTCGAAGATCGTCCTGTAGCGCTCCTCGCTCTTTCTCACGGCGTTCTCGGTCTCTTTGCGTTGGGTTATATCCCTTGCAATGAACATGACCCCTGAAGGTTTCCCCTTGTCGGTAAGGAGCGTCGATTTGATGTCGAACGTTCTGAATTTCCCATCAGGATGGAGTACTTCCCACTCGAAAGACAGCATGTCGCTAAACCCTTCCATCCTTTTTCGCATGATCTCTTTCTGGAAATCGTGCAGCTCTTCAGGGGTGAAATCCAGAAGGTTCATTCCTATAAGGTCCATATCCCCCGCAGCTTGCAGGACCACAGTGTTTGCATAGGTGATCCTGAAAGAGGAATCCACTGTCACGATATAATCATGAGCGGTTTCTGCAAGCTGGCGGTACTTCTCTTCGCTCTCTATGAGGGCCTCTACGGTACGCCTGCGTTCGCTGATGTCCCGGCACACGTTCACCATGCCGAAGGGCGTTCCGTCTTCACTGCGCAGGACCTCGCCGTTCACCTCGAATGGGACCCTTGTCCCGTCTTTCATGATCAGGGTGTATTCTTTGGGCCCGATCTGACCTTCCATCATAAGAGAGACGTTTTTCATCAATCTGTCGTGGTCTTCTGCTGGCACGAACATGAGCATGTTCTGTCCCTCGATCTCTTCTCTGCTGTAGCCGCTTATCTCAAGGGTATAGTCGTTCACGAAGAGGATCTGTCCACGCAGGTCGGTCCGGACAATGATATCCGGGATGGTGTTGACCAGCTTCGTATACAGCTCTTTGCTCGTGGAGAGATGATCCACCATGGCTTCAAACGCTTTTGAGAGTACCCTTATCTCATCGTTTCTCCCGGTATCGGACCTTACCGGTTTCTGCGAAGCCCCACTGATTGCCAGTGCATTTTCCGTGAGCCTGCCAATGGGTCTCAGTACATAACCCCCGAATATCGCCGAGATGCTTAGAAAAACGAGGAGACCCGTGCCCAGGATGAACATCATGCCGACCATGTATGCCCGTGTTCCCTTTTGCGTGATTAACCTCGGGAACGTGGCCTTGACAATGATTGCCGGCTGGCCATCGATATCCCTGATGAGTGAATATGCATGGATAATGTCAGAGGATGCGTGAACGATCCTTACAGGCTGCAAATCATTCAACACATCTACAAGACCCTTTGCTTCCTCCGGGATCTCATCATCTCTGACAGACCATGCCTTAAGCTCCACGGTGGACATCTCGGAGAGCAGGTCGATGGTCTCCTGGGAGAACAGCCTGCCCATGACCATGGTGCCGTTGCCGGGGCCCTTGTTTTCAGAAGTCAGGATGGGGTGGGCTGAAACCAGCAGGGGTCCGATGCCGGTCAGTATGATGCCGCTGGTAAATCTGGCCGGATCCTTCTGTGAGACCAGCCTGGAAAAGAGTGCAGGGCCCAGTTCCTGTACAAGATCGAGCGGGATCTCTTCTTTGGTTTCAAGGTCATAGGTCTTTCCCCATACGATCTCGCTGTCGGCGTTGTAGACATGAATGAGGCTCAGGCCCTGATCGAGAAATACGGTAAGTCCAAGATTTTCATCGATGAAGCCCTGGTTTTGCTCCGAGGCGAAGGTATAGGCGCTGTCCCACGATGACCAGTCGTGAACGAAGTTGTCGAGGTGCTTAAGCTCGATGTTCAAGGCCGAAAAACATCGGTGCATGTCATCTATGGTGCGACTGTTTTCGATCTGGACGAAACTCTCAAAGACGATGAGCTTGAAGACGGCGAAGAACATGAGCGAGGAGATCGCCATGATCAATAGGAGTATGGTGGCGATCTTTTTTTTCAGGCTCATAGCGTTTTATCCTGATGGCTGTCTTTGTCTCTTGCCCCGAGTTCGCTCTGTCTGTGCAGGTGATATCCTTTTCGGAATCATACCGGAAAAACTTCATCCGGAAGAGAAGAAACGTTCAGTATGGTCCCCCGGCATACCTTTTTCGGCATAGACCGATTTATACGGACAAGACCTTGAGGCGCTGCGGGAGGTTCCATTGACCCAGGAGCCGCACAATGTTTTCGGCGCCAGGGGACCCATTTTTGCCCCTGTTCCATGGCCTGGAACATGCAGGATCAGCGGATAATGAGCCAGCGGTATTCCCTTATATGATCCAGAAGCTCAAACATGACCTCCTGATAACTGGTTGAACATGCACGTGAAGTAAAGACCATGTTCAATGCAGGGCTCCTTCTTAGGCCTATGAGGTCTAAGAGTGCCCCTGTTTTCGTTTTTTTGCCCAGGGCGTGTGCAACCTTTATAAGGTGGGAGAACCGTATGGTGTACTCTTTGTGCTTGAACAGGTCGATCCTTCGTGGATAGGAATCAAGGTCGAGACCCCTGCTCAAGAATCCCAGGTCCTGAGGTATGATGGGATCTGACGAGTGTTCGGTGAGAAAGATCGGTATGCCCTTGCTGCACAGCGATTCAATGAGTCTGATGGCACCGATATTGAGGTTGAAACATCCCTGAGGCGGTATATCGAGGCCATATGAATCGACAAGATGGCGTACCTGATGCGGAAGGTCTTCAGTGTCTATGTCGATCATGGTGTCCAGGTCGCCGATGACCTCATTCATGATGATGAGGTCGGCACCTCTGATGGCGCCGGATAGCTCATGGATGTCCGCCCTGACAAAACGCACCTTTTCATGCCATATCTCTAACGTCTTTTTCTGGCGGCGCAGCAGACCTTCCGAGAGGTCAACCATCATGACCTTTTTCACCATCTCGGCATGAGATGTAAGAAAGCCGTTCATGAGACTGCCATAGCCGCCTCCTATCTCCACTAAGGTGGAGCATGGACCGAGCATATTCTGTTGTAAAAGAAACCCGCCTATGATTGTCCCGTATGCTGCGGGGTTTTCAAGGGCAATGGCATATTCGGTATCTGCCCTGGAAAAAGACTCGCAGATGGTGAATTCCTTCATGAGGTCAACCGGTACGCATCTGTGATAAGTGCTTGTCGAGTAAATTTGAGCCATAAGTGCAGGTCTATACAGTATGTTGGCGGTTCCAATCAAGAGCTTCTTTGGTTGATGAACCTGATATCTTTATGGTATCTCTTGTTCAAGAATAGGAGGTTTAGACGTGATCAGGAAGGTCGTAAATGCCATGGTACTCTTTGTGCTGATATTTCCAGCAGGTATATCATATGCTCAAACCTCGAACCCCTGCGAAGGTGACTGGGTCGCGGATGTCGCGGACAGGGTTCTTCCCTCTGTCGTAAACATTGCATCTCAAAAGACAATCGTTGTCCGGCAGTCACCTTTTTTCTCGGATCCCTTTTTCAGAGATTTCTTCGGGGGAGGCATGCCTCAGGAAAGGGTTCAGAATGCTCTCGGCTCCGGGGTTCTTGTCTCTGCTGACGGATTCATAGTGACGAACAATCATGTTGTCGGGGGCGCCGATGATATCGAGGTGCGGCTTAGCGATGAAAGGGTTTTCCCTGCGCGCATCATAGGCACAGACCCCAAGAGCGATGTGGCGATTATCAAGATCGATGCACAGGGTCTTCCCGGGATTCGCATAGGAGATTCATCGGCACTGAGAATAGGGAGTTTTGTCATGGCTGTTGGAAACCCTTTCGGTCTTGAACAGACCGTTACTTTGGGGATAATAAGCGCACTGGGAAGGTCGGGGCTTGGCATTACGGACTATGAGAACTTTATCCAGACAGATGCTGCGATAAATCCGGGCAATTCGGGCGGTGCTCTGGTGAATATGCGCGGAGAACTTATCGGCATAAACACGGCGATTCTTTCCAGGACCGGTGGCAGTGTGGGGATAGGTTTTGCCATACCGGTCAACCTGGTCATGAACATAAAAAAGAGCATCGAACTTTATGGCGAAGTAGTAAGGGGCTGGCTCGGTGTTACTGTCCAGGAGATTACCCCCGCGATTGCCGAGGCGTTGTCACTCATGTCATCACGAGGGGTTCTCGTCTCAGAAGTAACCAGAGAATCTCCTGCAGATAAGGCGGGCATGAAGCAGGGTGATGTGCTGATTCTCATAGGAGGCAAAGAGGTCCATAATGCATCGTCAATGAGGTTCCTCGTTTCAGAACTTCTGCCCGGCAGTGCAGTTCCTGTAACGGTTGTCAGGCAGAGCAGGGAACTTGTCCTGAATGTGACCATAGGAGACCTTTCGCGGTCCCAGGCTCCTGAACATCAGATCCTGATTACTGACAACAGGTTTTTAGAAGGGGCAACTGTTTCAGACATCTTTCCAGCAGCAAGAGAGTCTCTCGGAATAGGAAATGATATTGAGGGTGTTCTGGTGATAGAAGTGCAGAATTCATCTCCTGCAGCCAGGACCGGATTAAACCCCGGTGATGTCATAGTTCAGATCAACAACCGCAAGACCCCTGGTTTGAAGGAATTTCAGACTGTTCTTGCAGGCCTCAAAGGGATAAAGATGAGTATCCGCATTTACCGTCAGGGCATGGTCATGACCATGACGATCATAAGATAGAGTTGAAGGTTATGCCATGCGTGCGGTGATTCAGAGGGTACTCAGTGCATCCGTTTTTGTGGACGGTCAGGAATATTCATCAATAGGGCCGGGTCTGTGCTGTCTGATAGGGATCGAGAAAGCAGACACACAAGATGATCTGGGATACCTGCGGCGGAAGATCTGCTCGTTGAGGATCTTCGATGATGAAACAGGCCTTATGAATCTCGATGTCGAACAGACCGGAGGAGACATTCTCCTTATTTCCCAGTTTACGCTCCACGGTGATGCGAGAAAGGGCAGAAGGCCTTCGTATTCAAAGGCGGAAGATCCGCTCAAGGCTGAAGGACTATTGAGTGAACTTGTAGAAGGTATGCGCAGTCAATGTAGCGGTAAGGTTAAAACCGGGAAATTCCAGGCCATGATGGACGTGCATATTGTCAATCATGGCCCGGTTACTATCCTGCTTGACAGCAGGAAAAGGTTTTGAGGGCAAGTCTTGTGGCGGATTGTCTATTTAAAGGCATTGATCCTTTCCATGAGTTTGTCTTCGGGCATGGCTCCGACAATATCTCCGACCTTTTTCCCGTCTTTAAAGATGAGCAGGTTGGGGATTGACCGGATTCCATGTTTGGATGAGGTCTGCGGATTGCTGTCTACATCGAGCTTTGCAAATACAATGCTTCCCTGATGCTTTTTCGCCAGATTCTCGATGATCGGCCCCAGCATCTTGCACGGCCCGCACCACTCGGCCCAGCAATCAACGATAATGAAAGGGTATTTTGCAATGGCCTCGTCCAGGTTGCTGTCGGTTACTGTAAGGGTCTTATTGGGACTATCCACAAATACTTCTTCAGCCATCTTTTCCTCCTTGTTTGTTTTTTATTGAGAGTTCTTCCACTTCTCGTATGAGGTTCCTCTTTGATCATTAATATAATGCTCAGCTGCAAATGCAGCAGTTGCCCCGTCCCCGCAGGCTGTTACCACCTGGCGCAGAAGCTTTGTCGTGCAGTCTCCGCAAGCGAAGATGCCTTTGGTTGATGTCCTCATATTCTGATCAACTTTGATATATCCTGCATCATCGCATTGTGCAAGACCGCCCAGAAACGCTGTGTTGGGTATGGTTCCGGTAAAGATAAAAGCGCCGTCTGCACGCAGGGTCCTTTTCTTTGCAGGATCATTAACATCTCTGATGATAACACCGGTAACAGCTGTATCGCCGATGATCTTCTCGACAACGGAATTGAACTCGAAGCGGATCTTGGCGTTGGCAGATGCCCTGTCTGTGAGTATTCCGGTTGCCCTCAGCCTGTCCCTTCGGTGAACTATTGTAACGGTGTCGGCGAATCGGGTAAGGAACAGGGCCTCCTGAACCGCAGTGTCTCCCCCGCCTATAACTACCACATCCCTTTCGCGATAGAACGCGCCGTCGCACGTGGCGCAATAGGAAACGCCCCTTCCTGTGAATTCCTCTTCTCCCGGGACATTCAGATGGGCATATTGTGTGCCGGTGGCGATGATAAGAGCAGAGGCCTCGTAGGTCTTATCACCTGCATCAACTTTCCACCGAACCGATCCATCTTGTGGGATACCGGAAACAGCCCTGACATCAGCTTCAGCAGTCTCCATGCCGAATTTTGTCGCCTGCCGGGTAAATCTCTCGATAATCTCGAAGCCGGTGATGCCATCGGGGAATCCAGGGTAGTTTTCGACAAGATCCGTGGTGGTGATGAGGCTCGGGTTGAAGGTGCTGGCAATCATCAGCGTCTTCATATTCGCGCGCGATGCATAAATACCCGCGGTAAGTCCTGCAGGGCCTGAACCGATAATGATGATATCGTACATGTGCTTATCCTTTCTCTTGTATAGCCTTTTCCAGTACTGCCAGAAGCCGTTTGATCTTCCCGGGTTCCTTCAGGAAGTAGCATTTAATATTTCCTTTGCGGACGCAGTCCACGATCCCGTTTATCTTGAGGATTGAAAGATGTTGAGATGTGTTTGCCTGGCTTATGCTGAGCATATTCTCGACTTCGCCGACACACTTTTCGCCACTGATCAGTTCTCTGGCGATCTGCAATCTTACCGGATGGCCCAAGGCCTTAAGGAGCGATGCTGTGTCCTGGTTTTGAAACATAAAGCCCCCTGTGGAAGTATTTATATAACAATATCATTATATCCTTATTTGCTTCTTGTCAAGGCTTGATTTTTTTCCTGTATCAAGTACTATGGCATTGGTTACATGATAAAACAATTTGTCTGGGGGTCAAGTCATGAGAAGATTATTCCTTGTAATTATACTTGCAGTGCTCATTCCCGCGATGGTCCATGCCGAAGGATATGTGGTCGTCAACTACGGTATCGCAGGAGAGATAGATGAACCGAGCCTGGGCATTGAGATGGGCGGTATCTTTCTCTCATATCTGCATCCTGCAGGAGGAGCTCTCAGCCTTGGGATAGGGGTAAGTGTAGGAGATACTGACGAAGACCCTCCATCAGCTTTTCTGCCTCCATCTGCTGCTACGGTATATGATACCTTTCGTGATTATAACGATGGCAACGAGCAGGAGGTAAATATGGTCTTCGGTGCCGAGCTTTCCCCGTCATTCTTCGCCGTTGCCGGTCTGGGATACGCCAGCCAGAATACCACAACAATAGGTTTTTCAGGCACCCAGTATTATGAGGTCGATACCGGCAAGGACATTAATGCCACCTGGATGGTGGGGATGCGTTATATTATCGAGGGGCTGAACATGGGGCTTGGATATCATTCGAGACGTGGCATTCTGGCGAGCCTTGGTATTGCATTCTAAATAAAAGAATACATGAAAATTATTCCCGCCCGAACGATCTTCATCGGATTTATGTGCATGCTTGCAGCAGGGTGTTCAAGCTTGAGCAGCTACGAGAGGTTTACGATACAGGCGAGACAATCAATATCTCAGGGGAGGTTTGATGATGCGCTCAGCTTTTTTCCCGATAAATCGGCAAAAGGCAGAAACGAGGTACTAATACGACTGGAGAGAGGGATTCTTCTTCAGGCGCTTGGTGAATATGATATGAGTGCACGGGAGTTCAGGCATGTGGCGGAGATGATCAGGGATTATGAAAATATGGCAGTGATATCCGCGACGAAAAGCACTTCGCAGGTTGCATCTCTCCTTGTCAATGAGCAGGTCATGCCTTATGTGGGTGAGGACTTCGAAAAAGTTCTGGTTCACGGGTTCAACGCGGTGAATTATCTGATGATGGGCGATCTGGAGGGTGCACGTGTAGAGATCCGCAATGCATACACACGTCAGAAGGAGTTGTACGAGAAGCATTCCAGGGAACTGGAAAAGGCAAAAAAGGAATCGGCCGGGATAGACTGGAACAGCTCATTTATACAAGCCGATCCCGATGGATATGCCCTGTTGAAGAGGAGAGCGGACTCGGTGCAGAGCTTATATCAGAATGCATTTGCCTATTACATCTCAGCTCTTGTCTATGAACTCAACGGCGAATATGATGAGGCGTACATTGATCTGAAAAAAGCCATTGATGCTGCTCCTGATTCTGAAAGTATTCAGAAAGATCTGATCCGGTTGAGTGGAGAGCTTTATTTCTTGGAGGATATGCAAAAGTGGGAACAAAGATATGGTAAAAGGCAAAAGATCGCAACAGATGCCGTGGATGTCTTTGTCATCTTCTCTTACGGTCTTGCGCCATATAAAGAGGCTGTCGGTTTTCCCATTCCTGTGCCGAGGGGGGGTGTTGTCTTCGCCTCCATGCCGGTCTACAGGTTTACCCCATCTTCGGTACACAGATGTGCTCTGCGATATGAAGGGAATTATTGTGAGACCTCTTCGGTATCGAATATCGAGGCCATTGCTGCAAGAAATCTGCTGGACAAGTTTCCCGTCCTGTTTGCAAAGCAGGTGGCGCGCACCTACCTGAAGGCAAGGTTGACCGGTGAACTCTCAGATCAGTTCGGCGCGGTTGGTGCGTTAACCGGTACACTTGCATCCGCCATAACCGAACAGGCAGACCTGAGGACATGGTCGAGTTTGCCCAAAGATGTCCGGATTGCAAGGGCCTTTGTTCCGCGTAATACCTCCAGCATTACCCTGGAGTATACCACGGGCTCTATGAAAAGCTCAGTAGATATACCCGAAGGTTCCAGGCATCTGATAGTCCTGTGCAGAGCTACTGAAAACGGTCTGTCAATACAAACAAAATCATATTAAACAGGAGGCGGATATATGATAAGTATAAAACGATATGTGTGGCTGATTGTTCTGCTTATGGCGGGGTGTGCGGGGACAGCGCCGAACATCCTCCATGTACAGGCAGGTCCGGGAGGGTTGAGCTCAAAGAAGGAAGAGGTCAACGACTCGTCGCTTTCACGGAAAATCACCTTTGGAGAAGTGAGTATACGGGCCCTTGGGCTCGGTTCATCTATGGAGGCCCAGGTGATCCTTCAGAATTCCAGCAGCAAGGACGTAACCTTTGAATACCGGTTTATCTGGTATGATGCAGCGGGGTTTGAGTTGTCCACGGTAACCTCATGGATACCCGCATATCTTTCCGGAAAAGAGGCCAGGGGGTTCAAATCGACTGCGCCTGGACCGAATGCAACGAGTTTCAAGTGTATGATACGAAGACCGCATCCAATCACAGATACGGGTTCATAAAACAAACAAGGAGGTACAAGGTGAAGAGAAGAAGAACGATCATGATGATTTCAGCGGCAATAGCGGTGCTTGCACTTTCTGCCTGCGCATCCTCACCAAGCGTAAGCTATGGCAGCCCTGAACAGGTGGAGACCGTGACAACCGAATTCGGATCGACCGATCTTCAGATGATTGCCGAAAAGATGGTAAACTCTCTGCTTGCTACACCGATCCTGTCATCGGGTGAGCGTCCGGTCATGTATGTGCACAGGGTAAAAAACAGGACAGACGAGCATATTGATACCAAGTCGATAACCGACAAGATCAGGGTTACGCTGCTCAAGTCAGGCAGGGTCAGGTTTTCTGCTGTCAACGAGGTCAATGATGAGATGGTCAAGCAGCTTGAATACCAGACCAGTTCAGGCATGGTGGATCCGAATACGGCAAAATCAATCGGCGCTCAGGTAGGTGCGGATTACTTTCTCTATGGCGAGATAACCTCGATCAGGAAGGCGGCAGGCCGTGTTCAGGATGTGTATTTCAAGTTCACCATGAACCTGGTCAATATTCAGACAGGGCTGATCGAATGGGCGGATGAAAAAGAGATAAGGAAGCAGGCCAGGAGGCCGCTTATCGGGAATTAGACTCGGATCTGAGAAAATGGCCTTGCCGGAAAAGAGGCCTTAGCTCAAGCCGCTGATCTTTACCCGATCCATATTCATGTCGGCCGATTTGATAAGGACAGAAAGAGAACCTGTCATGTTGGACTTGACTGGTTATTTATAAACAGATACATAGC
>DSAD01000131.1 GCA_011372875.1 Deltaproteobacteria bacterium
CACATATTGTGTAGAGAGGGAGAATGTTATGGCAAAGAAATATGTGTACCTCTTCGGAGGAAGAGGAACCAAAGCAGAGGGTAATGCAGAGATGAAAGCCTCTCTTGGCGGCAAAGGTGCAAATCTGGCAGAAATGACCAATATTGGCATACCTGTGCCTCCGGGTTTTACGATTTCCACGGAAATGTGTACGGTATACTATGAAACAAAAGGTCTGCCCAAAGACCTCAAGACTCAGGTGAAAGAGGCTATTCGTAAGGTCGAGCGGGCCATGGGTCTCGGGTTCGGCGACACCGAAGCGCCACTGTTGTTCTCGGTGCGTTCCGGGGCAAGGGCCTCGATGCCCGGCATGATGGATACGGTACTGAATCTCGGCATCAATGACGAAACCGTTCATGGTCTGATCAAACTAAGCGGGAATGAGCGTTTTGCATATGACTGCTACAGACGCTTTATCCAGATGTATTCAGATGTGGTTATGGAAGCGGATTCACAGGAACTCGAAGAAGAACTCGAGAAGATGAAGCGCAACAAAGGTGTGAAGCTCGATACGGAACTCAGTGCTGATGACCTGAAGAATCTTGTCGTGATTCTAAAAGAAAAGGTCAAGACCCTTACCGGGAAAGATCTCCCCTCAGACCCTATGGAACAGCTCTGGGGAGGGATAGAGGCAGTATTCAGGTCATGGAATACCCCCCGGGCCATTACCTACAGAAAACTCAACAGTATACCGGATGAATGGGGTACCGCAGTGAACGTACAGGCAATGGTGTTCGGTAATCTAGGCGACAACTCTGCCACCGGTGTTGCCTTTACCCGTGACCCGGCCACAGGAGAACATGTATTCTATGGCGAATACCTTCAGAATGCACAGGGAGAAGATGTTGTTGCAGGCATAAGGACACCTATGCCTATCAATAATCAGGGCAAACATGAACCCTCACAGATATCTCTCGAAGAGTTGATGTCCGATCAGTACAAACAGCTGGTAGATGTCTATCAGTCACTTGAGAAACATTATCGTGACATGCAGGATATCGAGTTTACCATACAGGAAGGCAACCTCTGGATGCTTCAGACCAGGACCGGGAAACGCACGGCTGCCGCAGCAGTGAATATTGCGGTAGATATGGTTGAAGAAGGCCTTATCTCAAAAGAAGAGGCCGTACTCAGGGTCAACCCGGAACAGATAGACCAGCTCCTCCATCCGCAGATCGACCCGAATGCAAACAAAGAGATCATCGGCAAGGGTCTTCCGGCATCTCCGGGCGCTGCTTTCGGCCGGGTTGTCTTTTCTGCTGATGAGGCTGAAGCAGAGGCAGGTAAAGGAGAAAAGGTTATTCTGGTACGTATTGAAACCTCTCCCGAGGATATCCATGGGATGAACGTGGCCGAAGGTGTTCTTACCGCCCGCGGCGGCATGACTTCACATGCCGCTGTCGTTGCCCGCGGAATGGGCAAGTGCTGTGTCTCCGGATGTCAGGGCCTCTCCATTGACTATAATGCTCAGGTATCCACCCTGGGAGGACATAAGATCAAGAAAGGCGACTTCATTACCCTGGACGGAACAACAGGTGAGGTAATGCTCGGACAATGCCCCACAGTGGAACCGACCCTTTCGGGTTCATTCGGTACCGTCATGGAATGGGCAGACGGGATGAGGCAGCTTGGCATAAGGACCAATGCCGATACGCCTCATGATTCCCAGGTGGCCAGAGATTTCGGCGCAGAAGGGATCGGGCTGTGCCGCACCGAGCATATGTTCTTCGAGGCAGAGCGTATCCTGGCCGTGCGTGAGATGATCCTTGCTGAGGATGAGCAGGGAAGAAGGGCTGCCCTTGAAAAGATCAAACCCATGCAGAAGGGCGATTTCAAGGCATTATTCGAGGTAATGGACGGACTTCCCGTAACTGTGCGACTTCTGGATCCTCCTTTGCACGAGTTCCTGCCGCACACCGACGATGAGCTTGCCGAAGTTGCCAATTCATTGAAAAAACCCGTTGAAGAGATAACGGCAAAGAGAGATTCTCTTCACGAAGCCAATCCCATGCTTGGACATCGCGGATGCAGACTGGGCGTTACCTATCCCGAGATATACGAAATGCAGGTCAGGGCCATCATAGAGGCTGCATGCGAGGTAAGCAGTCAGGGCATCAAGGTGGAACCGGAGATCATGATACCCCTGGTAGGACATGTCAACGAACTTAAAATACTGAGAAAGATGACTGTCGAGGTGGCTGAAGAGATCATTAAGGCTGAAGGGGTATCCCTTGAATATAAGGTTGGAACCATGATCGAACTCCCAAGGGCTGCGCTTACGGCAGACCAGATAGCCGAACAAGCCGAGTTCTTCTCGTTCGGAACCAATGACCTGACCCAGACAACATTCGGCCTTTCCCGTGATGATGCAGGAAAGTTCCTGCCTGTATATGTAGACAAAAAAATACTGCCCAAAGATCCGTTCATGGCGCTCGATCAGACAGGTGTAGGAGAACTGGTAAAGATGGGTGTGGAGAAGGGGAGGAAGACCAGGCCCAATCTCAAGGTGGGAATCTGCGGTGAGCACGGGGGAGATCCTTCATCAATCGATTTCTGCCACAGGACCGGGCTGAATTATGTCAGCTGCTCCCCTTATCGGGTTCCCATTGCCAGGCTTGCAGCTGCACATGCAGCGCTGAACAATAAAAAATGATCATCAGTTTTGAAGGCGGGGAAGGTGTAGGCAAATCATCACACTGCGCCCGCCTGTGTTCCGCACTGGATAACAAAAAGCTGCCATGGCTTACATTTCGTGAGCCTGGCGGCTCTTTTCTTTCCGAGAAGATCAGGCCGCTGTTCATGTCGGAAGGGATCGACACCATGACAGAGCTTCTTCTGGTGCTGGCATCGAGAAGACAGAACATCTTCGAGATTATAAATCCCGCGCTCGATAAGGGGAAGATCATCATCATAGACCGGTTCATAGATTCCACTCTTGTCTACCAGGGAATTGCAGGCAACCTTGGTCTTAGCGAGGTAAAGAATATCATGAAATCGTGTGGAACATGGATTGAACCGGATATCACCTTTATCCTGGACATCGAGCCTGCAAAGGCATTCAAGAGATTTATCCCGGGCGACAAGTTTGAAAACAGGGATGACGGATATCATCGGAAGATCCGGCAGGCATTTCTTGATATCGCCACAGATAAACGTCACCGTATCATAAATGCAGACAGAGACAGGAATGAAGTATCCCGTGAGATCATCTCCATTGCAGAGAAGATCATCACAGAAAATTCAATGTAAACGGGTATTATCAAGATATACCTGGCTGAAAACCGCTGGAGATTCTCTGAGAAGTGTTATCAAGCCCGTTTATAGTGGCCGCTTTTGCCGCCGGCTTTCTCCATGAGACGGATACCGTCTATTACCATGGACTTGTCAACAGCCTTGCACATATCATAGATCGTGAGAAGGGCTATGCCTACTGCATGAAGGGCTTCCATCTCCACCCCTGTCTTGCCCGAAACCTTGACAATCACTTCTGCGTCAATGGATGAGCTGTCTTCATGAGGGAAAAAGTCTACTGAAACCTGATCAATGGGCAGGGGATGACACAGTGGAATGGTATTTGCCGTGTTCTTTGCAGCCATTATTGCCGCCACCTTGGCTGTTGCCAGTACATTGCCCTTTTTGATCGTATCCGTCATGACAGCGCTGAAGGCCTCGCGGGTCATGCGTATGGTTCCTGATGCTCGGGCAACCCTGTGGGTGAGAGACTTCTCACTCACATCAACCATAACGACTCTTCCGTTTTCATCAAGGTGGGTCAGTCCCATGAATCAGTCCTAATCCGAATCTGTAGATAACGAAGATGATGCTGGCGTTTCACTCGAAGATTCCGGTTTACTTGCTGTATCAACCGTATCTTTTGGAGAATTCTTTTTTGCATAATCAGTGAGATACCATCCCGATCCCTTGAGATGGAACGAGGATCGGGAAATCAGTTTCTTGACCGGCCCACTGCAATTGGGACACATCGAGATAGCGGATTCGCTGAATTTCTGCATGGCTTCGAACTCATGGTTGCATTTCAAACATTTATACTCATAAATAGGCATTAATACTCCTCCTGTGATCGACAAGAATTTTATCGTTATATAGTGGCGCTGCCTCAAGTTTGTCAAGTAGGGTCAGCACCTTCTTCAGTCCTGTTACCGGGTTCTTTGCAAGGAAAAGCCTTGTCAGAGAGTCGACATATACCTCTTCATCGTCGTCATACCGGTAAAAATCGGCTTTGCCTGTAGAAAACCGCTGAATATGGAGCAGCTCATGCGTCATGATAAAGGTCATAAACGAGAACATGTCGATATCAGTGTTCCTGCAGAGAAAATCGAATATCTCGTTATCCTGCAGACACACGCGATAATGGTGCGACAACTGTGAATGTTCCGGTTCGAGTCTGAGAAGCTGGGCAAACACTCCTTCAACCTTTTCATGCCCGCTCATCTCGGCATGCGTCTTTATGTCGTAGATATTGCAAGCATTCCAGTTCGTTTCTCTCGAAACGATCTGTTCGGCCAATACAGAACTCTTCATGAGTACATTTCTATGGTTCGGCAGAAAATAAGCCATAATCATCTATTAGTATGTTCCAGACAAGAAATCAAGCTGATCACAAGGTACGGTCCACAGCAGCGGCAATACGCTTGATACCCTCCATCACTTTTCTGAATTCATGCGGGCGCAGTGACTGCGGCCCGTCCGACAGAGCCTCTTCAGGCCTGGGATGTACTTCGATCATAAGCCCGTCTGCACCGGCAGCTATAGCGGCATAGGCCATGGGCTCGACGTAGCGCGCATGGCCGGTCCCGTGAGACGGATCCACGATAACGGGCAGATGGGTCTTCTCCTTGAGCACCGGTACGGCGGAGATATCAAGGGTATTGCGTGTGGCTGTTTCAAAGGTTCTGATGCCCCGCTCACAAAGGATCACATTGCTGTTTCCTTCTGAAAGAACATACTCGGCCGACATGAGGAATTCTTCTATGGTTGTGGACATGCCCCTTTTCAGCAGCACGGGTTTGTTTGTTTTTCCTACCTGCTTTAAGAGCTGGAAATTCTGTATGTTCCTTGCACCTACCTGTAGACAGTCCGCATACTCCAGGATTATCTCTATGCTCGCGATGTCCATGACCTCGGTAATGACCGGTATGCCGTATTCTTCCCGTGCCTGGGAAAGAAGAACAAGCCCGTCGTCCTTGAGCCCCTGAAAGGCATACGGCGATGTCCTGGGCTTGAAAGCCCCGCCCCTGAGCATGTGAGCCCCGCTGTCCTTGAGCGCCGATGCAACGGTCATGATCTGTTCCTGCGACTCCACGGCACAGGGTCCGGCAATGACCAGAAGTCTTGTGCTGCCCACGCTCACACCAAGGCCCATATCTATGACCGTGGATCTGGGATTGGTCTCCCTGGAAGCAAGCTTGTACGGAGACAATATGGGAATCACCTTTTCCACCCCGGGCTGTGCCTCGAGACAGGTCAGCCTTTCCTTGCCGCGCTCGTCACCGACGGCACCGAAGACCATGCGCTCTTCACCCTTGCTCTCATGAACACGGTACCCGAACCCTTCGATCAGTTCTTTCACGCGATCGATCTGTTCTTGTGTTGCTCCTCTCTTCATCGAAATAATCATCTGACCCTCCTGAAATTTAGTGCCGCCATGATTCATCCCACGGCATAAAAAAAGGCCGTGGGTAGTAGAACCACCCACGGCCTTGTCGTCCATTTGTCGAACAGATCAGCCCACAGGCGGTTCCTCCCTATAGAACCAGAAATAAAAGCTATAATACCTGTCTGCCGAAGTATTCATCATAGGTATGAATATATGGCAGAAAAGATTTTTCTTTTCAAGCAAAATCTGATATCAACTTATCACCCTGCTGCGGATTCAAGGGAACCCGGTGTGATTCCGGGACGGGGCCGCCGCTGTAATCGGAGACGGAAAGTCAGCGAACACCACTGCACAAAGCGGGAAGGTGAGACTTTCCGGATGATCCGCAAGTCAGAAGACCTATCCGCAGTCCAAGGACTCCATGTGCGTGCCCATGTGAAGATTCCAAGGGAATTAACCGTGGAGGTATTCCCCATGAACAGATCCGTATTTGTTTCAAGTATCGTTCTATCCCTGGCCCTGGTTTTGTCAAGCGCACCTGTATTCGGTGAAAAGATCGTCATCACCGCAACCCGTCTCGACGATCCAGCACCTTCTTCCATCGCAGGAAAAGTTCCCACCGCCTTTTCCGAGACCATTAAAGTCGATAAGTCTTCCCATGGCATGATCGACCTGAACGAAGCCCTGAAGATGGCCTCCAGTATCGATCTGCCCGATTATGGTGGTGCGGTGACCGCTCCTATCTCCCTGAGGGGTTCCAATTTCCATCAGACCCTCATCATGATCGACGGCATACCCGTTTCGCCTGTTACCGGAGATATGACGGATCTTTCCCTGTATGCCATACCAGAAATCCGGCAGATTGAGATAGTAAAGGGCGGCAATGGGGCGAGATTCGGCAGATACGCCATGGGCGGTGCTATCAACCTGGTCACGAAAGATCCCGAGTTCAGAAACAGTGCATCACTGACATCTTCTACCGGTACCTATGGTTACAGCCTGCACAATGCCCTTATCAACACCTTTTATAAAGATATCGGGATCATGCTGAACCTGACCAGGAGTTCTGCGGACAACGACTACCTCTACAAGAAAGAGGACGGCACTACAGAAAAAAGGCTCAACAATGATTATGAACGAACATCGATCAATTCAAAGATCCGGTTTGATGCAGGAGGGTGGGACACTCTGATATCGGGCACGTTCAGCGACCAGACAAAGGGGTCTCCCGGCAGTGAAGGAGACGCCGGCATGCTGACGCCGACCGACGAGACAACCGTATCCCAGAACAGTTTCTATCTCACCACAGCCAAGGCCCTTACAGAGACTCAAACTCTTGCCCTCAAGCTCTCCAGGTTTTACGACCACACCCATAACCTGACATTCTATTCCGGTGATGCCTGGTCCAAACTTTCAACCGAGTATCTCGATATCGCCTACGTATATGACAAACGCCCATTCATGCTCTCGCCGGGGTTTGTCTATATCAGGGAAAGGATGAACAGCGATGACTACGACATACATTCAAGGAAAACTGCCTCGGGATATCTGAATTCATCTGCATCGACAGATCTGTTTGTTCTTTCCCTCACGCTCAGATACGACAACAGCTCTGATTTTGACGGTGAATGGACGTATCATGCAGGTGTCCAGTGGAATATTCACGAACACATGGGTCTGAAGGCCAATATCGGTACCGGATACCGCGAACCAAGCATGGGAGAGCTCTACACCCCTTCGAGCTACTGGACGTTCATCCTGAATCCCGGTCTCAAGCCCGAGAAATCCTTTACCTGGGATGTGGGTCCCTGTCTTGACTTCAAACATTTCGGCATGGGTGCCAGTTATTTCATGAGCAGCTACCAGGACCTTATCAAGATGGACTTCCCGGCGCCTCAGACATTCACGTATATAAATATCGACAAGGCCGTTGCTACCGGAATCGAGGCATATGCCTGGTCGAGGCCCCTGGAAGAGCTCAGGCTGTCGGCCAACTGCTCGTTCAATCAGTTCCGTTATGCAAGCGGGGAATACAAGAGCAAGACGCTGAAGCACAAACCTGGCCAGGTCATGAACCTGCAGATGGACTACTCTCCTGAGATCTTCGCAAAGAACACAAATATTTTCCTTGCATACCAGTTCCGTCGAGGCGTCTACACCAATGAGACAAATATCGAAAGGACCGGAAACCGTAACATTGTCAACGCAGGGGCCTGTGTCGAAGTTATAGAAAATGCAACTGTCTCGCTCAAGGCAGACAATATTTTCAATGACAGGTCTGTGGAATACAAGGACAGGTCCGACTGGGGAAGTTTCTGGTACCCTGTACCGGGAAGGACCTACAGGCTCTCCATACAGATGAATATATGATACCGCCTGTTACAATTCCAGACGAAAATCTTGTTTCATTCTCTGTTGAGCGGGAGCGGCTAAAGCCGCTCCCACAAGATCTATCAATCCTCTAATGTTAACTGTGGATTTATTATGAGATATGCAGGGTACAGGAATCGTACTTCTGCAAGAAGGCTTTGCCTTTAACCGTGTTCGCACCTTGACAAACCATATCCTTATACCTGATAATTTCTTCCCATTGTTTTCTTTAAAGGAGGTTGGATGCTTATTTATTATACAGCCGGAGAATCCCATGGCAGGGGTGTATTCGCATTCTTAGACGGCCTTCCTGCCGGACTCTCAATAAGCCGAGAGCTGATCGATGGCGATCTTGCACGCAGGCAGAAAGGATATGGAAGGGGGGGCAGGATGGCCATAGAGAAAGACCGGGCCGATATTCTCTCCGGCATCAGGGGCGGCAGGACACTGGGGAGCCCCGTACTGATGGCTGTATGGAACAGGGATTTCGAGAACTGGAAGGATTTTATGGACCCCTGGGACATAGTGCCGGGCAGAGAACTCTATACGCCAAGACCAGGCCATGCCGACCTTGCAGGGGCTGCACGGTTCGCTCACACAGACCTGAGGAATGTCCTGGAACGATCGAGCGCACGGGAGACAGCGGGAAGGGTCGCTGCAGGTGGTCTTTTGAGGTCGCTTCTCGGTTCACTCGATGTTGAGGTCTTCTCATGGGTGAAAAGGATCGGAGAGATCTCTTTTGATGGCGGATTCGACCACGGCAAGAGGGAATCATCGAGCGTCTTCTGCCCGGATGTCGATGCAACACATCACATGGAAAAGGCGATCGATGCCGTCAAGATAAGCGGGGATACCATCGGGGGAGAATTCACGATAAGGGTTGCCGGTCTTCCTGCGGGCATTGGTTCGTACACCCAGTGGGACCAGCGTCTCGATACACTCATCTCGGCACACCTCATGTCCATTCCAGGTATAAAGGCCGTTCAGATCGGCCTGGGCATTGGCTGCGGTAGACTGCCCGGCTCAATGGTCCACGACGGGATCATACCTTCGAAGCCCAAGAGACGGGCTACAAACAATGCCGGCGGCATCGAAGGGGGTGTGTCGAACGGCGAGCACATCGAGGTCACCTGTACCATGAAGCCGATACCGACAATGCACAAAGGGCTTGCATCTATCGATATCCGCGACGGTTCAGCCTGTATGGCACAGTACGAGCGCTCTGATCACTGTGCGGTGCCGGCCGCTTCCGTAGTGGGGGAGGCCGTGATGATCATCGCAATAGCAAAGGCAATCCTTGCGAGCTTCCCCCTGCCTACCATGGACGCCCTGATCCGGGCATTTGAAGCCCAGAGATCGCACTGGGAGTCGCTATGATCTTCCTCACCGGGTTCATGGGCTCCGGGAAGACAACCGTGGGGCTCGAACTCAAGAAGCTTCTGAACAGACCTTTTGTGGACATGGATAACATGATCCGGGAATCATCCGGCAGGACGATCCCGCATATCTTCGAGTATGCGGGAGAAGAAAGCTTCAGGGTTATGGAGAGAAAAGCCCTTGCAGAGATTACCCTGAAAACCGAACCGCATGTGGTTGCAACCGGAGGGGCGCTGCCGGCAGATCCTTTGAACAGAACCCTGATGAAATCATGCGGCGTCGTCATATACCTGAAGACACCGTTCGAGGAGTTGAGGCACCGTATAGGCGCAGACCACAATCGTCCGTTGTGGAACGCGGATGCACACAGCCTTTTTCTGGCCAGGGAGGCCTCCTATGAAGAGGCGGACATCACGGTTGATACATCGGGCAAGATCCCGCGTGCTGTGGCAGAAGAGATCCAGGCAAGACTAAGAAAGTGGAGAGAACCTGTTCCCGTGATCCTTTCAGACAGATCATACCCCGTGTATATCGGGCGGGATATCTTCAAGGACTTTCAGGAGCTGCTTTCAAGGCATATTGAACCTGAGGGGATATTTGCCCTGGTCGACGAGAATGTATACCGGCTTCACCCAGAGCGAATAGAAAATGCATTGAAGGGATGTGCATCCTGCATCATGACAGTGCCTTCGGGTGAAAGCTCGAAGTCATACGACTTTCTGACAAAGGTCCTGCACGAGATGTTTTCCGCCGGTGTGAACCGCCAGTGGCTCTGTCTAGGCATCGGTGGCGGGGTGACAGGGGACCTGGCCGGTTTCGCGGCAAGTATCTTCATGCGCGGCATACCCATTGCTCATGTGGGGACCACGCTCCTTGCTCAGGTCGATTCCAGCATCGGTGGTAAGACAGGGATCAACAATGAATTCGGCAAAAACCTTGTCGGCACCTTCAATCAGCCACTGCTTGTCTTGTCTGATGTGAACTTTCTCACAACACTCGAAGATGTTCAGATAAAAAGCGCCCTTGCAGAAGTAATTAAATACGGCATTATCATGGACCCTGCACTGTTTGAATATATCGAGAAAAGTCCGGAGAGAGACTTTGAAGAAATCGTTTCCATGTGCAGCAAGGACAAGGCTTCTGTGGTAAGCAAAGACGAAAGGGAAGGCGGGCTCAGAAGGATACTGAACTTCGGCCATACCCTCGGGCACGCCATTGAGCAGTTCACGGACTTCAGCATTTATCACGGCCAGGGCGTTGCCGCGGGTATACTCTTCGCCTCGTGGCTCTCCTTGGATATCGGGATCCTGAACCGGGACGGATTCGAAAGGATTCGTGCTGTTATAGAGCGTGAAGGGATCATACCGCCGGGAATCAGACTGCCCAAGGGCGATGACCTGAAAGGCTCTATCCTTATGGACAAGAAGGGCACAAAACAGGGCATTCACTTTGTATTGACACCGCGTATAGGTGATGTTACGGTGAAAAAACTGACTGATTCCGAAGTCCTAGACTCATATACGAGGTTCCTGGATGGATTTTGAGAAGGCCTTTGACAGAGGCGAGTTCCTTGAAATTGCCTCTGCATCAGATCGTGTGAGGACATCAAGAGAGAGACTCATACTCGGCATTTCCCTGTTCAAGCTCGGCAGGAACAGCGAGGCCATGAGCGTTCTCAAAGAGATCGAAGAAGAGATCGAACACCTGGTCAAGGCACTGTACTACATGGCAAGGATCCATTCCCGGCAGCATGAATATGATGCCGCAGAACTTGCACTGATAAGGTATACGGCCTTTTATCCCGATGATGACGAGGCCCGCGATATCCTGGAAAGGCCTGATGAGAACGAAGAAGGCATGGTAAGTGAGCCCTCGGCTGAACTTGCAAGGATCTATGCACAGCAGGGCCATTACGAAGAGGCCCTGAATATATTTGCAGACCTGCTCAAGACATCTGCACAAGACCCTGAGCTTAAAAAAGAGGCATTGAAGGTGCAGGACAGATATCTACTCAAGAGCCTTGAACAATGGCTGGAAAGGTTGAAGAAATGAAGGTAATGATGATTAACGGACCCAATCTGAACATGCTGGGGAAAAGGGAGCCCTCCCTATACGGTTCCACAACCATCGAGACCATTCAAGCACGGGTACGTGAAAAAGCGGCAGATCTTGGCCTTGAGGCAACCTGCTTCCAGTCGAATCATGAAGGCGAGATTGTCGAGAAGATTCACGAGGCGGCTGATCTCGGTATTGACGGGATCATCATCAACCCTGCTGCCTATACCCATACATCGGTCGCTATCCGGGATGCACTGCTCAGCGTCCAGATCCCGTTCATCGAAGTTCATATCAGCAATGTCGCGGCCCGTGAAGAATTCAGGCAGGTCAATCTGTTTTCGGACATCGCAGAGGGAACCATCGCAGGCCTTGGTGCTTATGGCTATATCCTTGCATTGGACGCACTCAGGGAAAGGCATGACATCAAGAATCAGTAGGGCCAGATCATATCTCAAAGGTCTCGATGCCATAGCCCTGTCGTCACGCGCCAATGTGACATATGTCAGCGGCTATACCGGTTCCGACGCGGTTATGGTTTACACCGACAACACTGCCGCTGTGTTTGTAGACTCCCGCAACACGCTCCAGGCCAGACAGGAATCGTCTGCCGAAGTCTTCGAGGTCAAACAGCGATGGGAAGAGATCCATGATCATCTCATCGACATCGGGGTAAAGACCATAGGCATCGAGTCCAATATCATCGATGTGGACACGTTCATCAAGATGAAAGAGCTGTTCAAGACAATAGAGATAACCCCTCTGGGAAAGCAGCTCTTGTACCTGCGCGCACTCAAGGATGCGCAGGAGATAGCCTTCATGAGAACTGCCGCGAGGATTTCCGAGCAGGCCCTGTTGAATGTACTCGCTTCGGGCATAGTCTCCAGAAGGGAGGTCGATGTCGCCTTTGATATTGAGTGCGAGATGCGCAGAAACGGTGCGAGCGCTTGCTCGTTCGAGACCATTGTGGCATCAGGACCGCGCTCTGCCATGCCTCACGGTGCCGCATCCGAAAAGATCATCGGCAGGGGAGAGCCCGTCGTGATCGATTTCGGGGCCGTGTACCGCGGATACTGTTCGGATCAGACCGTAACGGTGTGTACCGCAGAGCCCGGCAAAGAATTCATTGCCGCATATGAGCATGTCAAGCACGCACAGAAAATCGCTATCAAGGCCCTTTCCCAGGGTGTAAGGGCCTCACATGCAGACAGCCGTGCCCGCGAATACCTTAATGACAACGGCCTTGGAAGGTTTTTCGGCCACGGCCTCGGCCACGGCCTCGGCATGGAAGTCCACGAGATGCCGACTTTGTCTCCCGCATCAGACGATGTCCTTGCGGATTCCATGGTTGTAACCATAGAGCCGGGCGTCTATGTGCCTGACAAGTTCGGTATACGTCTGGAAGATATGTTCCTGATTACAGATAATTCTTGCCAGCGCATCACAAATCTTGATAAGGAAGCCATACAAGTAATCGACTAGAGGTGTTATATGCAGTATTCAACAGCACAGTTCAGAAAAGGCCTTAAGATTGAGCTATCGGGAGAACCCTTTGTGATTGTGGACTTCCAGCATGTCAAACCAGGAAAGGGCGGCGCTTTTGTACGTACAAAGATGAGAAGTCTGATATCGGGCAATGTTCTGGACAAGACATTCCGTTCAGGAGAAAAGATCGATGTGCCGGACCTCGAGGAAAAAAAGATGTCCTTTCTCTATCGGGATGATGAAGGTTTCTGTTTCATGGACAGTGAGACCTATGACCAGATGACACTCACGGACAATCAGGTTGGAGAAGCCATCGGATATCTCAAAGAGAACATCAATGTCGATGTTCTCTTCCATAACAGCGCTCCCATAGGCATCGATCTGCCCATGTTTGTGGAACTCGAGATAACAAGAACAGACCCCGGCGTAAGGGGAAATACTGCATCCGGCGGGTCCAAGCCTGCAAAGCTTGAAACAGGTATAACTGTTTCTGTGCCGCTTTTTCTGAATGAAGGCGACAGAATAAAGGTGGATACCAGAACAGGGGATTACATAGAGAGAGTGAGCTAGATGAATCTCAAGACTGTAAAAGAACTCATAGACATTCTCAAGAACACCGATGTGGTGGAACTTGAATGGACCCCTGAACGTATACACATAATAAGAGGCAACCCCTCGCAGGATAAAGAGTTCATACGTGCATCAGATAGTGACAAGAAAAAACCTGCTCCAAAGGAAAGACCGACAGTCACCATCACTTCACCTCTGGTGGGTACATTCTACCGCACAGCCTCTCCGGAAACACAGCCCTTCGTAAAGGTTGGAGACAAGGTCCTTAAGGATCAGGTATTGTGTGTCATCGAGGCCATGAAACTCATGAACGAGATCGAGTCTCATATCGACGGCATTGTCACTGCAATCCTCAAGCAGGACGGGGAAAGAGTAGGGTACGGGGATCAGCTCTTCATTATCGAAGAGCTATGACGCAGTGGCGATTGATTATCGATGGAAAGAGTCCTTCTCTTTCCAACATGGTCAGGGATCTCGAATGCCTCGATCATGTCCTCTCAGGCCGCGATAAAGGGGTTCTGAGGGTCTATGACTGGGATGAACCCGCTGTTACCATCGGACACCACCTAAAGCATTTCTCCATGTTTGACAACAACTTCAATATCCCAGTGATCTCGCGGCCGACAGGTGGAGGGGCCGTACTGCACAAGCACGATATCACGTTCAGCCTCAGTGTACCTGAAAAAGACTGTTTCTCCGGCGGCATCACAAATTCATACCTTCGTATTTCACGTATCTTTGCCATGGCATTAAAGAAATGCGGTATGCATGTGCAGATGGAGGGTAAGCGGGAACAGTTTTCCAGGGTATGTTTCGACCGTTCATCCCCCGGAGAACTCGTATTTGCCGGCAGAAAGATCCTGGGGCTTGCACTTCTGCGCTGCCGGGGCTGCCTTCTTTTCCAGGGTGTACTGCCTCTGCATATCGACAAAGACCTCATCGAACCTGTCTTCGGGCCGGGCAGGGCAGAAAATTGCATCGGCATACTCGATGCCTTCCCGGGGTTTCCCCCTTCTGCTTTCATTGATCATCTAGCCGAGGCGTTTGCCTCTGAGATGGGTGTTTCGCTTTTTCAGGGCAACAACCATGATGCAGATTGCAAGAAGACTGATAAAGGCAAAGTATATTCGAGGGGATACGAAATCTGATATGATCGTCTCGCCAAGAAGCGAAAAGATGGCGATACACGGCAGGACTCCCATAGAGGTTGCCTTCATGAAATCTTTCCACTTTACACCGGCTGCTGCTGCAGCGGAATTGATCGCAATAAAGGGTATGAAGGTTACAAGCTGAAGAATGAGTACCAGGGGATAGCCATTAGACTGGATACCCTCTTTGATCCTCAGCGATCTTCTGTCGTGTCCCCATTCATGCTCTATGGAAAGCGCCTTTACAAGAAGAAACGTCAGGTTTGCATTGAGGATGATCCCGATATAGGACAAGAGCATCCCGATAAAAGGACCGAAACTCGCAGAGCCTGTCATGATAAACAGGCTGATCGGCGTAACGAGCGACATGATCGCCATAAGCAAAACAAAGATAATCCCGCCGAAAACACCAAGATCGTTCAGCGTCAGCCGTAGATAGACCCAGCCTTTCAGCGGATAGGGGTCCGCTATATTGAACAGACCGAGAATCGAGAAGAAGGATATGAGAACGAGTATGGCAAGGCTCAGCATCCTCGTAACCCGGGAAGGATTGTTCAGAAGATGAGTGTACCATCTTATGAATCCTGAAACCTTCCGTACTATCGTTAATGAGATCAGACCTTTCCACATGGGCATCGCCGGATCATACCTCGGGGTAATGCCACATCGCAACAGTATTTTCTCACCGTGTAATACGAGAGAGAAAAAACCGTATACTTATAAAAATCAAACTGGTACAATTGTACTTAATCGAACTGGATAGCTGGAGTACATCCACTTCCGCATAGAAAGGAGTTGTCACAATGTCCTGCAATCCACTGAACCTTATCATGAATCCCTCGAGCATCTCCATTGTCGGTGCCAGCAACAACTTCAGGACCATGGGAACCATACAGTTTCTCAACCTGGCAAACTGCGGTTATGCAGGAGCTTTGCTCCCGGTTCATCCCAATGAAAAGGAGGTGCTCGGGAAAAAGGCATACGGCCATATCTCCGATCTTCCCTACGCCCCTGATCTTGCGGTGCTGGTTGTGCCGACCAGGCTCGTACCTGAAATGATGGAGGACTTCGGCAGACTTGGTACACGTCACATGGTTGTGATCACCGCAGGATTCAAGGAGACAGGGGATGAGGGGCTCGAACTTGAACAGAAAATAGGTGAGATCGCCGACACCTATGGGATCCGCTTTCTCGGCCCTAATTGCCTGGGCATCATCAATTCCCATCTGCCTCTGAACATTACTGTCGGTCCTCTCCAGGCGCTCAACGGCAAACTCTCTCTCGCCTCTCAAAGCGGCACATATATCGCTCAGACAGTATATTATCTTCACAAGAACGGCATTGTACTGAACAAGGCAATCAGTGTGGGCAACGAGGCAAATATCGATATTGTAGACTGTCTGGAATACCTTGCCGCAGACGAGACAACAAAGGCCATAGGCCTCTATATTGAAGGTATCCGCAATGCCGGAAGATTTCTGGATGTAGCCAGGCAGGTCAGCAGGGTAAAACCCATTGTGGCCCAGTATGTGGGCGGCACCGAGGCCGGGGCGAGATCAGGATCGAGCCACACCGGGGCAATGGCTGGGCCGGATTATATTTATGACGGTCTCTTCGAGCAGGCCGGGATCATCCGGGTCGACACCATCGAGGAGGTATACAAGATCGGCTGGGCACTGGCTACTCAGCCACCCCTGAAGGGCAGGAAGATAGCGATCCTAACGAACTCAGGAGGTCCGGGATCGGGTATTGCCACCACATGCAATACCAATGGTCTGGAGGTCCCTGAATTCTCAGAAAGGATACAGCAGGAGGTCGGCAAATATCTTCCCGGTCATGCAAGCGCGAGAAACCCGGTGGACCTGACCTTTCATATCAATATGGACGCCCTCACAGAAAAGATCCCCGAGATCCTTTTTGCATCGGACGAGATAGACGGCATAATTATCCATGGTATTATGGATACCGGTTTCATTGGCCTTTTATATCCTTATCTGAAAAATTATCTGGATATGACACAAGAGGATTTCAACAAGATGTCGGAAATCTCCATGGAACCCTTATTGAAGATGCCCGGGACCTATGACAAACCACTTCTGATATCATCGTTTTTTGGAAGGGAAGATCACTGCATCCGGGTTTTCCATGAAAACGGCATCCCGACATTCGACTCGCCGGAGAAAACCGCAAAGGCCATGGCCGCACTCTACCGTCATCACCTTATCACTCAAAGATCATCGAATGACCATGAATACATGAAAAGGCCGATTGTTTCCGAAGCACAATCCATACTGTCTCAGGCCAGGTCCAGGACCATCGATGAATACAATGCAAAGAAACTCCTGAGTCTCTATGGGGTCCAGACAACGGCTGAATCCCTTGCGCGCACTCTCGATCAGGCGCTGGACCTTGCACGGGCCATCGGATATCCCGTAGCGGCAAAGGTTAATTCACCCGAGATTGCACATAAGACCGAAAAAGGCATGGTCTATCTTAACATAGCAGACGATGATGACCTGAAAAAGGCCTTCTTGTCCATAACAGCCAGTAACAATACCTCAGTACTGATATCCGAAATGCTCAAGGGGGAACGTGAGTTCATGGCGGGCATAAGCCGCCACAGGGGTTTCCCGCCGTGTATCATGTTCGGCATGGGAGGTGTTTTCACCGAGGTATTAAACGATTTCTCAATCCGCATGGCACCTCTTAGCCTGTACGATGCCCAGGAGATGATCGATTCCATATCTGCAAAGGAGATTATCGGGCCGTACCGGAACATGAAACCGGTCAACAGGGACTCGCTCGCACATATCCTCATTGCCCTGTCACAGATAGCACTTGATTTCCCCGACATACAAGAGATAGATTTAAACCCGATAATTATAGACACGGGCAGGCCTGTTGTTGCGGATGCCCTCATAATCATGAAATAGGAGGACAGCTCGATGGATATGAAAAAGATTGAAGAACTGATCGATGTTTACCCGGAAAAGGGCAAATTGCCATGCCCGGTGTGTCATTTTATTGCTGCGTTCCTGAACATTACACCGCAGGAGGTAGGGGAGGCAGCAACACACGTAAACGCCCGTATATACCAGTGCCAGCTTGGACTCTTCGGTTACGGGAGGAAAGGGCAGTCCGGATATAAGATACTCGGGAGAGAGGTGGAGGTACCGCAGGAGGTTCTCGATATGATTAAGGCCGGGTCTGCTGATGGAAAGGTTTCATGCACCTCGCTGTGGGAGATTGCAGACAGGACCGGTATTCTCCGCGTTGAGGCCGGCAATGCTGCGGACTCTCTCGGATTGAAAATCGGACCATGCCAGCTTGGGGCCTTCAAGTAGGCTGCTTTTTTCCGGGCTATGGACGCTATCTCTTTTTCAGCCGGGTTAAAGATGCCAGCCTCGGCATTATCATGGCAATGACCATGCATTTTAACAGATCTCCCGGGATGAAGAGCATCATGCCTGTTTTCAAGGCAATACCGACAGCATCGGTGTTGTGCATAATGAAATAGAGATACAGGGCAAGGTAGGGGACCCCGATCAGATATATGGCAAGCATACCAAGAGCAGATGCTGAAAAGACCGTCGCGGCATTGAATTTCTTCTGCTTCATAACATAGCCTGCTGTCGCTGAAGCAGCGATGAACCCGAGTATATATCCGAATGTCGGCTTGAAAATATAACTCGGACCTCCGCCGCCTGAAAAAACCGGAAGTCCTGCAAGGCCGATAATTATATAGATGATCTGACTCATCGCTCCTGCCTTTGGGCCGAGAATAATCCCTGTCAATATCACAAAGAAATTCTGTAATGTTATCGGTACCGGCGCTATGGGTATCCTGATCAGAGCCCCTGCAGCAGTCAGTGCGGAGCATACCGGTATCAGGCAGAGCATTCTTATATTCATGGTGCGCTTGTGATATTATACTGAAATCCTTAAGTAAAGCTGATTTCTCATTGAAAGAGCATGCAGTGTGATGTATTATGTCTTATACATTCGATTTATTCATTAGGATATTCCTTGTGGAGGTATTCTATGGCCATTGAGATTATGTGGCTGGGCCATGCAAGTATTATGGTCAGGACGGAAAACACCGTTCTCTATATAGACCCATGGAAGATCGGCACAGACATGCCGTCTGCAGACATTATTCTGCTCACTCACGATCATTACGACCATTACAGCAGAGATGATGTGGATATCCTTAAAACACCCAGGACCAGGGTTGTATCACCCATGCCGGCAGATGTTACAACAGATCCGATAATGCCGGGACAAAGCCTTGCCCTGGGCGACGTGATTATCGAAGCAATCCCTGCTTATAATATCGACAAGGAATTTCATCCGAAGAAAAACAACTGGGTGGGATATGTAATCAATATCCTTGGGAAGAGGGTATATCACACGGGAGACACCGATCATATACCCGAAATGAAGGGGCTGAAAGTCGATGTCGCGCTCATGCCGGTAGGCGGCACGTATACCATGACGGCGGACGACGCATGCAGGGCACTCGAAGACATACAGGCCGATCATGCAATCCCCATACATTTCGGCGATATTGTCGGAACCGGAAAGGATGCACTGAGGCTCTCGGAGATCGCCCCATGCAGTGTTCATATACTCAGCCCTGGAGAGTCCTTTAAACTTGCTTAGGTAACATATGGACAATTTTCTCATTCAGATCAAAAACATATTTCAAGGCGCACCATTTGCCACGTGCGTTTTTGATGCAAGCGGAACCGTCCTCTACATCAATCCCCTGTTTGAATCGAATATTTCGCAGGAAGACCTGCCTTTTGTGGGAAAGTCTCTGTATCATCTCATTCATCAGTTCCTTGTCGACGATAGACTTGAAAAACAGCTCAAAAGGCTGATAGAGACGGATAAACCTTTTTCTCTCATTGTAGAAACCCTCAGTTCCCCAAGGATCAAGGCTCAGGGATTCCTCAACATCATCGGCTACAAGCTGAATTCCGTTTATATAATAATCGGTGATTATGTAAGTGGTGGCCTTGCACGGGAAGGCAGATACAAACAGCTCATCGAAGGTGCACCTGATGCCATAGTGATCATGAACCACGGCGTGATAACCTTTTCCAACCCTGCATTTAACACAATAATGGACATGCCTGTTCATGACATTATGGGCAAGGAACTCTTTTCATTTATTGACGAGAAGGCCAGGCAGGACCTGATGGCTATCAAGGGCAATTTTGCAAAGACCTTCTTTGCAAGGATCAATGTCAATACCAGCTCAGGCCAGAAGATCCTGGAGGGCAACTTTCATTTTATCGAAGACAGGCCGGGCACGTCGATCGCACTCTTGCGCGACGTAACAGAAAAGGTCTCTCTGGAAAAAAGGCTGCTGAGACAGAATCAGGATCTTGCCGCGGTCAATCTCATTTCCAAAACACTCAGTTCTTCCATCGATTTAAAAGAGGTCCTTCAGAACACCCTTGCGCAGGTCTTGCAGATCATGAATATCGAGACCGGATGGATATACCTGCTCAAGGAAGAGACCCAAAGGCTCAAGTGTGCGTATTCATACGGCATTCCCGAAGATGTGGTGCACTCGATAAAAGAGCTGAAGATCGGGGAAGGCATTGCCGGGCGGGTTGCCGAAAAAGGTGAACCCATCATTATCATGAATGCATCCGAAGATCGCAGAATAAGATCCCTCCTTTTCAAGAAACAGGGCATACAGTCCTTTGCTTCGATTCCCCTTTATTCCAGGACCCGCCTTATCGGGGTCATGAATATAGGCTCCTTCGGACAGAGAATCATCTCGTCGGAGGATGAACGACTACTTATTACCATAGGCGTTCACATGGGCACGGTTATGGAGAACATACTCTTGTTCCAGGAGATTGCCAACACCTCTAAAGAACTCAAAGACGCACTGAACCTTATCCGCCAGAGAAATGAAGAGCTCAGAACCCTTGTCTCAACAGTATCTCATGATCTGAAGAACCCCATCATCGCCATAAACGGTTTCTGCGAGAGATTCTTGAGATCTGCCGGGTCGAAGCTCAACGATAAAGAGATTGAATATCTCAAGGCCATACAGGAAAGCGGCAATCACATGGAGAAATTCGTGTCCAATCTCCTGACTCTGTCTGCTGTCGAGAACCTCAAGCTGGTAAAGGAAGAATTTCCGGTACACACTCTCATAGATAATATCTCGATTGAAATGGCTGAACAACTCAATCAGAAACAGGGTGCCATCATTACGGAGTCTGTATTGCCAAGGATCAAGGCAGATGAGACCAGGGTAATGCAGGTCTTTTCAAACCTTATCTCAAATGCGATTAAATATGCAGCGCCGAGCAGAGCACTGAAGATTCAGATCGGATATGAGCCCGCACCGAACACGCATGTCTTCTATGTCAAGGACAACGGCATGGGCATACCCGAGGAACATATAAACCATGTTTTCGATATCTTCTACCGTACCCACGAAGACTATGCCGAAGGCACGGGCATAGGCCTTTCCATCGTAAAAAAGGCGGTAACGGTAATGGGTGGTGATATCTGGCTGAAATCAGAGATCGACAAGGGAAGCGAGTTCTATTTCTCATTACCCATGGAATGAATCGCCCCAGGGTTATCTCCAGCCCTTCAAGCCTTGATTACGTGTATCTTTGTACGTCAAACACATGGGATATTCCTCTTGACACTCAAAAACACGGACTGTATATTCGGCCAATCAAAGGGCCACTAGCTCAGGGGGAGAGCGCTACCTTCACA
>DSAD01000080.1 GCA_011372875.1 Deltaproteobacteria bacterium
AAAAATGAACTGGTACTGAACTGCTTGCTCCTATTCCCTATGTCTCTCTGCCCTTCTTATCGCTACAGACAGACCCTCAGATCTATTTCTCTACATTCTCTTCGCACTATATCAAATATCCAGCGATATTTGTATCAAGTTGATCATTTCATGTATTTATGTGATATAGAAAGGTTGATCTCTAATCAGTCCGGAGGGGGGGGTAAGATGACATTGTGGGAGTTGTTTATCAGGGGCGGTCCGATGATGTGGCCACTTCTTGCGTGCTCTATTATCGCACTGGCCATTATTATCGAACGGCTTTTCGCACTGCGGCAAAACAAGATTATTCCCAAAGATCTCCTGGAAGAGGTGGAAAGGCTTACCCGCATGGGCAGGCTAACCGATATCGAAAAGCTCCTTAAGCGAAGCTCATCCCCCATATGCCCGGTGATCATGGTGGCCATAAAAAATGCCGGAATGCGCAGAGAGATCATAAAAGACTACATGGAGGAGGCAGGGGCAAAAGAGGCTTACACCATAGATCGATACATCGATGTGCTTGGAACAATCGCAACCATCTCACCTCTCATGGGACTTCTGGGGACAGTATCCGGGATGATCACGTCGTTCCAGGCCCTTGGAGGCGAAGCGCCGGCAAGCCAGATGCTGGGATCGGGCATATCAGAGGCCCTTATCACAACGGCTGCGGGATTATCCATTGGCATCCCCATATATATCAGCTACCGTTTCTTCATTGCACGCAGCGATTATCTCCTTCTGGAAATGGAAAAATCGTCCGCTCGCATTCTTGAATATTTAAAGGGCGAAAACAATGAAATTCAGGCGAAAAAGAGACAAGAGCATCTCGACGATTGATATCACTCCACTGGTGGATGTGGTTTTTCTGCTGTTGATCTTCTTCATGCTATCACTGGGATCTCCTCTGAAGATCAGCGAGGTGAACCTTCCCGAATCCAGCAGCGGTTCTGCGCTGTCCAAACAGGCTATCACCGTCATCATCTCACCTGAGACGATCCTTATCGACGGGAAGGACTCCGAGCAGGACGCCTTGACCATGCTGCCTACCGATCAGGACATCATTGTCCTTGCATACAGGGACATCCCTTATTTCCGGGTTATACAGGTCCTGGACGTTCTCAGATCATCAGAACACGAACGCATCTCACTGGCAACAAAACCTGTAAAGGATTAACAGGGCATGTTTTTCATTAAAATTCCCGCCTATCAATATTTGACTTGCCCTGAGGCGGGGACTATTATACAAAACCATGAAGAGGATACTTTTGGTAGAGGATGACGAGAATATCCAAAAGCTCCTGAGTGAAGAACTTAATGATAACGGGTATTTCATATCAGTAGCCTCCAATGGGAAAGAGGCATTGACGATCCTTAAAAAAAAGGATGGCATGAAACCCGATCTTATCATTCTTGATCTTCGCATGCCCTCGATGAACGGTTTTGAGACCATGGGGCATTTATTGAAATCCAGGCAGAATATACCCGTAGTGATTCACACGGCATATTCAAGTTATCGTAGTGATGTTATGGTGATGGCGGCAGACGCATATGTTGAAAAATCGCATGATCTCAAGAAACTCAAAGACGTGCTTAAAGAACTGTTAGGGGAATAATGTCTTTTTTTCGCGATGTTGAAGTGATAATTCTTGCCGGGGGAAAAGGTGAACGTCTCTATCCGCTGACCAAGGACCGTTCAAAACCGGCTGTACCGTTCGGCGGATTGTACCGTATCATTGATTTCACCCTGTCCAATTGTGTCAATTCCGGGCTGAAAAGGATTTACGTGCTTTCGCAGTATAAATCTCATTCCCTCAACAGACATATTCAGCGGGGATGGCTGTCGTTCTTCTCATACCCGATGGGAGAATTCATTTACAATATCCCGGCACAACAGCGTATTGGCAACAGCTGGTACGAAGGGACAGCCGATGCGGTATTCCAGAATGTCTATACGCTTCAGCAGGACATGCGGCCCTACACACTGATCCTGTCCGGGGACCACATCTATCAGATGCACTACCAGGAAATGCTCGAATTTCACAGGGAACTCGATGCCGACATCACCATCGGTGTCGTGCCTATGCCGGTTAAAACCGCCAGTGAGTTCGGCATCATCAAAGCGAACAGCGATATGGCTGTAGAAGGTTTTCAGGAAAAGCCCAAGGAAAATCCTTGCACCATGCCTAATGATCCGAGCAGAATCCTGGTTTCCATGGGTATATACATATTCAATACCAAGGTACTGATCAAACGTCTCATAGAAGATGCAAAGCTCAAAAACAGCTCGCATGATTTCGGCAAGGATATCATCCCACGCATGGTCGCAAGCGGAGCCAAGGTAATCGCCTTCCCGTTCAAAGGAATCATGCGCAATGAATACTGGCGGGATATCGGTACGATAGATGCCTATTATGAAGCACATATGGACCTTGTTTCTGTTACGCCGCAATTCAATCTTTATGATCCGAAATGGCCGATCCACACGGTATACAGCCCTTACCCGCCTGCAAAGATGGTCTTTTCCGGAGGAGAGGACGGCAAACGTATCGGTACCGTGCTGGACTCCATTATCTGTGACGGCGCCATTGTCTCCGGCGGCAAGGTGGAACGCTCCATAATATCCCCCAATGTCAGGGTAAACAGCTATGCCGAGGTCAGCGACTCCATTCTCATGGAGGGGGTGCATATAGGCAGAAGCTCCATGGTCAAAAACACTATCATCGATAAATATGTAAAGATCCCGCCCAATTCCGTAATCGGCTATGACCGGGATGAAGACCGCAAGAGATTCGATGTCTCTCAAGGCGGTATCGTGACAATTCCGAAATTCACCGCCTTTGACTGATCTGCACCATGAAACGCTTTTCCATAATAAGCCTAGGCTGTCACAAAAATCTTGTAGATTCTGAATACATCTGTGAAACCATGATCAATAACGGCTATACCCTGGAGCCGGACTCCGATACAGCGCAGTGTGTTATTGTGAATACCTGCTCCTTCCTTACCTCAGCTGTCGAAGAATCCCTGCAGACCATATTCGAGATCGCATCAACAGGCAAAAAGGTAATCTGTGCGGGCTGCTTGGTAAGCAGGTATGGACGTGAACTCCTGAAAGAATTGCCCGAGGTCACCATCTTTGCCGGCCCTGGAACATATGACGGGCTTCCGCTTGCCATTACCGGCCATGAGCGCTTTTTGAGCCCTGAATTTACCGGTGTGGTAAAAAGATCATTTATCACCACCGGGGCAAGCGCATATGTAAAAATCAGCGAAGGATGTTCGAACCACTGCAATTACTGTCTTATCCCGAAGATCAGAGGCGAACTTATCAGCAAACCCGCAGATTCTGTGGTGGAGGAATGCAGGGTGCTCGCGTCTAAAGGTGTAAAGGAGATCATCCTCATTGCACAGGATCTGGGCAGTTATTGCAGGGATGCCGGCACAAGGAACGCTTTAAGCCCTCTCGTTGAAGAAATTTCTTCAATAACCGGTATCGCCTGGATACGGCTTATGTATGTCCACCCTGCATCTTTGGATGCTTATCTTGCAGAAACTATCCGTGGAAACCCCAAGGTGTGCAACTATATCGATCTGCCCATACAGCACATCTCTGATAAGGTTCTTCGAGCAATGGGAAGAAACGGAGGGGCTGACGCGGTATGGGAGGCATTGGATCTTCTGAGATCCGCTTCGGATGATATATGGATAAGATCCACTATCATGGTGGGCCACCCAGGTGAGGATGAAGATGCATTCAACGAGCTTGAGCGATTTATCGCGAAAGGGCATATAGACAATCTCGGGGTTTTCACCTATTCTGCCGAGCCGGGTACTGCAAGCTGTGCAATGCCCGATCCTCTTGCCGAAGAAATCAAAAACCTGCGCAAAGACAGAATAATGATGTTGCAGCAGGAGATTTCAAAGAAAAGGCTTGAAAGTCTCATCGGTTCAAAGATCCCTGTTCTTGTCGAGGAATTTCACCCGGAGACCGAACTTCTTTTAAAGGGCAGGTCTTTCTTCCAGGCCCCTGATGTTGACGGCTGCGTAATGATCAACGAGGGCAGCCCAGAGTTCGGATCGTTTTATGATATTGAGATTATTGATGCCCTGGAGTACGATCTGGTGGGGAGAATCGCATGAATACGACCGAGATAATCGAGCTGGGAAAAGAGGCCGTCCGCACCGAGATAGAAGGCCTTGAAGGAGTTGTGGGCCAGATAGGCGAATCATTTGCCCGTGCCGTCGAAACCATAGCAGGCATCAAAGGCAAGGTCATCCTTACTGGTATCGGAAAATCTGGAATCATCGCAAAAAAGATCGCATCCACCATGGTAAGCATAGGAACTCCTGCAGTGTTCATGCATCCCGTAGACGGCCTGCATGGAGACCTCGGCACCATCATGCCAAACGACGCAGTGATCGTCCTTTCCAACAGCGGGAATACAAAAGAGATCTGTGATCTGCTGCCTGCACTGAAAAGCCTCGGCATCGCAATTATCGCCATCACCGGGAAAAAGGCTTCTCCTCTGGCAAAACTCTCAGACATCGTTGTGTCCTGCGCGGTCAGACGCGAGGCATGCAATCTCGGCCTGGCTCCTACCGCATCCACCACGGCACAACTCGCTCTGGGGGATGCCCTTGCAGTCGTACTCTCTCAGATAAAGGGCTTTAACCGCGATGACTTCAAACTGTTCCACCCGGCAGGAGAACTCGGCAAACAGCTCATGTTCAAAATCTCCCAGATTATGATAACCGGGGACAAGATTCCTCTTGTCTGTCCCGACGCCTCTTTGGATGACGTATTGTCCGAAATGACTGTAAAATCCCTGGGATTCACCCTGGTAGGCAGTTTCACTGATATAATAGGCATCGTTACCGACGGCGACCTTCGAAGAGCGCTGAAAAACAACGGTGCCGACATTTGTTCCCTGACTGCAGAGAATATCATGTCTCCAAACCCGAAAACGATCCAGGCCGACCTGCTCGCGCTGGATGCCCTCGATATCATGGAAAGTTTTCAGATAACCTCTCTGATCGTAACGGATGAGCGCAAAACAGTATCCGGTGTAGTGCATCTGCACGACCTGCTCGGACGAGGCAAACTCGGGCTCAGAGGGGTGTAGGACCATAGGTCCTTATCCTGCTTTAATATCTACTGCAAGCTCAAGATCCATTCAGTCACGACATAGATACCATATCCAATTCACAAAAGAGCATCTCTTATTTCGGCAAGAGCTTCATTCCTGGGTTTCAGAGGCAGGCAAGCAAGATCGATGTCATCAGAGATCAAGGGCCGATATCTTATGAACAGGTTGATTGCCGTCTCACCCTTGAGAACGAAGCAGGTGTACCGACCGATCACCAAATCCCTCCGGGACTGGTTCGATTCAAGCGGGACAGATGCGAAACGCAGGAGCAAGGAGGAGATGCATATGAAACCATGACAGTTTCGTGTTCAGGACAGGGCTCACGGCGCATCCCTGCGGCGGATTTTCGGCAATCTTCATGCCTTTCTTCCTGAAAATTCTTCCTGAAGATATTGAACCCGCAATCCATATATGGTATTCAAAACACCAATGATTGCAGGAGTTGTTGTATATCTGAAACAGACTGGCCGAAAACGTTCATGGGAAACATGAGTATAGCATGCCGATAAGAAACAAGGGAAAGAGAAACTCTTGTGCTGCAGAGCGCTATCTTTACGGAAACAGGCTCGATTTCTCTCAACACCTCCTGAAGCATACAACCCGGGACAGGCCGAAATTCGACTTCCTCTCCGATGTGCTGAGCCTCGTCCTTGAGTATTCCGGTTGCGATGCTGTTGAACTCTGGCTGAAAAACTCTGAGAAGGTGCTTAGATACGAGGCATCCGGGCAGAAAAGCTCTGGCTGCGAGTTTAGAACCATATCGAAACCCGGTCCCGGGGAAGGGGTTGATTCGGATATTGAAAGGCTCTGCATATCCATCCTGCATTCCCGGGTCCGGCCGATCCTTCCCCTGCTGACGAAGTACGGAAGTTTCTGGACCGGAGACACCCATAAATCCTTGTTGTGGGACCAGGGATCTTCCTCTGATACGCCCCCGGAAGAGATCCTTATCGGCGGTGCATACCGGTCACTTGCAGTGAGCCCGCTCCATTTCGGAGAAGACAAGATCGGCCTGCTCCTGTTCAAGAACAAACGAAAGAACCACTACACCGCCGAGAGGATGGAATATATAGAGTCCATCGCGGCAAAATTCGAGCTTGCTCTGCTTCACCATCATTCGCAGGCAAGACTGCATGAGAGAGTCAAGGAGCTGACCTGCCTGTATGGCATTGCACAGATCGCCTCTCAGCCGGACATAACGCTTGAGAAGAAACTCGCGAACATCGTCACCGTGCTCCCGCCAGCCTGGCAATATCCTGAACATGCCTGTGCCAGGATCGTTGTCGAGGGAAAAACCTTTCAGACCCCTGATTTCTTAGAAAGCTCGCATAAGCAGATGGCACGGATACGGTTCAGGGGCAAAGAACGGGGGATGGTGGAGGTTCATTACCCGAACAAAAGGCCCTTCCTTCAGGAGAATCCTTTCCTTGACGAAGAGCAGAGCCTGATCGACAATATTGCCGGACAGATAGCGCTGATGATTGAACACCGGGAGACAGAGACCGTCAGGTTCGAGCTTCAGAATCAACTGATCCGGGCAGACCGTCTAGCAGCGATCGGGCAGCTTGCCGCAGGAGTGGCTCACGAACTCAATGAACCGTTGAACACGATACTCGGGTTTTCACAGCTCGTCTTGAAAACGCCTGAGATGCCGCAGCCGGCACTGGAAGACGTGAAAAAGATAACGGATGCATCGTTGCATGCACGCACGATCATACGGGAACTCCTGATATTCGCCCGCCAGACCTCCCCCAGCAGGACACCGGTAAATCTGAACCGGATCATAGAAGAGGAACTGAGCCTGTTTGAATCGTTGTGCAGCAAATCCGGAGTAGTTCTGCAACGCTTTCTCGATCCCGACCTGCCTGAGATAGTTGCGGACAAATCCCAGCTGCTGCAGATACTGTCCAACCTGATGGTCAATGCTCTCCAGGCCATGCCCGACGAGGGGGTGCTGACCATCCGGACCACAGCCGATGACCACTCGAGGGTTTCACTGGTGGTCCAGGATACCGGCACCGGCATGAGTGACGAGGTGAAAGAGAACATATTTCTGCCGTTCTTCACCACCAAGGATGTTGACCAGGGGACCGGCTTAGGTCTCGCAGTGGTGCATGGCATTGTTACTGCGCACAGAGGCGAGATACAGGTTGAAAGTACAGTGGGCCAGGGTACCCGTTTCCTGATCACACTCCCGTGTAAACAAAACACAATCCCGGAGGAGAACTGATACAATGGCGGCACGAAAGAACAGCATACTTGTTGTCGACGATACGCCCACAGCACTCGAGGTACTCGAGCGCAACCTGACCATTGAGGGATACCGGGTGACGACCGCTCCTGGAGTAGTCGATGCGGTCAGAATTCTGGAAAGCTCTCCCATCGACCTGGTCATTACCGACTACAAGATGCCGAGGTCAAACGGGCTTGATCTGATACGGCACATCAGGGAAAACTGGCATGATACCGAGGTAATCATGATCACCGGATATGCATCGGTAAAAGGGGCAGTGGAGGCTGTGAAGATGGGGGCAGAGGAGTACCTTCCGAAACCCTTTACCGATGAAGAACTCTTCGCAGCAGTTGAGCGGGCGCTCAACAAACAGCAGCTGCGCAAGAGCGTTCTTGACAGACAGCCCCATGAGGGACCGGATTCCTACGGCATTCTCGGAAAGACCAAGGCAATTCGCAAGGTGTTCGCAGATATTGAGAAGGCAGCGGTATCAAATGCCACTTTACTCGTTCTGGGTGAAAGCGGCACCGGCAAGGAACTGGTGGCACGGGCCGTACACTACAGCAGCAGCCGGGCTTCGTCACCGTTTGTTCCGGTCAATTGCGGGGCCATCCCGGAAAAACTGCTCGAAAGTGAGCTGTTCGGATATACCAAAGGCGCCTTTACCGGTGCCCTTGAATCCCGGGCCGGATTTTTCCAGACTGCCGACGGGGGAACGATCTTCCTGGACGAGGTCAACGAAATGAGTCCGGCCATGCAGGTAAAACTCCTGCGGGTTCTCCAGGACAAGCAGGTGTGTATGGTTGGAGCAAGGAGGACCCAGCAGATCGACGTGCGCATCATAGCTTCGAGCAACAAGGATCTGCTCAGCCTGGTGAGAAAGGGCTCATTCCGCGAAGATCTCTTTTTCCGGCTGAATGTCATCTCCATCAAGATCCCGCCCCTTCGGGAGCGGCGGGATGATATCGCCCTGCTGATCGCTCACTTTGCAGCCAAATTTGCAGATGAACTGGAAAAGACACCCCCTGCCTTTTCCGATGATACACTGCAAGTGCTCATAAATTATGCCTGGCCCGGCAACATCAGGGAACTGGAGAACCTTGTCCAGCGCCTGGTAGTCATGACCGAGGACAAAATCATCAAAATTCCCGACCTGCCTTCCATCATGCGGTTTTCAGCCATGTCCGGGACTGTCCCCTTGAGGTCTCTGGCCGAAGAAGAAGAGGCCTACATCCGCATGGTGCTGGCAAGCGTCGGGGGCAATAAATCACGCGCCGCCGAGATACTCCGGATAGACCGCAAAACCCTGAGGGACAAGCTCAAGCCTTAGGGCACAGCACCTGAATAGTTTCTCCTGGTAAATGGGGAGAAACTCACCGACTGATGATATTCTCCCCACTTTATCGTCTTCGGGTACAGCACTGATTCACCGGTTATAATCCCGTTGCACGAATCCCCGGCAATCCGATAAAACACGTATAATCAATGTACTGGATATCGGCATACCTGGCCCCGCAGATATGAGGCCACGGCAAATCTAGTTGCAAGCAGGTGGCATGCATCTTGCCCTTAGCGATAAGGATGTGAAAAACACGGGGAGATAGCATGCAAGACAACATCAATTCCGACGGGCTCTGTTCGACCTGTAAATTCTCAGATGATTGCATGTTCGCCAAAAACCAGATCGAAAGTGTTTATTACTGCGAGGAATATCAGACGGCTGATGCCACGCACAAGGTCAGGAAGGCAATAATTTTTCCCGGCACGGGGAGAGCGCCCAGACACAATCCGAATAGCTTGACAAACAAGTCGCCCCATCATGCCATGGGGTTGTGCAGCAATTGTATACACCGCAAGGTATGCAGTTTTCTCAAACCTGCGGGAGGCGTATGGCACTGTGAAGAGTACGCATGATGGGACGCTGTCGCAGAACAGGAAAAGCAACAATCCGTCTTGTGGAGGAAGAAACAGTATGAGTCCGGAATATATTAAAGAGATTGTCAGTAATCATAAAGGTGAACTGGGGGCCCTCATCTCGATCCTTGAGGATATCCAGGACAGATATCACTATCTTCCCGAGGAAGCATTGAGGATCGTGGCCGGGGAAACAGGCCGCAGTCTTGTAGACATTTACGGGGTCGCTACCTTTTACAAGGCCTTCAGCCTCAAGCCCAGAGGAAAACATCACATATCCGTCTGTATGGGCACTGCCTGTCATGTACGCTCCGCACCTGGGATCGTGGATGAGTTCACCCTACAGCTGGGACTCAGGCCCGGTGAAACCACTCAGGACGGGGAATTCACGCTTGAGACGGTAAACTGTCTGGGGACGTGCGCCCTCGGGCCGATCGTCCTGGCGGATGGCCATTATTTCTCCAATGTAAAAAGACAGGATGTAAAAAAGATTCTCCCCAAAATCAAGTCCGGGTTCGTCGAAGAGCCGGGCGACAGGGAAGACCGCCTGTTCCCCGTCGAGGTGTACTGCCCTCACTGTAACCACAGCCTGATGGACGAACAGAATCCTATCGAGGATTATCCGGCCATATCGCTTGGGTATTCCTTCAACGAAATGCGGGGCTGGGTGAGGATGTCGAGCCTGTACGGAAGTCATTGCCTTGAATCCGAACACCCCATCGCAGCCGATACCACGGTGAAATTATTCTGCCCACAGTGCCATGCAGAACTCGTCGGAAAGACAGCCTGCTTTGACTGCGGCTCCCCCATGGTAAAGCTCGGTTTTCTGGGAGGAGGCTCCCTCCTCATGTGTACACTCTGGGGATGCAACAACAGCGAGATCTCTCTGAACGGTCACCACCGGCGCGATGAACACACTGGCGAGTCCAGAGAGCACATCTTAGGATAATATCATGGACTATCTACGCTCAAGAGAAGACTTCACAGCACTGCAGAAGCGACTTTACTCAGACTACAACGCCGATATCCCAACCATAATCATCCCTGCTGGCACCTGCGGCCAGGCAAGCGGGGCGTCGGACCTTGTCCGCACCGCCCAGCGCGAGATCATCAAGAGAAAACTCCAGGGCAAGATTCATCTGAGGATTACCGGCTGTCACGGCTTCTGCGAGATGGAGCCATCGGTGCTTATCGAACCGGCCGGGACATTCTACCCAAGGGTTGATATCACGGGAATGAAAAGGATCATCGACGCCTTGGTGAGAGCAGAGGTGGTCGAAGATCTTTTATTCGTCGACGAGGAAACCGGGCAGAAAATAACCAGGCAGGACGACATTCCGTTCTACCGTCATCAATCCAGGCTCCTCCTTTCGCAGAACGAGAAGATCGACCCCCTCGACGTATATGACTATCTGAGAGTCAGCGGATATTCCGCATTTGTACGGCTCCTTACGGATATGGAGCCCCGTCAGGTTATCAAAGAGGTCAAGGATTCCGGGCTCCGCGGTCGCGGTGGAGCAGGGTTTCCCACCGGCTTGAAATGGGAGTTTCTCTCCGATGCGGCAGATGGAAAAGGAAAGTACATCGTATGCAATGCCGACGAGGGAGATCCAGGGGCATACATGGACCGCAGCCTGCTCGAGGGTAATCCGCACAGCATCGTCGAGGGCATGCTCATCGGTGCCTATGCCACAGGAGCGGACCAGGGAGTAATGTACGTACGAACCGAATACCCCCTTGCCATCAAGCACCTGAACAATGCGCTTAAACAGTCCCGGGCCCTCGGGCTGTTAGGCAGGAACATCCTCGGTACGGGATTCAGCTTTGACATCTCTCTGGTAAAAGGGGCCGGCGCCTTTGTGTGCGGAGAAGAGACAGCATTGATGCGCTCCATTGAGGGGAAGATGGGAGAGCCCCGTCAGAGGCCCCCGTTCCCGGTCCAGAAAGGGATTCATGGCAAGCCCACGCTCATCAACAATGTGGAAACCTGGGCCAATATCCCGGTTGTACTCAAAAACAGTGTTCAGGAATATACCAAGATCGGACGGATGAATACCGGTACGAAGATCTTCAGCCTCGTGGGAAAGATAAAAAACACCGGACTGGTAGAGGTGCCCATGGGCACTCCGATCAGTAAGATCATTTACGATATCGGCGGTGGACAGTCCGGCAAGGCCGGCATCAAGGCCGTCCAGACAGGGGGGCCTTCGGGAGGCTGTATCCCTGAGAAGATGTTCGACATACCGATCAGCTACGAGAGTCTTGCTCAGGCAGGTTCCATCATGGGATCGGGCGGCATGATCGTCATGGATGAAAATACCTGCATGATCGATGTGGCAAAATACTTCATGAACTTTCTCAAGGACGAGTCGTGCGGCAAGTGTTTTCCCTGCCGCAAGGGAACACAGAGGATGTTCGAACTGCTCGACGATATTGCCTCCGGAAGGGGAACCCTGGATCACCTGAAGACCCTCGAGGAACTTGCACTTGTCCTGAAGGACGTTACCATGTGCGGCCTTGGTCAGACTGCACCGAATCCTGTACTGTCCACGCTCAAATATTTCAGGGACGAATACCTCGAACATATCGAACACAAACGTTGTCCTGCCGGGGTATGCAAGGGGCTCATCAGCTTCACCATCAATGATCTCTGCACGGGCTGCGGCGCGTGCGTGAAGGCATGCCCGGAACAGGCGATCACGGGCGAGAAGAAACAGCGTCATGTCATAGACCAGGACAGGTGCAGCAGGTGTGGCGCCTGCAGAAGCATATGCAAATTCGAGGCAATAGAGATACACTAGGAGCGAGAAGGGCTGAGGTGAAAAAAACATGGTTACGCTGACGATTAACGGCTTGAAAGTCCGTGTCGAGGAAGGGATGACCATCCTGGAAGCGGCACGGTTTGTCGGTTTCCCCATTCCTACACTGTGCCACAATGACGGGCTTTCCCCCTACGGGGCCTGCAGGCTCTGCGTCGTGGAGATCGGGCAGGAACCGAAATCGAAACTGGTTTCTTCCTGCACTTATCCGGTGGAGGAGGGGCTCACGGTAAGAACTGCATCACAGCGGGTATTAAAGGCACGAGGTATGATCATCGAGCTGCTCCTGGCATCGTGTCCCCAGTCAAAGACCATCCAGGATCTTGCGTCTGCACATGGGGTTCACCAGCAGCGCTTCAAACAGGAATATGAAGACTGCATTCTGTGCGGACTGTGCGTACGGACGTGTTCCGAGCAGATGATGGCTCATGCCATTGGCTTCCGCGGGAGGGGAGAGAACCGAAGCATCGGCACACCCTTCGACATATCTTCTGACGTCTGCAGGCTCTGTGGGGGCTGTATGTACATCTGTCCTGCATGTCAGCTTCGATGCACCTACAATCAGCCCCAACATGCCATCTGCAATGCCTGTGCAAATCTGAGGCCTCCTTGTATAGAAAAAGAAGGGTACAATAATCTGATGTGCTACATGGAACCATGTGTTGCCTGTGAAATAAAATAAGACGTGATAAAGGAGTAACATGATATGATCATCTCTAAGGTAAATGCTTCGGCTGCAACGCTCACCAAAAACAGGACAGAAGATTCGGTCGTGCCGACCTCGGGTATGTGTGTTACCTGCGTGGACGGGTGCATCGGCATGTGCGAAATCGGAAAGTCCGCATACCGCGGGCATGAGGTTATCTATCCCCAGCCGTTCGGTGTCATAACCACAGCCGGAGAGAAGCGCTACCCCGTTGACTATTCGCATTTCAATATTATGGGTACCTGTGTGGGTGCACACGGAATAGAGGCGGACAGTGACAGGGCAATATTTCCGAACGTGAACCTGAACGTCGAATTCGGGAAGGACAAGGGGATCAGGTTCCACTGCCCCTGGATCATACCCGGCATAGGCTCGACAGCCATAGCCAAGAACAACTGGGATGGCCTGGCCATCGGCTCTGCCCTGGTTGGTACCGGTCTGACAATAGGGGAAAATGTCGTGGGCATGGACCCGGAAGCTGTTCTCAAAGACGGCCGGGTGGTGGATACCGTCGACCTCAAGCGACGGGTGAATCTCTACCGGGACTATCAGCGTGACGGCTATGGGGCCATCGTCGTACAGGCCAATATCGAGGATACCCGTCTGGGCGTGCAGGAGTATGCAATCGAAAAACTCGGCGTGGAGTGTGTTGAACTGAAGTGGGGACAGGGGGCGAAAGACATAGGCGGCGAGGTCAAGATCCCGAACCTGAAACGGGCTCAGATGCTTGCCAAGCGAGGATATATCGTTCTGCCCGACCCCTTCGACGAAGAGGTTATCAAGGCCTTTGAGCGCGGCTCTTTCAAGGAGTTCGAACGCCACTCCCGGGTGGGCATGGTAACAGAGGAATCCTTTGCAAAAAGGATCGAGGAACTCAGGGCGGCCGGAGCAAAGTACATCTTCCTCAAGACCGGAGCATACAGACCTGTAGATCTCGCCCGGGCGATCTCCTTTGCCTCAAAATACCGTCTCGATCTGCTTACAGTCGATGGTGCGGGCGGCGGAACAGGCATGAGCCCGTGGCGGATGATGAATGAATGGGGTGTTCCCCCTGTGGAACTGCATTCCCTTCTTCACCAGTATGCATCGCATCTGGCCGGCAAGGGTGCATATGTTCCCACACTGGCACTGGCCGGAGGATTCTCCTTCGAGGATCACATCTTCAAGGGCCTTGCCCTGGGCGCACCGTTTGTCAAACTCATCGGCATGGCACGTGGCCCCATTGCCGCAGCCATGGTTGGAAAAACAATCGGCCGAACCATAGATGACCTGCAGGTTCCCGTGTACATCGAGCGGTTCGGCAATTCAAAGGATGAGATCTTCGTGACTGCCTCATCCCTCAGGAAAGAAATCGGCAGTGATGAATTTGATAAACTGCCCACCGGTGCACTGGGTCTGTATACCTATTATGAACGTCTCTCCCAGGGTCTTCGCCAGATCATGGCCGGGAGCAGAAAGTTCTCCATCGATAACATCTCCCGCAACGACATAACCGCCCTCACCCCCGATGCATCACGCATCAGCGGCATCGACTACATCATGGATATGGACAAGGGAGAAGCACTCAACATACTCGACAACTGACCGCTTGGCAGATCGATCGACAGCAGGAGCCCGCTTGCAGGGATTGACCTAGGTCATGACCTTGGCGGGTTACCCTGCTCAACGTCAAAAGGAAATGTCACCGGCCTTTTTTATTCAGTGGAGGTGGGGGGAATCGAACCCCCGACCTTCGCATTGCGAACGCGACGCTCTCCCATCTGAGCTACACCCCCGAATCCAGACTTTTATATCCCTACCGTACTACTTCTTGTTCGTCAACTGTTTGGTTTTGGACACATTCTGACCGAGCAGCATTGTCTGGGCAAACGCTACAGCCTCGTTGAAATCCCTGATCTCACCGTTAAGCCCCTTGTCCCTGATCAGGCGCAGACAATCACCCAGATATTTCCCCCTGATAAAACCTATGGAGAGAAGGTCTTTGCCGGTAATCGGCGGCTTGTAGTATCTCCATGTGGTAATGTAGGAGGATATCATGGCCTTGACCTCGGGACTCTTTGTCTTGGACATGGCGTAAAGCGTCTCTTCGAGATCCGCCTTTTCAAGAATTCTCACGATATCCGAGGGAGAAAGATCCTGCACAGTTACAAAACCCTTGAGAAGGATATTCACGTTGGCTTTTGATGAAAGGATCCTGCGGGCATTTTCGTTTGTAAGCCCCAGACTCTCACTTATGGCTATCACCTTTTTGGGTTTCATGTGATCTATGAGCGCAAGCACATATATGAACCAGGCCGAGCATGTCTCGCGGGTATAGAGAAGGTTGAACCACAAAAGCGTCTCTCTGATCTGAATGAAATTATCCCTGATCCCGGCATCGAACAGAAGTTCGGGATGAATGGCGGAGAGCACACCCAGATCCCTCAATCTGTCCATTCCCTTTAAAGGGTTGTCCTCGGAAAGCATCTGCCGGATCTCATGAGAGATACGCCTGCCCTGCATATCCCTTAAAAGGCCTGATTTTACCGCTGAATTAACCAGAGAACTCGTCTGTTTGCCCAGAGAGAAACCGTAGCGCTGTTCAAACCTTACAGCCCTTAAGATTCGAGACGGGTCTTCCACAAAACTCATAGCATGGAGTACCCGTATCCGCTTCTCCTTTATATCCCTTTGAGCACCGAAGAAATCTATAAGCTCTCCGAAACGCTGGGAGTTCAAACATATAGCCATGGTATTGATGGTAAAATCCCTCCGGTAGAGATCCAGCTTGAGGGTGGATTGTTCAACAACGGGAAACCCGCCCGGGTTCTTATAGTATTCCAGCCGGGCAGTAGCAATATCCAGATGGGTTCCATCTTCAAGGGTGATGACTGCTGTCTTGTATTTTTCATGGACTGCGCAGCGAGCGCCAAGCCACGACGAAAAGGCCTTGGCAAAGACAACCCCATCACCCTCGACCACCAGGTCTATATCAAAGTTCTCGATACGCAGGATCATATCCCGTACAATGCCGCCTACCAGGTAAACATTGCAACCCTGTGTTGCGGCAAGCGACCCCGCCTGCAGGAGTATACTGAAGAGTTCCCTTGGAAGACGCTCTTCCATCAGCCCTCTGAGGATCTTCTTCTGGGGCATCCGTTGCTCTATACCTTCGACCTTTGCCATTTTCTCGTGCATGATTCTCATAAGATCCGTCCGGGTGATCACACCGATGGCCACCTTGGAATCTATAACCGGGAGAAGCCTCTGGTTTCCGTCGATCACGAGGGTGCGGATTTCCCATATCGGTGCATCCCCATGTACAAATTTGAAGTCCCGGATCATGTAGTCTTTGATCATCGACCCGCCAAGATTATGCCCCTGGGCACGGGTAACCACCTGCCGGGAGATGAGCCCTACAACACGACTGTCCCGGGATTTAACAATGACCGCATTGATGTTGTATCTGTTGAGTACAGCACTTGCCTCGTCGATGGTTGCATTCATGCCCAGTGATATTACGGGAAAGGTCATGATGTCCCGTGCAGTAATACGGGGTCTCGTCTCTTTCTTTATGATCTTTATCAGCTTGCTTTCCGCCTGATCAAGCGTGGAGTCCTTGATTGATGCCGCTGCTGCGGTAGGATGTCCTCCGCCGCCAAAATACGATGCTATCTCCGAGGCATTGACCTGGGAAACAGTGCTGCGCGCTACAAGATAGATCCGCTCGCCCATGAGGCCGAGGGCAAACATTGCATCGGCCTCAAACATGCCTCTGAGCTTATGGACAAGCATGGCGAAGTCTTCCACATAAACTGCTGACTCAGACCTCGTAAACAGCACATCGATACCGCCCACATGGAGGACATAGGCGTTCTTGATAAGCTGATCGAGCACATGGACCTGTTCCGGGCTGAGCTCCCTGACTATGGCATGCGATATCTCCTTCAGATCCGCGCCCCACCTGAGAAGATCGGCCAGGGACAAGCAGTCCTCAGGCTGTGTGGAGGGAAACAGGAGCGAACCTGTGTCTTCATACACGCCCATTGCCATCACAGTCGCCTGTACCGGACTGGGGCTCAGGCCTTTCTCCTTGAGTATATCGATCATAAGCGCAATATTAGAACCGAGTTCCCTTAAATGCTCTATATTGCCCTGAATATCGTCATCACTAGAAGGATGATGGTCGTATATAACAACCTCGACCCCCTGCCTGCCTATAATACGGGAAAAATCCCCGATACGGGACAACTGTCTGGTATCGACAACGATGAGGCGGGTTATCTCCTCAAGATTGATGCTTTTCAGCTTTATAATATGCCCGCTTATCTCTTCAGGTGCATTTACAAGGTAATCCCGCAGGTTTTTTTCCTGAGCGCCCGGAAAGACGAGCATGGCCTCAGGGTAGAGCATCCTGGCGGCTACCATTGAAGCAAACGCATCAAAATCTGCCTGAATATGTGAGGTAATTACCTCCATGGGCTATCCTCTCGGGTGATACTTCTCATGTATCTCCTTGAGCCTGACGGCAGTGACATGGGTATATATCTGTGTTGTTGATATATCGGCATGCCCGAGCATCATCTGGAGTGACCTGAGGTCCGCACCGCCTGCAAGCAGGTGTGTTGCAAATGAATGCCTAAGAACATGTGGAGAGATGGATTTGAATATGCCCGCTGTATGGGCGTACCTCTTGATCATGTACCAGAAATTCTGCCTGGTCATTGCCGAACCCCTGTTCGAGCAGAAAAGCACATCGGATGATGCCTTGACAAGGGAAGGTCTGACCGTGAGAATATACTCGCCCACCCATCGTTGCGCTGTCTCTCCCATGGGAACGAGCCTTTCCTTGTTTCCTTTGCCAAGACAGATGAGAAAACCAACGTTCATATTGAGATTGTTTATCTTCAATCCCACCAGTTCGGTTACCCGAAGCCCAGTGGCGTAGAGAATCTCCAGCATTGCCTTGTCCCTGATGCCCAGGGGAGTGGAAACATTGGGAGAAGACAGCAGGGATTCCACCTCTTCCATGCTCAGGATATCAGGAAGGTATTTCCCCCTTTTGGGCGAAGCCATATCACGGGTAGGATCGGCATGAACTACCCCTTCATCAAGAAGAAACCGGTAAAACTGGCGTATCGTCGAAAGGGATCTACAGATGCTTGTAGTCTTGAGCTTTCTCTTGGTACAGTACGAGGTATAATGGGCAAGATCCGCCCTGTGGACCTGGTCAACTGTTGTAGCGTTTTCTTCAAGCCATGAGACAAATTGCCGCAGATCATTTTCATAGGCAGTGATAGTATTTTCCGGGGCCGATCTCTCAACCGTGAGATACTCGACATAGGAATCTATCAATGCATGGCTCATCTCTTCATTATTTTAGGATTAAAGCCCAGGGCCTTCAAGTCATTATATGCGGGAGAGGCGCTCTTTGCATCCGGATATGCACCGCAAAGAAGCCTGTAGATGGTATTGTCCTCTTTCAGCACATACGTGCTTATGTCATTCTGCTTAAGCTCACGGACAACCTTTTCGGTCTTTTCCAGACTGTCGTACATACCGACTTCAATGGCAAAAGGCACAGCGCTGCCCACAAACGCCCCCTGTTCTATGACCTTTTCCGCCACCAGTTCCCTGAGCCTTGCTACTGCTTCCTTGATCGCAGGAAACGCTCCATAATCCACCCGGTACCAGATCCCGGGTGCACCAAGATCGATCTTGGTGATAAACACCTTTTCCAGCTTCGGGGCTATCTTCTCGACCTGTTGTTTTGCAGCCGAAGGATCCTGCCATGAAGACGTATGGATAGTGTAGGGATAATACACGGTTTTGGTATAGGAGACTGAAGGCTTCGCGGTCTGTTTCGGTACAACCTCCTGCACGGGCATTTTGATCGGCTCTGCAGCCTGGCTGCTCCGGTTAATCTGTTTCGTCACTACATTGCTCAGACCGTAATCAGCCCAAAGGGGAAGCGCAATCAAAGTCAGCATACATATCAGTACAAGGCGTTTCATCGGGTCCTCCCCCTATATGCGTATGTAGTATTCATTATATAGTTATTTATCCCCTTTGCAATACCATCGACCATGGTCTTCTGGTAGGTCTCCTTTCTCAGAAGGGAGAGGTCTGTTGAATTCGTGATAAACCCCAGTTCGACCAGGATCGAAGGCATCTGCGCACCGAGCAGGACATAGAAAGGTGCCTGCCTGACGCCGAGATCCCTGCCTCTGTACCCCACATTCTTTGCCGATGACATGACATACTTGTGAACGCTGTCCGCGAATTTGGACGACTCATTGATCTTTGAATTGAGCATAAGGTCGTTTATGATCAGCTGAAGATCGCTTATGGATTTTGATGAGGTGGCATTTTCACGGGCAGCCACCTCGATAGCGGATGCATCGGTAGTGAGGTTGAGGAAATAGGTTTCAATACCACGTACCGAGGTATCTACATTGGAATTTACGTGGATTGAGATGAACAGGTCCGCCTTTTTCCTGTTTGCAAAGGTGGTGCGCTCTTCCAGAGTGAGAAAAACATCGGTCTGTCTGGTAAGATAGACCTCGAAGCCCTCCTGCTTGAGACGCTTCGCAAGGAGTTTTCCAATGGCAAGGGTTATGTCCTTTTCTTTGATCCCTCCCGGACCCAGTGCCCCCGGATCCTTTCCACCGTGCCCTGGATCTATGACAATACGCGAAACCTTCAGAGAGAACTGGCTTGCGATAGACGGCATGTCCGTGGGCATGATCGTGGGCGTTCCGGATCGAACCTTCTTGATATTGCTCTGGTAAGAAGCGACATCCTTAATGGATTTCCTGTTGCTGCTTACATCGATTACGAGCCTGGGCGGATCCTGAAGGATAAAGGTCTCGTAGTAGGGTTTCCCGGTAAGGTCAAGCACTACCCTGACCTTGTCCCTGTTGAACTGTGAGAGGCGGATATCCGAGAGTATGCCCTCGTTAACACTGGTTTTGTATTGGGCACCAGGGAGTGTCCTTGCGTTGTCGAGGTCTATGACAAGCCTGTCCGGTCGGCCGGCATTCTTGTCCGGCCCAAGTGTCATGGTGGAAAACGGGATTTCCTTTTCAAGGTCTATGACGACACGATTATAATCCTTGTTCGACCATTGCCTTACCTTCTTGACAGTAGCATGGGATGAAGAACCTTTTATCGGCTGCTCCTGAACCTGAACCGATTTCAGCTCTTTGCGGGCCGAGGCCACCATATCACCGCCGGGATACTGGCTGACGATCTTCCTGTACAATGCGACGGCCTTATCTTCTCTGCCGAGCCTGGTATAGATACCTGCCGTCTTATAAAGGGCATCGTCAGCCAGGGTGCTTTGTGGATATCTCTTTACAAGATCGAGATACACACTGGCGGCGTCCTCGAGATCGCCTTTCCTTCCGGAATAGCCGTAAAGCTGTTCATAAAGACCGGCTGTCCTGTACCTGGCACTCGGTGCATAACGCGATTTGGGGTGATTCCTGAACACGACTGAAAACTCATTGATCACCTGAAGCCAGTTGGTCCTGGATTTTCTTGCAGAAGAATCCCTGCAGAGTTCAACATATGCCTTGTTCGCGCTCTGATATGCCAGAGCCGCGCCTTCGGACGCAGATGAAGACGTGAAGGCCGTAAGCACAAGTGCCGTGACAACAAGCACACCCGTCG
>DSAD01000003.1 GCA_011372875.1 Deltaproteobacteria bacterium
CTGCAAAAAAGAGAAAGCTCCGCATCGGAAGGAGCATCACAGTACTCAATCTCGCTAAAGAGATGGGCATCAAGGTTTCCGATGTTATCAAGGCATTGATGGCCCTTGGTGTAATGGCAAATCAAAACCAGTATATTACCGCAGAAGAGGCGCTGCTTCTTGCTTCCGAGATGGGCTTCGAGGCCGAGGAGGCAAAAGACGAGATAAAGGATACCTACTTCAGCGTGCCCATGTATGAGCCGGATGAATTACAGACCAGACCCCCTGTTGTTACGGTAATGGGTCATGTCGATCATGGAAAGACATCCCTCCTTGATGCCATCAGGCAGGACAATGTAATCGATAGTGAGTACGGGGGTATAACCCAGCATATAGGCGCTTACCAGGCCAACTGCAAGGGCAAGCTCATCACCTTTATCGATACACCCGGGCATGAGGCGTTTACCTCAATGAGATCGAGAGGCGCACAGGTAACGGACTTTGTCGTTCTGGTTGTTGCTGCGGATGACGGGGTAATGGATCAGACCAAAGAGGCAATAAACCATGCACGATCGGCAAAGATACCTCTGTTGGTTGCCGTCAATAAAATCGACAAATCAAATGCAAATCCGCAGCGTGTGAAGGAGCAGTTGTCGCAGATGGGTCTTGTCCCTGAAGACTGGGGAGGGGATACCATCTTTGTGGATGTATCGGCGCTGAAACATATCGGCATCGATGACCTCCTGGAGATGATCCTGCTTCAGGCGGAGATCCTGGATCTCAAGGCAAGCCCGAAAGGGGCCGCTCGTGGGGTGGTTCTGGAATCAAAACTGGATAAAAATCGAGGTCCAATGTCAACTGTCCTTATTCAGCAAGGACTGATGAATACCGGGGATGTGTTTATAGTAGGATCTTCCTGGGGCAAAGCTCGTGCCATGTATAATTTCAGAGGAGAGCCGATAGTCCAGGCCGGTCCAGCCACACCGGTGGAGATAATCGGATTGAATGAGCTTCCGTCATCGGGAGATACCTTTTTCATTGTACCCAACGAGAAAAAGGCCAAAGAGATCATCTCGTATATGAATGAAAATGAAGAGATGTCAAAGCAGCAAAACCAGGAACCCAAGGGGCAGGTTACGCTTGAAGACCTGTACAATCAGGTCCACGAAGGCAATCTGAAAGAATTGAATCTTATTATCAAGGGGGATGTTCACGGCACTGTCGAAGCAATAGTCGCGTCTCTTAACGGTATTGATTCAGGAGAAGATCTGCGCATCAATGTCATCCACTCCGCAGTAGGTGGTATAACGGAAAATGATGTTCTGCTGGCATCAACGTCCATGGCAATAGTTGTTGGTTTCAATGTACGTCCCGAACCCAAAGCCAGGGCTCTTGCCAAAAAATATTCAGTGGACATAAGACTCTATACGGTCATTTATGATCTTATCGATAACATCAAACAGGCCCTGCGGGGGATGTTGGAACCGGTCTACGAAGAGGTCATACAGGGAAGGGCAGAGGTCCGCGACCTGTTCAAGGTCCCGAAGATCGGTATAATTGTGGGCTGTATGGTGACCGAGGGCACAATAACTCGCGGGGCTCAGGCAAGAATCCTCAGGGATAATGTGATAGTTTATGAAGGGAGAGTGGACTCTTTGCGGAGGTTTAAGGATGACGCCAAAGAGGTTGGCTCCGGATATGAGTGTGGAATAGGTTTGGGCAGTTTCAACGATCTTAAAATCGGCGATATCATAGAAAGTTATACCCAAAAGAAGATGGAGATCGAGCCCTCGTGGTGATCGGAGCCTATGAGGTAAGATTGAAGGTTTTGGGTGCACGATCGTTGAAGGATAAACGCAAAGTGTTAAAATCCATCAAGGATCGTATTACCCGAATGAATATCTCCGTCGCCGAGGTTGATGACCAGGATAAATGGCAGGCGGCCACGATCGGCATTGCCCTGGTAAGCAATGATTCCGCGTATATCAATTCCGTCATAGACAAACTCTCGCGGTTTTTGTGTGAGTTTCCAGGTGTGGAAACAATGAACAGCAAAGCGGAGATTATTCATTTATGAAGCTGGTGACAAAGAGACAGGCAAGGGTAGGTGATCTTCTCGCCCGAACCATAGCTGAAATGATACACAGGAAGATAAAGGACCCGAGGATTGATGGCGTTACGATAACAGGTGTAGATGTGAGCATGGATCTGAAGATCGGACGCGTATTTTTCTGTATCCATAACGAAGATAACAGAGACCAGGCGCAGCAGGGGCTAGACAGTTCTGCGGGATATCTGCGCCATGAGCTGAGGAAGATGCTCCGCCTCAAGAATGTTCCTGTCCTTTCGTTTCAGTATGATACCTCGTTTGAATATGGATCCAAGATAGACAGTATACTGGAAGATATAGAAAAAGATGAAAAACCTGGTAGTTGATATCCTCAGGAACAATGAGAGATTTGAGATAGTAACCCATGAAGGGCCTGATGAAGATGCAGTGGGTTCCTCAAGGGCTTTGGCCTTTGGGTTGCTCTCTATGGGGAAGAAGGTCAAAATCGTCTATCCGACGCCGATCCCCGATTCTTTGTTGTTTACATCTGCTCCGAAGAATCAGAAGGATGTGAAGCCCCAGATATCCTTGCTTTTAGATGTATCAGACATGAATATGCTTGGCGGGTTTCATCCCAGGGGAGAGATTGTTATCGTTGACCATCACAAGACAGATATAACAGCAGGAATGACCTGTTGGATAGATCCTGGAAAATCTTCAGCCTCAGAGATGGTTTATGATCTGTTGCGTGCACTGGAGATAGAGATTACGCAGGCAATGGCGTCAAATCTGTATCTAGGGATTTTTGGAGATACCGGGGGGTTTATCCATGTAAATACAACACCGAGGGTGTTCAGGATAGCCTATGAGCTCACCCGTGGGGGAGCAGACCCCAATCTTATCGCCTATAGGGTGCGCAGAAGCAAATCATTGACGTACTATCATCTTCTTTCTATGGTTATGGACAGGATGATGATAAACGACGGTGTATATGCAAGTTATATCAGCCTTGCCGAATTGAAAAGGATAAAGGCCAGGCCCGATGATGCATCAGGAATTGTCGAGGAAATGGCTTCATTGGCCGGGGCCGAACTCGTAATATTTCTAAAGGAACTGAACCCGGATACTGTGCACTGTTCCATGAGGAGCAAGACAGGTCAATCCGCACTGCGTACTGCCAGGGCCTTCGGAGGCGGAGGCCATGAAAGGGCTGCCGGGATTACCCTGAAAGGCCGGGCCAGTGAAAAAATCGAAGATGTTATTGAAGAAGGATTAAAGTGGGTAAACAAGGGATAATTCTCATCGATAAACCAGAAGGTATCACCTCCCGAAAAGCGCTGGACCGGGTTATGGGCATGCTCAAGGTAAAGAGGGCCGGACACTTCGGCTCGCTTGACCCGTTCGCTACAGGTCTTTTGTGCATAGGTGTCGGTCAGGGGACAAAATTGCTCCCGTTTATGCACGCACATGAAAAAGAATATGTAGCGACTATCGGATTTGATATGAGCACTGATACCGATGATGTAACCGGGACGCCCACAAGGCGTTTTTGTAATGTGTCCATCGATATCGAAAAGTCCAGGCAGTGGTTCGAGCAAAACAAAGGATGGATCAATCAGGTCCCACCTAGGTATTGCGCCCAGAAATTCAACGGCAAGCCACTGTACAAGCTTACAAGGGAGAACCAGGATGTGCAGCCAAGGCCTAAACAGGTCTATATTGAAAATACCGATATTCTTGAATATGGCCCGGACTGGATTAATGCAAGGATCGTCTGTTCCCGCGGTACATATATCCGCTCCATCGCCAGGGACCTGGGCGCATATCTGGGTTATGGCGGTTACCTGCGCGAACTCAGACGGTTCAAGTCGGAAGGGTTTCATCTTGACGACGCAAGTACCATTGATGCCCTTAGAGAAAAGGTGTCGAACGGGGAGGATGTTATAATACCTCTTTCCTCGGCTCTCCACATACCGAAGGTTAGGGTTACTCGCACCGGAGAAAGCGGCATCTTGGACGGCAATCCCATTCAGGTTTCCTGGCTGCTGGATGACGTAAACGTCAAACAGGGGAGTTATGTGGCTATGCTGAATACCGACATGCGGTTGCTGTGTATTGCAAGATCTCAACCCTTTGAGGGCATATGGGGTTACATTGAACGGGGGTTTCAGCCTTATTAGCTATTTACAGCAGAATCATGGGTGTGCTAACAAACAATGACAAATATTCCTAAACAAGGAGTAAGCTCGATTAGGAGGAAAAAGAAGTGGGTTTAAGTGTTGATGAGAAAAAAGGTATTATTGATAAGTTTAAAACGCATGATAGCGATACAGGATCACCGGATGTTCAGGTAGCTATCCTGACAAAAAGGATCAATGATCTTACAGAGCATTTCAAGATTCACAAGAAGGATCATCATTCGAGGAGAGGGCTCTTGATGCTTGTAGGGCAGAGGAGACGGCTGCTGAATTATATCAAGGACCGTGACATCAAGCGGTACCGTGAATTATTACAGGAACTCAGTCTCAGGAAGTAGGGTAAAATATGAAAGTAGAAACCAAAGGTTCGGGCAAACCGCTTATCTTTTCCGTAGGCGATGTTGCCAGACAGGCAAATGGCGCAGTACTTGTATATCAAGGGGACAGTGTTGTTCTGGTTACGGCGACGGCCTCGAAGGAAGAACGCAAAGGTATGGATTTTCTCCCGCTTGTCGTGGAATATCAGGAAATGAGCTATGCCGCCGGAAGGATAAAGGGCGGTTTCATCAAACGGGATGGAAGGCCAGGCACGCAGGAGATTCTTACGGCGCGGTGTATAGACCGACCGATCCGACCATTGTTTCCCAAAGGTTTTTATAATGAGCTCCAGGTGATAGCAATGGTGCTATCGGCGGACCCTGATTGCACGCCTGATGTTATGGCTATAAACGGCGCATCAGCGGCGCTGCACGTTTCGAGCATACCCTTTGACGGTCCCATTGGCGGTGCACGGGTGGGCCTGATCGACGGGGAATTCGTCATAGATCCGTCTGTCGCACAGCTTGAAAACAGCCAGATGGAATTGCTGGTGGTCGGTACAAGGGATGCGATTGTAATGGTGGAAGGCGAGGCAAAAGAACTTCCCGAGAAGACGATCATTGATGCCATATCCTTTGCCCATACCCGTATTCTGGAGGTCATTGAGGCAATAGAAGAGCTCAGGGCTGTTGCTGGAAAAGAAAAGAGGGAGCATCCTTCGATACCGGAAGCCCCAGAGCTTTACGCCGAGATAAAAGCTCTTGCCGAAAAGCGTTTCGAGGAGATCATTGCAGGTTCTCATGATAAACAGACCAGGCAGGACCTTACTGCACGGCTCCGTAAAGAGACGATCGAACATTTTTCCGATGATGCCGATGAGAAAAAGGCCCTCGTAGGGATGACGATTGACAAAGTGGAAAAGGAAACGCTGCGCCGTATTATGCGGGAGAAAAAGATACGCATCGACGGAAGAACCTTCGATAAAATCAGGCCCATCGAATGCAAGGTTGGAATACTGCCAAGGACACATGGTTCTGCACTTTTCACCAGAGGAGAGACCCAGGCACTTGCCACAACCACGCTGGGGACCCCTCGGGATGAACAGAGGGTAGAGACCCTGCTCGGCGAAACAACAAAGGCCTTCATGCTTCACTATTCATTCCCGCCGTTTTGTGTCGGAGAGGCGAGGATGCTCCGTGGGCCGAGCAGGAGAGAGATCGGACATGGCAACCTTGCAGAGCGAGCCTTGAGCCAGGTGCTGCCGGATGAAGGGACCTTCCCTTACACCATCAGGCTGGTATCCGAGATACTCGAATCCAACGGGTCGTCTTCAATGGCAACGGTCTGCGGAGGCTCCATGTCGCTTATGGATGCAGGCGTACCCTTGAAAAAGCCGGTTGCAGGTATTGCCATGGGCCTGATCAAGGAAGAAGATGAATACATGATCCTCTCTGATATCCTGGGTGATGAAGATCACCTCGGCGATATGGACTTCAAGGTGGCAGGAACCGCCGACGGGGTAACGGCCCTCCAGATGGATATCAAGATATCCGGGCTTCCGAGAGAGGTCCTTGGGGAGGCCCTTGAAAAGGCAAGAATCGGAAGGCTGTTTATCCTCGAAAAGATGAATGAAAGTATATCCGCGCCGAAACAGGAGATTTCTCCTTATGCGCCCAGGGTTTATACACTTCAGGTTAACCCGGATAAAATTCGGGACATAATCGGTCCGGGCGGGAAGATGATAAAAGAGATTACCACCAAAACAGACACCAAGATCGAGATTGACGATTCCGGCCGCGTGGATATCTTTTCCCCGGACGAGGATCACGCAAAGATGGCTGTGGACATGATCAATATCCTTACCGAAGAACTGGAGATAGGGCGTGTCTACAGCGGCAAGGTAGCGAAGATAATGGACTTTGGCGCGTTTGTTGATTTTCCGTCGGGAGAGTCGGGCCTCGTTCATATATCACAGCTTGCCAACGAGAGGGTCGAAAAGGTCAGAGATGTTGTCCGTGAGGGCGATGAGATCATTGTAAAAGTCATCGGCATAGACAGCAAAACCGGGAAGGTGCGTCTCAGCAGAAAAGAAGCACTTAACGAAACGATCAGCTGATACTGCATGGTTCGTTCCTCTGTTCTTGATAACGGTATACGGATAATTACCGAGACGATGTCCGAGGTTCGCTCGGTATCTCTTGGCATATGGGTAAAGGTAGGCTCCAGGCATGACCCTTCGGGGCATCTTGGGATAGCCCATTTTACCGAGCACATGCTTTTCAAGGGTACAGGGAAAAGGAGTGCTGTTCAGATAGCCCGGGAGATAGATGCCCTCGGCGGTGTTCTCAACGCGCAGACAGCCAAGGAGTATACGGTCTATTACACCAGGGTGCTCGATGAGCATCTCGACAAGGCCGCTGATGTCCTGTTTGACCTGTTTCTTGATTCCAGGATAGACCCTGAAGAACTCGAGAAGGAAAAGAAGGTCGTTCTGCAAGAAATAAGCATGACGGAAGACGCCCCGGATGATTATATTACAGATCTCTTTGCAGACGCCTTTTTCCCGAACTCCCCCCTGGGGACGTCGATTCTCGGCTCTTCAGAGACAGTGAGTTCCTTCAGGCAGGAGCACATATTCGAATTTATCGAACAGTTCTATCAGAGCAGATCCATTGTCATTGCCGCGGTAGGCAATGTAGAGCATGCAAGGATCGAGGATCTTGTTGCAACCCGTTTTGACGGTATAAAATCGCATTGCCTGATACAAGAGGATTCAATCTGCCCCAAGCCTACGGGATGCACGAAGGCTTACTACAGGGATATAGAGCAGGTTCACATCAATCTTGGCACTGTCGGTTCGGCCATGAACGATGAAAGACGATGGACCTATATTCTTCTCAATACCATGCTCGGTGGGTCTATGAGCTCCATGCTTTTTCAGGAAGCAAGGGAAAAGCTCGGGCTGGTCTATGCCATATACTCATATCTGAGTTCTTACCGTGATTGCGGTGTCCTTGCCATGTACGCCGCGACAACCCCCGATAATATTCGCAAGACCCTTGAGATTATAGGCCGGCAGATGATAAGGATCAAGCAAGGGGCTCTTAAAGACGAAAGCATTGACGATGTGAAGGCTCAGATAAAGGGAAATCTCCTGCTTTCTCGAGAAAGCACGGTAAGCAGGATGTCTTCTCTTGCCAAGAACGAGATTTATTATAATCGCGAGGTCAGCGTAGAAGAGGTAATTCAAAAGATTCAGGCTGTCAGCCTTGATGATATCATCGCACTGGCAAACGACATCTTTACCCGGGAGAGGCTCACGCTGGTTTCCTTGGGGAAGATGGATCAGCAAGATATCAAAGAGATAACCATTCTATAGCATCAAACCTGTGCGTGATTTATCCCTGGATTCACTATATCGGCAGTGGTTTCTGAAAGGAGTCTTTTCCAAACAGGGACATCTGTCTTGTGTATGCCGATACCGATGCAGTAATAATCGCACTCAATGGTATACCACTTGATTGAGCCGTCGAGAGTTACATTTTCGATTTCAAGGATGACATCTTTGTTCAGCATTTCGAGCATGCACAGCTTTATTCTTGGTGTGGGAATCATAAGAATAAACTCCCTGGACGAGATATAACTTGTAGTACCACTAACGGATATATCTCCTAATTTACAGGTGATATTTCTTTCCCTATAGGTGCGGTGCAAGCTCCTCAAATCAAAAGATATCATGATTGTCCTTGCCTCTTTCTTCTTTTATCGTATATGTTTGTGCAAAAACAATGCCTAAGATGAGAAATCTTAAGATCACACTGGCATACGACGGTACAGGATTCCTGGGATGGCAGCGGCAGTCCGGGGGCAGAACCGTCCAGGCCACACTGGAGAATGCCTTAGAAAAGCTTTTGGGACACAGGGCTCGAACTATCGCGTCCGGCCGCACGGATACAGGTGTTCACGCCCTTGGCCAGGTGGTTAATGTGCACACGGATTCAACTATCCCGGTTGAGGGTCTTTTGCGTGCATTGAATGCTTCCCTTTCCAATGAGATTTCCATCATATCTGTTGAAGAGGCAAGGGATGATTTCCATGCGCGGTTTATGGCGAAATCAAAGAAGTATGTATATATTATTGACACATCCCCTGTTTCCAGTCCCTTTAGTGCAAGATATGTCTTGCACATTGATGGGGGGCTTGATATTTCAGCTATGAACAGGTCTGCCGCGTATCTTTTAGGCGAGCATGATTTTACCGCTTTTATGGGGGCAGGCTCTTCGGTAAAGACCACCCGGAGAAAGATATTTTCTGCGGATGTCTTTTCCCGCGCACACAGGGTTTTCTTCTATATCCAGGGTAGCGGCTTCCTGCGGCATATGGTAAGAAACATCATAGGAACGATGCTGCTGATCGGGAAAGGGAAACTTAAAGCTGAAGATATGGGAAGGATATTGGACGGCCGAGACAGGTCCTGCGCAGGGCCCACGGCACCTCCGCAGGGACTTTACCTGATCGGGGTAGAATACCACGATGATCATGACTGCACAGGCGGGATAGAAACTCGCAAGAAGAGACCCAAGAGGGCCTTATTTCAATAAATGGCATAAAGAGGAGGACTACACGATGAGAGGCGTTGTTCTTGCTGGCGGATTGGGGACCAGGCTGTTACCGCTTACAAAGGTTACCAACAAGCATCTGCTCCCGGTGTATGACAAACCCATGATATATTACCCCATAGAGGCGCTCACCAAAGCCGGGATCAAGGAGGTTATGGTTGTCACCGGAGGTAATAATGCCGGAGAATTTCTGCGTCTGCTGGGCAACGGGAAAGATTTCGGTCTCAGCAGGATTCATTATGCCTATCAGGAAGGAGAGGGTGGTATTGCCGAGGCTTTGGGTCTGGCCGAGGCGTTTGCGGAAGGCAGGCCCATCTGTGTTGTCCTGGGAGACAACATCATAGAAAACAATATTATCGATGCGGTAGGGGCATACAAGGCCCAGGGTGGAGGAGCCAGGATTATGCTCAAGGAGGTCCCGGACCCTGAACGGTTCGGTGTACCTGTCTTTGACGGGGAAAAGATAATTCGTATCGAGGAAAAGCCGAAAGATCCCATGAGCAAGTATGCTGTTATAGGTATCTATATGTTCGATTCACGGGTCTTTGATATCATCGGAGGACTCAAGCCTTCCGAGCGCGGAGAGCTGGAGATCACCGATGTAAACAATGCCTACATCGAAGCTGGAGCCATGGAGTGGTCTACCCTTAAGGGCTGGTGGACCGATGCAGGGACCATCGAATCTCTGCTCAAGGCGAGTAATATGGTCGAGAAATCCGGAGCGAACAAGATCAAGTAGCAATAGAGTACAACAAGGGGAGCATGTTCATGACAAAGGTATTAGTGACAGGCGGCTGCGGGTTCATCGGGACAAACTTGCTCAAGTACATCCTGAAAAACAGGCCCGACTGGGAGGTTGTGAATCTCGATCTTCTCACCTATGCCGGCAATCTGGAAAACACCGTCGGCCTTGAAGACGAGTATCCAGACAGATACACCTTCATCCGTACAGATATAGCAGATCCCGCCGGTGTCAACGAGGTCTTTGGCGCCCATAAATTTGACCTTGTCCTGAACCTGGCCGCAGAATCTCATGTAGACAGGAGTATTGAGAATGCAGGCATTTTTATCCGGACGAATGTTTTAGGTGTTCAGGTTCTCCTTGATGCAGCGATAAAGCACAAGATCAAGAGGTTTCTCCATGTGTCCACCGATGAAGTATACGGGAGCCTCGGCAGCCGGGGGAGTTTCCGGGAAGACCTGCCGCTGGCCCCCAACAGTCCGTATTCGGCCTCGAAGGCTGCAGCGGACCTGCTTGTCAGGGCATACATTAAGACCTACGGGCTGGACGCGGTAATAACCAGGTGCTCGAACAATTACGGTCCGTACCAGTTCCCGGAAAAGCTCATCCCCTTGATGGTTGTCAATGCCTATCATGACAAGGGACTCCCGGTATATGGAGACGGGAAAAACGTTCGAGACTGGATATATGTGGAAGATCACTGCAGAGGGATCGTTCTCGTTGCGGAAAAGGGTAAGAGCGGCGAGGTTTACAACATGGGCGGAGATGCGGAAAAGGAGAATATCGAAATCGTCCGTTCCATTCTTGCGTACCTGAAAAAGGGAGAAGAGCTGATCGAGTATGTCAAGGACAGACCGGGCCATGATTTCCGCTATGCAATGGATTTTTCGAAGATCAATAAAGCCCTTGACTGGTCACCCCGGGTCGATTTTGCGACCGGGATCAAAACCACCATAGACTGGTATCTTGAAAACACAACCTGGTGGGACAGGATTCTCACGGGTGATTATCAGGATTATTACGAAAGGATGTACATTCAGAGATGAAGATTGTTGTCGCAGGAGCAGATGGTCTGCTGGGTCACGAGGTGGTACGGGTGTGTGCCGGTTATGGTGATGAGGTCATTGAAACCGATGTTGCAAAGGACTTCCGCTGTCTCGATATAACGGATATGGATGCAACTCTTGCATTTCTCGAAGCCGAGAAACCCCACTGGCTTGTCAATTGCGCGGCATATACCGATGTCGACGGATGTGAAGACCGTGAAGACCTGGCCTATGAGCTCAATGCAAAAGGCCCCGGATACCTTGCACAGGCATGTTCGAAAAGCGGCACTATGCTTTTGCACATAAGCTCCGATTATGTCTTTGACGGGGAAAAACCAGAGCCATATACAGAAGAAGACCCGACAAATCCTTTGAGCGTCTACGGAAAAAGCAAGCTTGCAGGCGAAGAGGCGATCAGACAATGCATAAAGGACTTTATCATTGTGCGTCCGCAGTGGCTGTTCGGTCCCAACGGAAAGAATTTCGTATCCACTGTTTTAGGGATTGCCAGGGAGAGAGCGAGCATAAATGTGGTAAACGACCAGAGGGGTTCCCCAACCTATTCCAAAGATCTGGCTCGCGCCATACGGGCACTGATAGAGCAGGATGCGCGGGGTATCTTCCATGTGTGCAATCGCGGCAGCGCAAGCTGGTATGATCTTGCAAAAAAAGCCCTTGAGCTTGCAGAGCTGGAAACACGGGTCGTACCGGTGAGCACAAGCGAGTTTGTAAGGCCTGCTGTAAGACCGAAAAACAGCATCCTTTCCACAAAAAGATTCACAGAAACAACTCAAAAGCTTATGCCCCTGTGGCAGATCTCATTGCAGCTCTATATAAAAGAATATCTGTTCGAATACCGTAAGTCGGGGCAGGCCTGAGTCTGATTGTAGCAGGGCATGAAGAGGAATCAGCTTTTTTGATATTACTATTTTGATAAATAAAGAAACCCGGGAAGAAGCGCATGAAACACTCCAAGGGCGGATATCCCATACGAGTCATTTTCTGACATCTTGCCGGTGAAGGAGCAGGCTTTGAAAAAGGAGAAGCAAAAGAGTGTAGCGCGGGATTGGGCCGAGGCCCTTGTCGTGGCTTTTGTCATTGCCATGATCATCCGGGCCTTTGTCCTTCAGGCATACAGGATTCCTTCTTCATCCATGGAAGACACCCTGTTGAAAGGAGATCATATCCTCGCGACAAAATATAACTACGGGCTGACCATCCCGTTTACAACCAGAAAAATATGGGGGGAAGAGAGTGTGCCCGACCGGGGTGATATCGTGATATTCACCTTTCCTGGAAATCATGCCATGGATTTTGTCAAGAGGGTGATAGGTCTGCCGGGTGATACCATAGAGGTTGTGGATAAAAAGGTCTATATAAATGGAGAGCCCTATAAGTGTCCCTATGAAAAATATACAGATCCGTTTATCCTCACCAAGGGGCAGGGCAAGGTAAGGGACAACTTCGGACCAGTGGTTGTTGATCCCGGCCACTGCTTTGTCATGGGGGACAACCGCGACCAGAGCTATGACAGCAGATTCTGGGGCCAGGTACCCGTTCTAAACATCAAGGGCAAGGCCTTTATCATCTATTTTTCCTGGGATACAGACAAGCCCTGGATCCGTTTTACCAGAATGGGACAGGTGGTGCGATAGGAGCTGATGTATGACTGAACTGCCGATAACACCAAAGGATATCAATGAGATATTGAATAATCTGACAAGCATGCTCCTTGAAACCATACAAAAGTGGGAGGATATTGTTTTTATCGGGATACGAAGCGGAGGGGTTCTTGTCGCAAAGAAGGTCGTTGATCTGCTCGAAGAAAAAACAGGGAAAACTCTTTTGCTGGGTGCCCTGGATATTGCCCTGTACCGTGATGATCTTTCTAAGATGCGGTTTTATCCCGAGGTCAGAAGCACAGATATCCCTTTTTCCGTAGATGGTAAAATCGTCATTCTCGTAGATGATGTTATCAATACGGGTCGGTCGGTTCGTGCCGCAATCGACCATATCGTTGATCTGGGAAGGCCCATGAGAATCTATCTGATGGTGCTTTTTGATAGAGGAGGCAGGGAGTTTCCCATTCAGGCGGATTATGTCGGGAAACAAGTCGAACTCTCCGATGAAAAAATCATCAAGATAGAGGCATCTGAAAATTCCGGGTCGGCGTTTGATGTTATCATAAGCGAGGTGGATAGATGACATGGCCCTATAAGGATCTCATCGCCATTTATGACCTCAAGCGCGAGGATATTTCCACCATTCTCGAGATGGCGTCTTCCTTTAAGGAGATATCGAAACGGGATATCAAGAAGGTACCTACACTGAGAGGAAAGACCGTGGTGCTGCTCTTCTATGAGCCAAGCACAAGAACCAGGCTGTCATTCGAACTGGCGGCAAAACGACTCAGCGCAGACACAACAGCACTGTCTGCATCGGGATCTTCCTTTACCAAGGGAGAGACGATCATGGATGCAGCGCATAATGTCATGGCAATGGCACCTGACTGCATTGTTGTGCGTTACCCCTATGCCGGCATACCCAGTAAGATGGCGCAGCTTCTTCCCTGTTCTGTGATCAATGCAGGGGACGGATACCATGAACATCCCACCCAGGCCCTGCTCGACATGTTTACCATGAAGGAACGCTTCGGGAGTCTCGAAGGGCTTAAGGTTGCGATTGTCGGTGATATCATGCACTCGCGTGTCGCCAGGTCGAATGTATACGGGCTTCGCAAGATGGGGGCACAGGTGGTGCTGGTTGCACCAAGGACCCTGCTTCCCCCGGGAGTGGATACCTGGGGTGTGGATGTCTCTGCCGAGCTTGACCCTGTCATGCCGGATTGTGATGTCATCATGATGCTTCGTGTTCAAAAGGAGCGGCTTTCCCGGCAGTTCTTCTCCGGAGACAGAGAGTATTCCATTTTTTACGGGCTGAACCGGGCAAGAGTGGAAATGATGAAACCCGATGCGATAATCATGCATCCGGGTCCTATGAACCGAGGAGTCGAGATAACATGTGACGCCGCAGAAAGCGCCAGATCAATGATTCTCGATCAGGTGGAAAACGGTGTCGCCATACGGATGACGCTCCTTTACCTTTCCTTGGGAGGATCAGTTAATGTGGATTAGGGGTGGATTGGTTTTAGATCCTGCGAACAATGTCCAGGAAAAGGCAGACCTTTGCATTAAGGACGGCAGGATTTCAGGCGTATATCCGGGGGGCAGCGAAAAAAGCGATGAACCCTCTATCAATGCAAGCGGATTATGGGTATTGCCGGGGCTTATAGACATGCATGTCCATCTCAGGGACCCGGGGTTCGAGTATAAAGAGGACATTGCTTCAGGGAGTATGGCTGCGGCAGCAGGTGGAGTGACAACGCTGGCCTGCATGGCCAATACCGATCCTGTCAATGACAATCCTTCCGTAACCAACTATATCCTGGAGAAGGCAAGGCAGGTTTCCAAGGTTAGAATCCTTCCGGTAGGGGCCGTTACCAAAGGGCTCAAGGGCAAAGAGCTTGCAGAGATGGGCCTAATGAAGAAGGCGGGGATTGTGGCGGTTTCCGATGACGGCAATCCCATAGAGGATTCTTCCCTGCTGAGGATGGCAATGGAATATGCTGCAACGTTCGGCCTTAGAGTAATTTCACACTGTCAGGACAGGAGCATGTGCGCCTCCGGCGTAATGAATGAAGGGGCTCTCTCTTCTCTTCTCGGCCTTCCCGGAATCCCGCAGGTCTGTGAAGATATCATGGTGGCAAGAGATATTCTCGTTTCACAGTATACCGGCATACCCATACACATAACCCATATCTCCACAAAGGGCGGTATCGATATCATCAGGCAGGCCAAACAACGTGGCGTGAAGGTTACCTGCGATGTAACACCCCACCATCTTCTGCTTACCGAAGAGAAGGTGCGCTCGTATGATACCAATGCCAAGATGTATCCTCCTCTTCGCAGCGAGGCTGACAGGAAAGCCCTCCTGGAAGCGCTGAAGGGCTCTCTTATTGACTGCATTGCGACTGACCATGCCCCTCATGCCAGAGACGAGAAGGCCCTTGATTTCGACACCGCACCTTTCGGCATGATCGGTCTGCAGACACTGCTTCCTTCGATAATGAAGATCCATCTGGAGTACGGCATTGATTTCATGAAGCTTCTGGCGTGTGTCACGGCTCATCCCGCCGGTATTCTCGGAATAGAAGGCGGCGATCTTCAGGTCGGGTCACGCGCCGACATCACCCTGTTCGATCCGGAAGCGAAATGGACATTTACAGAGCAGGATGTGAAATCAAGATCAATAAACTCGGCTTTTCTTGGTCAGGAGTTCACCGGCAGGGTCGTCCAGACCTTTTTGCAGGGGAAGACCGTTTACAGCGCGACCTGAAAAAGCCCATCCTCGTTCAGAATGAAGGCCACCTTCTCCGCAATGGCCAGGCATGATGTAAGCCCCGGTGATTCTATCCCGATCAGGTTGATCAATCCCTCCATGGAACGGCTGTTTTCGTGCGAGATGACAAAGTCGCAAAACGCAGCACCTTTTTCTTGAAGTTTCGGGCGGATACCTGCCATATCAGGTATCAGGTCGTCTTTCTCCAGAAACGGCATAATAGCATGTGTGCTCTCAAAGAAGTCACGGGCATGCTTCGGGTCCACATCGTAGTCCATATGCTCGACATAGATCGCATTCGGACCCAGCCTGAGCGACCCGGAGAGATCCTTGGTCGCATGGATGCCGAGGCCGGTCAGGTGTTTCTCCGGGCTTGGATAAACAAGCCCTTTTATCATGTGCTGCTTGCTCGGCCTAACCCGGAAATATTCTCCCTTTACCGGGAAGATCCGGTAATGGGCTTGATCGATATCGATACCCGCAAGAGACGCAATCTGATCCGAGCCAAGACCTGCCGCATTGATCACGACCTGAGAGGAGAAACAATAACTTGCCCGACGCGTATCTTCGACCGTACAGACAAAACCCGATGCCGTCTTTTCCAGACCGAGGACAGAGCTGTTGTACAAGAAGGTGACCCCCCTGTCGATACACATGGACTCGAGGCGCTTGATGAACCGGTGGGAATCCAGGATACCGGTGTTAGGGGAATGAAGAGCGCAGGTACCTTTTACCCGCGGCTCAATCTCTGCCAGTTCTTTGGGGCCGAGCATGCGAAGCCCAGGTGCCCCGTTATCGGTTCCTTTCAGAAAAAGCTCCTCGATCGAAGCATCTTCTTTTTCAGATGCGGCAACTACGACCTTGCCGATTTTACGAAAAGGGATGTCGTATTTCGAGCAGAAAGCATAGATCATGGAAGAGCCCTTCACGCACAGCTGTGCCTTGACGGATCCCTCGGGGTAGTAAATACCGGCATGGATGACCTCACTGTTGCGCGAGCTGATCCCTCTGCCGGGCCCGGGTTCACTTTCCAGGACCACGACATGCCGAAGCGAAGGGCTTATCCGGCATGCAATGGAAAGGCCCACGACGCCGGCGCCGATAATGGTAGCATCAACACCATACATGGTGTCTCTATACCAAGGAATGAAAACTAAAAGGAAGCGAAATGCCAGATAAAATCGTATATCTCGAAGGCGTATGACAACGGAGATATAGATAAACCTCAATCATATCATAGATGTTATCTGCCTATAACTGTGCAGGCAAGGACCGTATTTACACTGATTTCCTTGCCTGAAAGACGTTGATCTGATATAAGACTTATGTTTCGCTATCATTTCAAGTCAACAATCAAAAGACATGGAGGAGATCATGGATATCAGAGATAAAGTTCCTGTGATCAGAGTCGCAATCAGGGGTGCAAATGGGAGGATGGGGCTTCAGGCCATCTATGCTTCCATGGAAAACAACGAGGATATTCTTGTCCGGGCAAAGAGAAAAGAACTCACGGATAAAGACGTATGGATAGATATCGTCTTTGGTGCGTTCACAGCAGATATCCCGACGGTGCAGCAGCTTTTGGCAGGTGTCATGCGTTCGGAGAAATCCAAGATTCTTGAAGGATACGACAAATCAGGATCTCCCATTTACCGGTTGAAGGCAGACGGAAAGCATGAGCTGAGAACCAAATATTTGGAACAGACCCTCGATGAAGAGCCGCAGAGAGATCACGTTATCCCCTTTGACCGGCAGGAGATCGTTGATACTCCTGAAGGCATTCCTGCCATCAAGATCCTGTCTCATGACAAACAGGAGGTCCTTTCCATTATCCGACATATCAATGTACGGCTTGGCGAGCTTTCCGGAGAGGCGATCATGGACAGAGTTCTGGACACCGCGTATGACCTCGGGGCAAATGTCTTGCTGTCCTGTGTAGGGGATACAGCAAAAAAGGCAGACCCGATGAAGAGATGGATGGACAAGATCCATGAAAAGGGATACTCGATCGGTTTCCTGGAATCAGCCCCGGCAAAGGGGTGGGAAAGCAGAATGCTCTCCCGGCAGGATGAGGTAACGGTAATGTGCTCAAGGAATTTCAGCCCTACCGGTACCCTGTTCAGGACAGGGCTTGCGCTTAAAAACCCGCTGTTCGAGTATAAAGATTTCGAGTTTGGAAAGGCGTCGGCAAAATTCAGGACTGTCTTGAGAAAGATCATTGAACAGATCATTTCAACGGATGAATACAGTTATTATGCGCAGATTCTCGAAAAACAGCCCAAGACCATACGCGAGATAGACGGAGAAAAGGTTCTGGTCAATTTCCCACCGAATTTCCTGACAATAAACTCTCCCAATTATCTGACATTCAGCTTTTATGAAGACAACGAATACGGTTTTATCTATGCCTCGCTTATCCCGAATCTCAAGGGGCTCAGCATGATGTTCAGGGACAGAGAACTCGTGGACCAGATCCGCAGGGAAGGAGTGAGCTACGAGGCTGTAACGAATGTGCCGGGCCTATTCGGTATAGACTGGTTCAGCCAGGCACCAGCGGAGATCATAAGAAGAGGCGGCGCACTCTCGACAAGTTCCTGCACCACCAATGGGAACCTTATCGGAGACTTCCTCATGATCATGGCCCTGTACTGCTACTATGACTTTTTCCTTGATACCGTTCATGAATACTGTCTAAGCTCTGAAAAGAGCGAGTGCGCTAAGATAGAGGAAAAGATCGAGAAGAAGCTTTCAGAGTTCAAGGGTTATCTCGAGGATCTCATGTCAAGGAGATCCAACCTCATCCGGACGGTATTCAATTTCTATTATGACAATATCACGTTCATAAATACCGATATGCAGCATGGCCTTACCCGGTCGGAATCTCCGGATGTTATCGATTACCTGCGTGAGACATCGTCAGGCTCACAGACAGAGGTGCCGAAGCTGCTTTCTCTGCCTGATCGTGAGGTGGCCTATCTCAAGGGTCTTGCTCAGGCCACCGCCGAGCTTGCCTCGAGAGAAAGTGATGACAAGGAAAAGGAAAATCTCTCGAAGCAGCTCAATACTATAGAAGCGAGCATCAAAACAATCGAAGATAATATCAAGATCATAAATATCCTCGAAGAGATCGAGGCCAAATAAGGGCTTGACACCGGGATATTGATTGGATAATGAAGCTCATGGTAAAGGGCCTATAGCTCAATTGGTAGAGCCACCGGCTCATAACCGGTAGGTCCCTGGTTCGATTCCAGGTGGGCCCACTTTTTAACCATAAGGAAGGAAGGGTGAAGCAGAGATTGATTTTTGGAATATGTACATCGGCGGCTTTCTCCTGGTGAGAAGACAAAAGGGATGCTCTAAAAAAGCATCCCTTTTTTTTGTGTGAAAAATGCGGGTAAAAGAGATCATAACGATACTTGATGAAATAGCGCCGTTTGATACGGCCGAGCCGTGGGACAATGTCGGTCTCTTGGTCGGTGATCCGGCCCGGGAGATTCAGGCCGTAGTCGTGGCCCTGGATCCTTGTTTTGAGGCTATTTCTTATGCAAAAGAAAAAGGGGCGGGGTGCATTGTTACGCACCACCCGCTTTTCTTTCATCCCACACGCAGTCTGAATCTTGAGGATGCCACGGCAAGGAAGGTCAGGCTGCTCATGTGCTGGGAAATTTCACTGGTCAGCATGCATACGAACCTTGATATTGCACGGGATGGTGTTGCAGATGTACTTGCATGTGCCTTGCGACTTTCTCAAGTGAAGGATCACGGGCTGATGCGCACAGGCATGCTGGATGAGAAGATCGCGCTTTCTGCCTGGATCAAGACGCTGCCATTTGCCAATATCCGCTTCGTTGATGCGCAAAGGATGGTTCACAAGGTGGGGGTCTGTCCGGGAAGCGGAATGGATATGTGGAGAGAAGCCTATGCCTGCGGATGCGATACCTTTGTAACAGGCGATGTCCGGTATCATTCTGCCCAGGAAGCAGGAGAGGCCGGCATCAATATCATCGACCTTGGACACTACGGCACCGAGGAGATAATGGTAAAACCCTTGATGAAGAGATTGCAGCGGCAGCTGCCAGGAATATATATCCATGCGTATGAATGCAGGGATATATTCACATATACAAAGGAGAGTGAAGATTGAAGGATTTATTAACGGAGTTGATAGCCCTGCAGAATGTGGAGATCGAGATGTTCAAGGCCGAAGACGGCCTCAGGGAGATACCCAAGGGGATCGAAGAGATCGAGAGCATTATCCATGCCCGCAAGAGTTCGCTCGATGCGATAGATGAGGAGATTGCGCTGTTTGAAGAGAGAAAGGTGCCGCTCGAGGCGGAGCTGAAAGAGAACCAGACCATTCTCGATGCAGCGGACGCGCGTATCAAGAGGATCAAGACCAACAAGGAGTACCTTGCGCTTCAAAGGGAAATGGATCTTGCAAAGAAACGAAAGGCCGATATAGAGGAACAGCTCCTGACCATCATGGAAAAGATCGATAAAAAGATCACCGAAAAGGAGCGGATACAAAAGTCCTTTGAATCGGACAAGGTAATCCTCGATGAAAAGAAACAAGTGTTACTCGCCCAGATCAAAGAGCTCGAGGCTGTGCTGGACAGCTACAAAGGACAGGATAAAGATCTGCGAAAGAGCGTGGATGCCTCTCTTCTTTCAAAATACGACAGGATCAAGCAGAACAAGAAGGGACTTGCCGTGGTGGAGTGTGTCGACGGCGTATGCATGGGATGTCACATGCATGTCCCCCCGCAGCTGTTCAATGAACTCGTCCGCGGCGACAAGCTCATCATCTGCCCTACCTGCCAGCGGATCATCTATGTCTTTCCCGATCCCGGCAAGGAGTAGGACCGCAGCATCGGGTCA
>DSAD01000254.1 GCA_011372875.1 Deltaproteobacteria bacterium
ACCAGTACCAAGGCCGTTGTTATGGACAGGGACAAGAGGGTGCTGGCAGGTTTTTATACCTCGACGTCCGGGAGACCTGTAGATGCGATGTGTTCATTGTGCGAGGCCATAGATGATCTGATGCAGAGAAAGAATATTACCTTTAACGTCATAGGTTCAGGTACGACAGGATCAGGCAGAAAGCTCATAGGCGGCATTGTTGGTGCGGATATTGTGCTCGATGAGATCACGGCGCATGCCAGGGCTGCGACCGAACTGAATCCAGATGTAGACACCATTATCGAGATAGGGGGTCAGGATTCCAAGTTTACCACCTTGAGCAAGGGCAGGGTAAACTTTTCGGTTATGAATGCTGTCTGTGCCGCGGGGACCGGCAGTTTTATCGAGGAACAGGCCCGCAAGATGGATTGTCCCTTAAGTGAGTATTCGCAAAGGACCCAGGGTATTCGATCTCCCATATCATCGGATCGCTGCACAGTTTTCATGGAACGTGATATGAATCACTACCTCTGTAACGGATATACCTCTGATGAGGTTCTCGCATCCGCCTTGCACAGCGTATGTGAAAATTATCTCACCAAGGTGGCCATTGAAGGCTCGATAGGCAAAACCGTATTCTTTCAGGGGGCAACAGCCAGAAACAAGGCCCTGGTTGCGGCATTTGAACAGCGTCTTGAAAGGCCGATACTTGTATCTAAATTCTGTCATGTAACCGGCGCACTGGGCGTTGCATTGCAACTGGCAGACGACAGGATCGAGACATGCCGTTTCTGCGGTCTGGATCTCTATAAGAAGAAGATCCCTTTGCGTTCGGAAGTCTGTTCCTTATGTTCAAACAATTGCAAACTCACCATAGCAGAGGTGGACGGTCGCAGCATTGCATACGGGTTTCTCTGCGGAAGAGACTATGATACCGGCAAGTATGTAAACAACAACACCTCAGGGTTTGATCTTCTGAAAAGACGTTCGAAGATAGAAAACCTTCCCCGTAAGAGTACTTACACAAGAGATTTCACCATTGGGATACCGTCGGCCCTGCACCTTTTTGAAGACCAGTCCTTCTGGAAGTGTTTCTTTGACGGAGTATCTGTCCCGACCGTTTTCAGCTCAGAGCTCAGGGATGCTCACAAAACAGGAAAAAACCTTGCCGGAACAGAATTCTGTGCACCCATGACCGCACTGTACGGGCATGTCATGCATCTGCTTGACAAGGCTGATTATGTCTTTGTGCCGTATTATTTTGAAGACCGGCAGAAGAACAAGGATATCAGGTGTCAATACTGTTATTATACCCAGTTTGCCCCGTCTCTGGTCAAGGCATTAGATGACGGGCGGAAGAATACCAGGGTGCTTACCCCTGTAGTCAATTACCTGTATAACCGGCTGCATACGAAGTATCAGCTGTATAAGATGCTCAAAAGGATTACCCGCGGAGATGTAACCCTTATGGATGTGTCCTCTGCCTTTGACAAGGCTGTAAAGCACAAGGAATCATGCATGAAAGAACTGCAGGACTGCTATGTCCAGGAAATGAAAAGGCCTGGCAATGTCAGTGTGGTTTTGCTGGGAAGACCGTATACCGTATTGTCAAGATCCATGAACAAAGCGATCGTGGATATCTTTGCGGCAAAGGGCGTCAGGGTCTTTTTTCAGGATATGGTTGAATCCAGGGAAGGGGAGATGCCTTCTCTGGAAAGGCTTATAGATGACATCCCCTGGAAATTTGCATCCCGGATTCTCCAGACTGCCCAGGAGGTTGGTCAGACAGACGGGGTATATCCTGTACTGGTTACATCTTTTCGCTGCTCCCCTGATTCCTTTGCTGCAGATTATTTCAAAAAGGTCATGAATTCCTATGATAAGCCCTACCTTATCCTGCAACTCGATGAACATGACTCCAGCGTGGGTTATGAAACCAGGATAGAGGCTGCCATCAGATCATTCAGCAATCATTTCACCTCCCAGGAGCACGCTGTTGTGAAGGATTTTCCATCGATTATGCCCAGCAGTTCTCTCTCCGGCAAGACGGTCCTCTTTCCGAACTGGGACCCGTTTTCCTGCCGTTCGATTGTTGCATCTCTGCAAAGAGAAGGGCTCGATGTGAGACTGCTGGAAGAGCAGCATACGAGTATTGCCAGGAGCCTTCAGTACAATACCGGCCAGTGTATTCCCATCAATATAATGGCCCAGGAGTATATCGATTATATTGAGAAATACAGCCTTGATCCGGGACAATGCATCCTTTGGATGGCAAACGGTCAGATTGCCTGCAACCTGAAGCTCATTCCACATCACATTAAGAGCATCCTTAATTCATACGGGCGAGGTATGGAAAAGGCACAAGTCTATCAGGGTAATATCTCTTTTATGGATATCTCGCTGAGGGCCGCGATAAACGCCTATTTTGCCTTTATGTTCGGGGGTATGCTCAGGCGTCTCGTTTGCAGGATAAGGCCCTATGAGGTGGAAAAAGGGAGTACGGAAACTGCGTCAGCGGATTGTCTGCGTCTGTTTGCCGAGGCTTTTGCCGGAAGAATGTCAAAGGAGGATGCACTGCGTATTATGGTGCATGACTTTGAAAACATACCTGTAAAGAAAGAAACCAGGCCCAAAGTGGCTATATTCGGCGACCTGTATGTCAGGGACAATGACCTGGCGAATCAGGACCTAATCAGATTTGTCGAGGAAAGTGGAGGAGAGGTCATAACAACCCCCTACAGTACCTATGCAAAGATGATCGCGGGGCCGTATTTCAGAAAATGGTTTACAGAAGGAAAGTATCTCCATACCTTCTCTACGAAGGCATTATTCTCAACACTTAATACCCTGGAAAAGCGCTACTATAAATATTTTCAGCTCCTGCTCGATGAGCCCGACCATGTATTCGATGATTCATCCGAAGAGATACTTGCCAGGTACAGTATCATTAATGAACATACCGGTGAATCCATGGATAATATCCTCAAGATACATTACATAAAGAAATTCTACCCGGATGTAGCACTCTTTGTTCAGACCAGTCCGGCTTTCTGTTGTCCGTCTTTGGTAACACAGGCAATGGCCCGGCACATCGAATCCATCACAGGGGTCCCTATCGTGAATATCACCTATGACGGAACCTTCGGGGACAAGAACAATGTGATCATCCCATATCTTGCGTATCCCCGAAAAACCGCGATATCCACGGAGACGGAAAAGGCTGGGGGAATATAGAGATATCAATGAAAAGTATCAGCAAGTCTCTCTATAAAGACCTTTTATGGATAGGCAGGTCTTTATTTGATGGTGTCTGTAAACAAAAGGCCTCTGCCTCAGGTCAATCCCACTTTTTTATTCCTGCCCTGGGGTTTTTCAGCTGGTCCAGGGGTATTTTCATGCCCTGTTGAATCAGGAGATTGATAAGCGGCAGCGAGAGGTTTTCCGGGCCGTACAGGATGAACTGAACGCTTGGTATATAGAAGTACATGAGCGCCCTGTTCATGAGTAGGGTGCGGGAGAGTTCCCGGGCAATGGGGTGAGAGCTGCCGATTTCAAGATCCACATTTGCCGGGTTCAGAGATATGCCCAGCTGCCTGGCATTCAGCTTGAATTCAGTATGCTGAGGCTGTCTGTGCTGATATAGATGGATGAAATATTTCATCTGTCTGCTCAAGGGGGTGCCGATCTTTTTCCCTTTGAGCCGGCATATAAGATTATCTCCTTCCTTGAGTTCGCACTCCGTCCACTGTGGGGTGTCTGAGAAATCGATGGATGCAAGAAACTTTGGAAAGCCGGAAAAGTCGATCCCCCATCGCAGGGCCTCATGTGTGGTTACGGGAAGGTGATAAATAAAAGGGTAAAAGTTAAACTGGAGAAGCTGTCTTGTCATGTTGTAACCGGGTATCTTGAGGAAATCAGGATTGTTGAGCATCACTGTAAAGGCGAATTCATTGTAGGGACCCACATCCGTATCATGGTATTCAAAGCAAGCGAGTCCGAGTGCACCTATGCCGGGGAATATCTGCGCAGGGGTGAACCTGGAGTCGGGGAGCAGCCTTCTGAGCGCGAGTATGCTTGCCGGAAATACCGCGATATAAGCCCTTGCATCGCGGTAAAATATCGGTAGTTTAACCTTTTTACCCGCTGCCCAGACATCAACCTGTTCAACACCTGCAAAGAAGTCCTCATTCATGGTCTTTTTTCTCTCTTTCATTTCTTCATCCTTACATCTCATTATAGTAGTAATATATTTTATATGAAAATCAAGAATACCCCGGAGATTTAATACCCCTCAACTTTAATTTCCGGAATAACGATACTATATATAGTAGATGTAAGAGAACAGTTTTTTGCAGGCCATATGTGTCAAGCCGTTGAGAAAATAGCTTTGCAGAGCAGGGGTTGAGAGGTTGTTAATGGAAGAAGATTCAGGAAGGATAGATTGTCCGGACGTTAAAGACGATTACGCCGATGAAGTCAGGGCGACTTTTTTCGACAGCGTTACCGGTCTTTTCAATCATGACTATTTCAAACTGACACTTGAACGGGAGATATTCAGGTCGCAAAGGTATGGCGATCCTCTTACCCTGGCTCTGATCGAAGTCGATTCATATGAAAGTTATGATAATGTAAACGATCGCTTTTGGCTTTTAAAGGATCTGTCGAAGGTTATTCTTGAGAATATACGCCAGTCCGACCTTGGGGCAAGGTTTGGACGAAATACCTTTGCCGTTATTCTTCCCGGTTCTGATTCCTCAACTTGCATGATAGCATTAGACAGGATAAGGGATGCGGCAAACTCGTCATTTAAGGTTCATGAGACCATAAGTATCGGTGTGGTCAGCTTTTCAAAGGATATTAAGAACAGCGATGAACTTGTTGAAAGAGCACAGGTTGCCCTTTCACAGGCAAAGATGCACGGAGGAGACAGGGTTTATCGGTTAGAAAAGAAAGGGGTTCTTAAAGAAAAAGACAACGCCCGAGTACTTGTTGTGGATGATGATCTAATGAACACCATGCTTCTCAAGAGGCTGCTTTTGCCCCTTGACTATCAGGTGATCACTTCATCTTCTGGCCAGGAGACCCTGGCTATTGTAGATAATGAGGATATAGACCTGATACTGCTTGACGTCATGATGCCCGGGATGGATGGTTATGAGGTCTGCCGAATCCTGAAACAGAATGAAAATACCAGGCTTATTCCGATAATCTTTGTCACGGCACTGGAAGACAAGGACTCCAAGATACGGGGCATTGAAGCAGGGGCTGATGATTTTATCACCAAACCGCCCAATGCCTTAGAGCTTACTACACGTGTAAGATCTCTGATCAAGGTGAAAAATCTGAACAGTAATCTGATAAGTATCGAGAATGTCCTGTTTTCTCTTGCGAACGCTGTGGAAGCCAACGATGTGTACACACAAGGGCATACACAAAGAGTATCTCATACAGCCTACGATATAGGTAATCGTATGGGTCTTTCCCCAAGGGAACTCAATGCGATACGTATTGGAGGTATGTTGCATGATATCGGTAAGATCGGGATTTCTCCGGATATACTGCATAAACCCGGTCCGCTCAACGAAGAAGAATGGAGAATAATGAAAAGGCACCCCGAGATCGGCTTCAATATCTGCCTTCCTTTGAAAGATACCCTGAAAGAGGCCCTGGACATCATTCGTCACCATCATGAGAAGCTGGATGGTTCAGGCTATCCGGACAATCTTGAAGGGGAAGCTGTTACGATCATTGCCAGGGTTATGGCTGTGGCCGATATCTATGATGCGCTGACTTCCGATCGACCTTACAGGCTTGCCATGCCAAAAGAAAAGGCCTTTGGGATTCTCAGGGATGAAGCTTCTCAGGGCAAAATAGATGAGGTCATTGTCGAACATCTGCTGGAAATGATCGGATAACCAACCTGTCCTGAAAGATAGTAATATCAACACATAAAAGTAAAGATGTTAACGGTGTGTCAATCATGATAAATCTTCAGAAGTGCTGAATGAGCTGGCTGGCTCAACGATTGGTGCCGAGGGACGGAGTTGAACCGCCGACACGCGGATTTTCAGTCCGCTGCTCTACCTACTGAGCTACCTCGGCAACAGGAGAATGTGTATTGAATTTACAGAATCTTGTCAAGAGTTTTCATCTTCATCGAAGCTGAAACTCTCAAGTTTCTCACCATCTTCCTGGAGTACATCCTCCATGGAAACATTCTCTTGTTTTGCGAAGGTGTCGTTTCCCAGAAGATCCTTGCGGTCCTCTTCCACTTTACTTACTGCAAAACCTTCATCATTGATCCTGATCTCAGGTGCTTTAGTATAGATGTTGAGTTTTATCTTGGTCGGGACCAGGTCGTCTCCACAGCTTTTACACCTGTCCAGATAGTCAAAGCTTACATAACCGCATTTTACGCATCTCATCTATGATTACCTCCTGATAGTGTATCTAGAGTATCGGTATAATGAAAAAGAATCATTAGTAAAGGCAATTATTGAGAACTTTTTCTTGTAGTTGCAATCTTCATATAATAATGTTTATGTCTATGTCGGGTTTTCTTTGAGTGAATAATGGCTCACTCTTTAAGCGGTGTTGCTGACGACATGAAATGATTTGAGGTATTTCATGTTTGTTGAGATAAGGTATCTGATGATATAATTACTCAAGTTAATACAAGGAGAACCGTATGGATTTGGGTCCTTGTGTATTGCTCTGGAACTATTCGGTGGAAGAGATTTTAAAGATCGATCAGTTTTTTCAGGAGATCGGTGCGCCCCAGGCATGTGTCATTGAAATTGACCAGGGACATCTTCTGGTCCACGAGATCCTTTTTACCGACAAGAGATCCCGGGAAGAGTTTGCCTGTGACGAAAAGATCATGCTTTTCTACAATACCCCGGCAGATATGGTACACACTATTATGTCCAAGACAAAGAACACAGACCTGCCAAGGCCTATTTATGCAATGATCACTGAGCAGTCTATTGAATGGAAATTCAGCTATCTTGCAGGCCATCTCATCAAGGAGCGGGACTTCTTCATGAAGAAAAAGAAACAACAGGCATACAGTGAAAGATGAAATCTCATCCCCGGTCAAGATATTGTGCAGCATCAGCGGGGATATACAAGGGGAGGGTTGATTGAAGGTGAAAGCAACGTTTTTTCAAAAGATATGGGTTATGGCCCAGACCATTGCGCCTACATTGGGGATCTCTGTGTATGCGCTCTATATGAGGCTGACAGACACCTACGACAGGCAGCGCGCGGACAAGATCCTCAGGTGGTGGTCAGGTTATCTGCTGAAAGCTGTCAGGGTTATAAGGGTTGTCTCCAACCCTTATAACGTTGAATTGAAACCTGATACCGCCTATATCATTATGTCCAATCACAGGAGCCATTATGATATCCCCCTTATCTTTGTGTCCCTTGAAGGCAGTATCCGCATGCTGACGAAGAAGGAACTGTTCAGGGTTCCCATATGGGGAAGAGGGCTTAAGGCATCCGAGTTTATCTCGATCGACAGAAAGGATCATGAGCAGGCTATCAAGGATCTCGAGAATGCAAAAGAGAAAATGAAGAGCGGTATTGTTCTATGGATTGCGCCGGAAGGAACCAGGTCCCGCTCAGGGGAAATGGGTGAATTCAAAAAGGGGGGATTCATGGTTGCCATCCAGACCGGTGCCACAATCATCCCGGTGGGTATTGAAGATTCGGAAAAGATCCTGCCTCCCGACACCCTGGATCTTTATCTCGACCAGGAAGTGCATATAAATATCGGCAGGCCCATTGATGCGTCTGCGTACACCATTGAGAGCAGGGATCGGCTGATAGATGAGGTTAGGGGAACAATTCAGGCGCTGGCAGAGGATGCAAAGGATAGGGTCTGATGTATGGGCTATGCAGATGAGAATATCTCCCTGCACGCAGTCCTTCAGACAATGGTTCAAGGAAAGATGGAGAGGTTCTGATATATAAAGCCCGGAAGACTCGACTCAAGACTTGACACGTTAAGGCTCGTACCTTTTCTTGACACCTTCCTGGTCGTATCCCATCCGAAGGGCGCTCTCCCATTCTTCAGGCAGTGTGATCCTGTTTTTCTTATGCCATTTTCTGCATGAGTGAATGAAACGGTTCATGGTCTTTCGTCTCAGGATAAAGCCCAGCCTGGAAAAGCGATATGCCTTGTCAAGATCCAGAATCCAAGGGAGAAGGTTCTTGTCCAGCAGGATGTTTTTGATGTGCAGGTCGGCATGGTACACGCCTGATTCATGAATTCTCCGAATCAGATCGCCTGTCTGCTCGAAGATCGTCAGGCTGAATCTGTCCCCTGAATGTTCTTGAAGGTATGTGAGCAGATCCACGGAGTCGGACACCAGCCTCGAGATGACCGAGATGTGATGGAAGATCCCCTTGCGTATGATCCGGACGGCGAGGATCTCAGGTGTAGGTACTCCTTCTGAGGTCAGGAATGCGCTTACCTCCAGTTCACGCATACTTCTTGCCGTCGAGAGAAACCGCGGGCCGGCAATGTGTCCGAAGAGTCCGCCGTGCGTGAGGGTTCTTGCAACCATGTCGGGTTCAAGGATATGCACAGGGGTTCTACCTTTAAGGTCTGAAGGTGAGCCGATGATGCCCTGGTTCATTAACAGCGCAGGCAGCTCAGGCCGTGATGTCTTGAAAATCAGGGCAATGTCCCGGTACTCTATCCTGGCGTATCCTAAACTGGACAGTGAAGATTTCATGCCTTATCCCTCAACCACGACATATATCTTTTTGAGATGTTTGATCTCGTCACGTATGGAAGCGGCTTCTTCAAAACGGAGTTCTTCAGCCGCCTCGTGCATTTTCTTGTTGAGAGCGGCAATGGTTTCTTTAAGCTTGCCTGCCTCGACATTTCCCATGGAGGTCTTCACCTCTGCGGATATATCAGCATAATCTTTCTCATAGATGGAGGCAAGGATATCGTTGATCTTTTTTACGATACTCCTTGGTGTTATATTGTGCGCAGTATTATAGGCCTTCTGTTTTTCTCTCCTTCTTCCCGTCTCAGACAGAGCCCTTTCAATGGAAGCTGTCTTTGTGTCCGCATACATGATCACTCGTCCGTGCACGTTCCTGGCTGCCCTGCCTGATGTCTGGATAAGAGATCTCTCGGATCGGAGAAACCCTTCCTTGTCTGCATCGAGTATTGCGACAAGGGAAACTTCCGGAAGGTCGAGCCCTTCACGAAGCAGGTTGATGCCCACAAGGACATCAAAGACACCCTCTCTGAGGCCTTTCACAATCTCTATGCGTTCCAGCGTGTCGATATCGGAATGCATATACTTAACTTTTACCTCAAGATTCTGATAATAATCCGTAAGTTCTTCAGCCATGCGCTTTGTCAGTGTCGTGACCAGGATACGTTCACCTTGCTGTGTAACCTTTATGATTTCACGATAGAGATCATCTATTTGACCATTGGCGGGTCTGATCTCTATGAGAGGGTCAAGCAGACCTGTGGGACGGACCACCTGTTCGATGACCCTGCCTTTGGCCTGAGTAACTTCGTATTCTCCTGGAGTTGCAGAGACATAGATAATGGTGTTGACGATGCGATTGAATTCATCGAATCTAAGCGGTCTGTTATCCAGGGCTGAAGGCAGTCTGAACCCGTAATCTACTAACGTTGATTTTCTCGAATGATCCCCCCTGTACATGCCGATAAGCTGAGGAACCCCTACATGTGATTCATCGAGAAATACCAGAGAATTCTTTGGAAGATAATCCATGAGTGTAGGCGGCGCCTGTCCGGGCGACCGTCCTGTAAGGTGCCTGGAATAATTCTCTATCCCTTTGCAGGAGCCGGTTTCCATGAGCATCTCAAGATCGTATCTTGTCCTCTCTTCAATTCTTTGAGCCTCGATATACCTGTTTTCTGACCCGTAGAAGGAAATCCTCTGCTGCAATTCATCCTGGATAGCCTTTATGGCGCCCAGAAGGGTCGATCTGGGGGTTACATAATGGGATGCGGGATAGATGGGAAAGTGCTTCACCCTGGATATTTTTCGGTTCGTAAGGCTGTCTATCAGCCATATTGCATCGATCTCGTCGCCAAAGAACTCTATGCGTACAGCATGGTCATCCTCATGGACAGGAAAGATGTCGATCACATCTCCTCGAACCCTGAAAGACCCCCTGCAGAAGTCATGATTGTTTCGTTCATACTGAATCTCGACCAGTTTTTTCAATATCAGGCTGCGGGTCAGGCTGCCGCCTTCTTCAAGGTAGAGTAGCATGCCGGAATAGGCCTCCGGTGAGCCCAGACCATAGATGCAGGATACCGAAGCGACAATGATGCAGTCTTCCCGTTCGAAAAGGGCCCTGGTTGCCCTGTGCCTGAGTTTGTCTATGTCTTCGTTTATCGAGGAGTCTTTTTCGATGTAAAGATCCCGTGACGGCACATAAGCCTCAGGCTGATAGTAATCGTAGTAGCTCACAAAGTATTCCACGGCATTTTCCGGGAAAAGTTCCCTGAATTCTCCAAAGAGCTGTGCTGCAAGGATTTTGTTGGGGGCAATGACAAGGGCAGGGCGGTTCATCTGGTTGATGACGCAAGCCATTGTAAAGGTCTTGCCAGAGCCTGTTACACCGAGCAGGACCTGATCCCGGAAGCCTTCTCTGATTCCCCGGCACAATGCTTCTATAGCCTGTGGCTGGTCGCCTTCAGGGGCAAAGGGAGAAACAAGATTAAACCTCATCTTCTGTAAGTGTTACCCCTTTTCCCAGGAGGTTCCTTCCGGCGTGTCCTTGAGCACAATACCCCTGGATTTGAGTGTATCCCTGATCTCGTCAGCTTTCGTGAAATCCCGGGCCTTTCTTGCTGCGTTCCTCTGGTCAATCAGTTTTTCGATCTCGGTCTGGGTCAGCCCCATCTCGCTGATGCCGGAGCGCTTGATCATTTCCAGGAAGGGCGAGGGGTCCTCCTCAAGGATGCCGAGTATGTCGGAAATATCCGCAACGCTTTTACTCACAGAGGTTTTGTCTTCAGGAGACACACAGGGATTATCATCAAGGACTTTGTTCACCCGGGTTGTCAGATCATGGAGGTGTGCTATTGCCTTGGCTGTATTGAAATCGTCGCACATGGCTTCATCGAGATGTTCGTCAAAGGCTGTCATGATACCGGCAAGGACTGAGTCGCCATCCTTGAGCGGGCTTTTCCGTATCCTGTCGAGCATCTCATAAAACCTGACAAGCGCCTGTTGAGAGGAAGAAACCGCTTCTTTGGAAAAATCGATGGGGCTCCTGTAATGCCTGGACAACAGGAGCAGGCGAAGCACCTCCGGATGAACCTCTTTGGTGAGATCGCGAATAGTAAGGAAGTTGCCCAGAGACTTGCTCATCTTGTCTCCACCTATGGTAACGAAACCGTTATGGATCCAGTATCTTACGAACTCGGAGCCGAACGCCCCTTCTGACTGGGCGGTTTCGTTCTCATGATGCGGAAATATGAGGTCCCGTCCGCCGCCATGAATATCAAGGGTATGTCCGAGGTAATGGGTACTCATGGCCGAGCATTCGATATGCCAGCCAGGCCTTCCTTTTGACCAGGGGCTGTCCCAGGAGGGTTCTCCCTCCTTGCTTCTCTTCCATATTGCGAAGTCGAGCGGATCGTGTTTGGCTTCTTCGACATCAAACCTTGTGCCTGCAATCATATCCTCGATCCTGCGGCCGCTCAGTTTGCCATAACCTCTGAAGCCGCTGACACTGAAGTAGACACTGCCGTCGTCGGCCGCGTATGCCAGGCCTTTGTCTTCAAGCATTCGGACCATCTCTATTATCTGGGAAATATGTTCTGTAGCCTTTGGCTCGATGTCTGCGGGTCTTACCTTGAGGATGTCCATGTCGGTTATGAACTCATCGATATATCTTTCCGAGATCTCGTTATAGGGTTTTCCAAGGGAGTTTGCGCGCGCTATGATCTTGTCGTCCACATCGGTGAAATTCCTTACATAGGTGAGTTTGTATCCTTTTCTGCGGAGGAACCTGGCGATGACATCAAAGACTATTAATGATCTGGCATGGCCGATGTGACACATATCATAAACTGTCACGCCGCATACATACATACCCACGTTGTTGCCGTTTAGCGGGTTGAATGGATGTTTCTTCTTGTATGGTGTGTTGTATATCTGCAAAGTCATACCGTTTTCTCCCGGTTTTTTGGTTTCTGTACAAGGACAACCGCCTGTGCAGAGATTGCCTCGCCTGAGCCGATTTCTCCAAGACCCTCGTTGGTGCGGAATTTGACAGAGACATCGGATGGATCGAGCCTGCATGTGTCCGCAATATTGTTAACCATATCATCCCGGTATCCTGAAAGCTTGGGCTCTTCGCATATACAGTTTATATCGATATTTACCACCTTGTGTTCATGCCGGAGGGTATTCATTATCATTTCCAGCATATTGAGGGAATACATCCCCTCGGTTTCCTTGGCCGTATCAGGAAACATCTGACCGATGTCGCCAAGGCCTAAGGCTCCGAGGATGGCATCGCATACGGCATGGACGATTACATCGCCGTCGGAATGTCCCAGCAGGCCTCTGTCGTAATCTATGGTGATGCCTGCCAGCACGAGCGGCCTGCCGCTTGTGAGACGATGGATATCAAAACCTATGCCTACCCTGTAAGACATTGTAAGATTGCCTCAGCGATACTGTGGTCCTCTGTCCGTGTAATCTTTATATTATAAGGATCACCAGGAACAAGTTTGACCTTTCCTCCGATATTTTCAACCAATGTGCTGTCATCGGTTATGGTCTCCGGTCCGGAATTTCTTGAACCGGCGTGAGCCTTTATAATGGAGACATGCCTGAAAGCCTGCGGTGTCTGGATCAGATATACATTATCCCTTGGGATGGTTTTTTTTACAAAATCCCCATATGTCTCTTTTATCGTATCTGTCAAGGCGATTCCAGGTATGCATGCATCTGCGTTCTCAAGCCCCTCGATAACCCTGGATATAAGAGTTTGTGATACAAGAGGACGTACACCGTCGTGAATCAGGACCGGGTCGTCCGACGGAAGGACCTGAAGACCGTTCCATACAGACTCTTTCCGGCTTGATCCTCCTGCCGTCAGGATAACTCTTTTCTTCAATCCGTTTATGATTTCAGCAACATGGCTGACATCTTCGGCGGGTACGACAACGATGATAGTACTTATCAGGGGGTGGGCATCGAAAGTCTCGGCTGTTCTGCGTAATACAGGGATACCCCCCAAGGTGACGAACTGTTTTTTCCTGCCGAAACGCACACCGCTGCCACCTGCAACAATGATTGCGTTAACTGCCATTATTTTTTAGGGCGGCAAAAATCATTCGTCCTGCAGGGGTCTGGAGTATTGATGTGACAACAACCTCCAGGGTCTTGTTCAGAAGTACTTCCCCCTGCTCCACAACAACCATGGTCCCGTCTTCGAGATATGCGACACCCTGGCCCTTTTCTTTCCCCTGTTTTGCAATGGTTACCGACATGCTTTCCCCAGGGAGAACGATGGGCTTGACAGCGTTTGCAAGCTGGTTGATATTGAGAACAGTAACTCCCTGTATCTGGGCAACCTTATTCAGGTTGAAATCATTGGTTAGGACATCTGCCTCGAGTTCTTTTGCCAGGGCAATGAGTTTGGAGTCAACCTCCTTGATCTTCGGAAAGTCTTTGTCCGAGATCTCCATCTTTACATTGGGGCTTTTCTGCAGCTTGTTGAGTATGTCAAGACCTCTGCGGCCACGTGCCCTTTTGAGCGGGTCCGAGGAGTCTGCGATATGCTGGAGTTCGTTCAGGATAAACTGTGGGGCAATAAGGATTCCATCGATAAAACCTGCTTCACAGATATCCGGGATTCTTCCATCAATGATAACGCTGGTATCGAGAAGCTTCTGTCTCATGCTGTCGCCTCCTGAAGTATGACGGAATACAGGCAAAGACTGCAACTCTTTGCCCCAGGCAATCCCGATAGTATACCCTAGGTAGGCGAAAATGGAGTTGATGAGGATAAAGAGGAATATTCCCCCTTCCAGCCGGAGAAGAACATGTCCCAGTAGACTCCCGATTATGAGCCCCAGGATGGCACCGAGAAAACCTCCGACATAAGCCATGGGATGAAGACGCAGGCCCTTGATCTCGCTTATGAAGATCACAAACAGGCATGCCTCGGCAATTGCCGGCAGAACGAAGAGCCAGATTCCGCCATCCATCTGCAGGGCTGCATAATTGAATGATCCATAGAAAACTACTAATGCAATCAGAATCCGGAGAAACCATTTCATAAATTTTACCTGTCTTGTTTGCTAAGATATAGGCTCTATCTTGCCCATTGCTTCCAGGAGCATCATTTCAACCTCTTTCTTGTCGATCTTTTTTGAGGTTGATATCTCGTTGACAAGTAGAGTTCTGGCTGTATCGTACATCTTTCTCTCACCAAAGGAGAGTTCTTTTCCGCGTTTCAGGATATTAAGATCTCTCAGCACTTCGGCAATCTCAAATGCAGAGCCGCTTTTTATCTTATCCATGTATTCCCGATAGCGGCGGTTCCATGTCTGGTTGTCAATCGGGACCGACCGCTGGTTGAGGATTTCAAGGACCTGGTCTATCCCGCTATTATCAATGAGCTGGCGAATGCCGACATTTTCCACATTGGTCACCGGCACCATGACCGTCATTTGTGTGTCCAGGACTTTCAGGATAAAGAAGGAAATACTGCTTCCCGAGATATCTCTGTTCTCTATAGATTCAACTTCAGAGACACCATGTGCTGGATATACAACTACATCTCCGATTTTAAACATGCGCTGATCCCTTTCTCAATTATTATTACAATATCAATACTAAGGAATTTAGTCAAGGCCGCTGCGCTCAATTTAGCAGAAAACATAAGTGATTATGGGTAGGAAAGGTTTTATCACTTCAATTTATATCAGCCAAATGATGACAGGGTTCATTATTTGGCTGGGGCCTGCGACAACAGACATGGTTGCTCCCATCGCAAAAGATCATGAATTTCTGTTCAAGGGCTTGACTTCGAACTGTCTGATATGAGAAGCACAATACATGAATTTTCCGGAGATTGATCCTGTTCTGCTTCACATAGGCCCGTTGCAGCTTAGATGGTACGGGCTGATGTATATTCTCGGGTTTGTTGCGGCCTATTTCATATTGGTCAATGTATCAAGAAAAAGAAATTATGAACTGGCAAGAGCAGAGATCGAGGATCTTCTTGCATATTGTGTTGCCGGGCTGATAATCGGTGCCAGGCTTGGATATTGTCTTTTTTATAATTTTGGATATTATTTTGAACACCCTTTGAGAATCTTTGCAGTCTGGGAAGGTGGCATGTCCTTTCACGGAGGTCTCATAGGTCTTGTTGTTGCCGGATGGATATTCTCGCGGATAAAGAAAAAACAGTTTCTTATGCTCGCCGATATGGGTGCACTTGCAGCTCCACCCGGGCTCTTCTTCGGCCGGATAGGCAATTTTATCAATGCGGAATTATACGGCAGGGTAACCGACATGCCCTGGGGCATGGTTTTTCCTGGAGCAGGGCCGTTTTCACGGCATCCGTCACAGATTTATGAGGCATTACTGGAGGGCGTTGTCTTGTTTATCCTCCTGTATGTTATTCATCTAAAGACAAGGATTTCCGGGATACTTATATCCTCGTTTCTTATCTTCTATGGTGTTATGCGTTTCTTTCTTGAGTTTTTCAGACAGCCGGATCAGCATTTAGGTTTTATTTCAGGACACTTGACCATGGGGCAGATTCTGTGTCTTATCATGATGTCTGCCGGTGCGGTACTGCTTGCGCTGAGATTAAAGTCAATCAGGCCATAGTGCGATAAGGCACTGTAAATGAATGATTTCGAAACAGAGATCTCTACAGGTATCAGGGCGTTTACCCATTATAATCGCTACAAAAAGGTCATTATGCAAAAGAATGACCCTTTTGGTGCCAGGGTTATACTGCAGCTTTTTCCTTTGTGCCTCCATATAAATCATCCTGCGCTGCCCGGATATATGGGTGATTCTAATTGTCCATCCGGGGTAAAGTGCATGGAATGGCCTGCAAGTACGTTAAAGAGCCTTGGATCCTTCTTTTCTATACGGATAACACACAGCGATATCCAAGGTCATGTGCCAAGGAACCGTGAGATAGAGGGCCTTTTTACGATCGGCTCAGTAGGCAGTCTCGGCCAGACCAAGGAATCCGACTATGATATCTGGGTGGTTGTCGACAGCGATTCGATTGGAAAAAAAAGGCAGATGCTTCTGGAGAGAAAGCTTAAGCTTCTTCAACGTTGGATATCCAGTCAATATATTTTAGACGTCCACTTCTTCCTTATGGATGTCAAAGACATACAGGATAATAGATTCGGAATGGTCTCACAGGAAGGATCGGGTTCCGCGTTAAAGAATGTTCTGAAGGAGGAATTCTATCGGACCATGACTCTTATCGAAGGACGCATTCCCCTTTGGTGGATCGCTCCCTGCCAGGATGAAGAATATCCTGAAGATTTATATGGAAAGATAAACCAGTTTCTCGAGAGATCATTTATCTACGAGTCTGATGATTTTATTGATCTTGGTGATATTACAACCATCCCTGACCAGGAACTTCTTGGGGCTGCTCTGTGGCAAATGCACAAGGCCCTCAACGATCCTTTGAAGTCTGTCTTGAAGATGGCTCTCCTTGCAACTTTCCTTGAGCCTGTAGAGGAAGATCATCTATTATGTGAAGTGATAAAACGCAATGTTCTTCATGCGACCAAAGATGATATCATCGATCCATACCTGGAAGTCTTTAACAAGGTTGAAAGTTATTATCGTTTAAAAGGTGACTTCAAGACCGTTGATCTGCTCAGGAAGTGTTTTTATCTGAAAGTGTCTCCGAACATAACCGTCAATGATATTATAAGAGTGGATAAGGGCGATAAGGCTGCCCTTATGGCCGACATCATAAAGTCGTGGGGCTGGTCCATAAAGTATCTCAGAGAACTCAATGCATTCAATGAATGGGGCGTTGATAAGTACAGGGATTTTGGTGATGAACTGCATGATTACCTCAAGAGGGCCACAGTGCTGCTGATACGCAGGGCCAAGTCATTCCTGGTGGAATCGATGCTGGACCAGGATGTCGAGATGGAGATATTGAGGCGCAGGGTAGAGGCCTTCTATGTTTCTAAAGAAGGGAAGATTGAATGTGAAAAGAGGGTAAAGAAAAAGGAACCTGCTTATGAAGACCTTTTCTTTTTGAGACATAATGATCAGTGGATTGTTGCCGGGGGTTTGAGCGAGTATGCAAAAGGAAATGCAATAATGAGCTCTTCAAGGGTGGTTAAGATTGTAGCTTGGCTTGTATATAACAAGAGATATGATGCATCTACAGCCTTTCATATGAAACCCAATATCTCGGGTGTGGTTCTCTCGGATATACAATCTCTCCTGTGGGATCTCAGTTTGCTGATCCCGGATGCAAATTCTGCGGGACTGGACAGAGATTCTCTTATGGATAAGAAATATATAAAACAGGTCGTGGTTATCGGCAATATGGAAACGCCAAACACTGTCCATGCGATAAAAGAAGTGGACGTTCTATATATAAATTCCTGGAATGAATTGTTTTTTGTGCATATGAACCCAAAGAACCTGAAAGCTTGGATGGCGAAGATGCGCAATCCCGGAATGGAAATCAGTATCTGGCTGCCAAAAGGTGCAAAATCAAGACATCTGGTCGGGGTGTTCAATTCCATGTTCTGATAATATGACCGGGCAGGAGTATCTCTGATGCCTGAGAGACATATCCCCAAAGGTTCAGGAAATGACAGAACTTGAAAAAGCATTGACTCGTCTTAAAAATGACTATATCAAATCCTAGGGTTATTGATCCTGATTGCAATACAGCCAAATACATTATTTTAAAAATAAACACAGCACATTGAGGGAAATGTGAACAGTATTTCAGTTGGTATCTGCCAGATCAAGCAGGGATACGATCCTGAACAGAATCTGTCTAGAGCGCTTGGCATGATAGACAACGCATTCTCTCAGGGTGCAGATATAGCGGTTCTTCCCGAAATGTTCTTCACCCCCTATGAAGCGGCGTCCATACGTGCAGGCGCACATCTTGCCCACACAGCCGTTGATGCATTATCCAGGTTGTCTGCGCGAGCAGGGAAATATATAGTTGCCGGGTCGATCCCTGTATATGGAGACGGTACGCGTTATTTTAACAGGTCCATGGTCTTTGACACAAAAGGAGATGTTATCCATCAGCATGACAAGACGCATCTGTTTGACTGTACTGCTCCGGGCGGCCCCAAGGTAAGGGAATCAGAGGTGATAATGCCGGGGAATTGCTGCGGATCATTCGATACCCCCTGGGGAAAGGCCTCGGTGCTCGTCTGCTATGATATCCGGTTTACCCCGCTTATTCAGCTCATTGCCGATCAGGATGTCCTTCTTCTGTTCGTGCCTGCCGCGTTTTCTCTCGCTACCGGAACGGCTCACTGGGAAATGCTCGTCAGGATCCGTTCAATCGAGATTCAGGGCTTTGTCATTGGTGTGCAGCCTGCCTATAATACGCAACTGAAATATGTCCCGTACGGTCACTCCATGATATCCTCGCCGTGGGGTGATATTATCTGCGATGCTGGCCGCGACGAAAAGGTCGAAGTTGTGAGCCTTGATCTTACACAAGCCTTCAAGATAAGGCGTGAGTTCCCGCTGCTCGCTCATAGAAGAAAGGATCTGTACATGACATCCTGGCGGAGCAAACCGTGATAGAGATTCGATCGTTAACAAAATCATTCAAGGGTCAGAAAGTCCTGGATGAACTTTTCATTTCTCTTCCCAAGGGTAGAATAACGGTCATCATAGGCCCTACAGGGACAGGGAAGAGTGTCCTTCTTAAGCACATTCTGGGTCTGATAAAGCCAGACCATGGCGAGGTTCTGGTCGATGGAAATGATATAAATCTCCTGGATGAGGTCAGTCTTAATGAAGTGCGCAAGAAATTCGGGGTATGTTTTCAGGATGCGGCATTATTCGATTCCATGAATGTAGGTGATAATGTCGGTTTTCCTTTTGCAATGCATACCACCATGTCAAAAGAGGCGATAGGTAATGAGGTGGCATCACTTCTCAGGGAGGTCGGCCTCAGTGGTATCGAACATAAGATGCCCTCACAACTCTCCGGAGGAATGAGGAAACGTGTGGGGCTTGCAAGGGCGCTTGCAATGAATCCTCAAATCCTGCTTTTTGACGAGCCCACAACTGGTCTCGACCCGGTTATGACCTCTGCCATCAATACCCTCATTAGACAGGTTCAGAAAAAATCAAAGGCAACAAGCCTTGTTATAAGCCATGATATACAAGGAGCTTTTGATCTGGCTGACAACATGGCAATGATCTTTAACGGCCGGATAGTCTTTGAGGGAGAGCCCGAGAGATTTAAAACCACGGCAGATCCTCTTGTCCGGCAGTTTGTCGAGGGAAGGATCGATGGTCCCATCAATCCCATTACATGAGAAAGAGGTTAGGGCATGGAGAACTCTGTTTCCGGGTGTCTGACCGTAAGGACCGGGCAAGGAGACTTCTTAACCACCTTTTCGACAGTATGTCCGAACAGAACCTGTTTGAGCCCGGTTCGTCCATGAGTGCCGATTACAATCAGGTCAGCTTTTTCCTTGCGTGCGAACTGGATTATCTCGTAAAAAGGCACACCGTGTATGATATATGTTCCGCATAGGGTTTCAGGCGGGATTATGTTTCCTGCCATTTCCTCGAGCCTTTTGGTGGCGTTTTCCTCAAATTCCAGGTAAAGCTGAGGCAGAATGCTCGGGCTGAGATTATATTCCGAGAATTCGGTAAAGTCCTGAAGAACGTGGAGCAGATACAACCTTGCCTTGAAGAGTTTATTCAGGTCAACAGCATACTGTAGAGCATAACGGGAAGAATCGCTGAAATCCGTTGGAATAACAATCTTTTCAATCATACTGTAATAAATAATGAGATCAATACTCAGAGTCAATAGCTTCTCTCATCTTCTGTCATCTTGCCTTTAAACATACAAACGGATATATGTGACCCGTATGAGATGTTTGATCTGCTTTATGGTCTTTTCCCTTTTACTC
>DSAD01000084.1 GCA_011372875.1 Deltaproteobacteria bacterium
GTATGTGACTTTCTTACTGGGTGATGAGACATATGGAATATCCATATTAAAACTCAATGAGATTATAGCGTATCAGGATTGCACCACAATCCCGAATGTCCCGAATTTCATCAAAGGGGTGCTGAATCTCCGGGGCATTGTTGTCCCGATTATCGACATGAGAGAACGTTTCTTCATGGAGACAAAGGCCTATGACCAGTTTACGGTCATCATGATCCTGGATGTCTCAGGCAGAATCATGGGATTGATAGTCGATGGAGTAAGTGATGTGATTACTCTGAACAAAGAAGATATCAAGCCGAGACCAAACTTCTCTGCCGGGATCAGCACGCATTTTATCCAGGGGATGGGGGTGAAGGACAATAAATTCATCATCCTGCTCAACGTTGACAGCCTGTTATCAGATGAAGAGTTGAATCTGGTCGATGGAGTTTAGGCTTGCTCGTACAGTCCTTCGACCTTTCAGATAAAGAGTTCAAGCTCTTTCAGGAATTGATCTATCGAGAAACAGGGATCAACATGTCCGACAAGAAAAAAAAACTTGTCGTTGCCCGACTCTCAAAAAGACTCAGGGCACTCGATCTTCAGAACTTCACCCAGTATTATGAATATCTGAACGACTCTCAGCATGCAGACAAGGAACTAGTCAATCTCATAAACAGGGTGACGACGAACAAGACCAATTTCTTCCGGGAAAAACATCATTTTGATTTTCTCTCTCAGGATCTGCTGCCAAAGATCATAGTACAGGGAGAGAAATCCGGGTCCAGGCGTCTACGTATATGGTCGGCAGGATGTTCCTCCGGCGAAGAACCATATACCCTGGCCATGGTCGTCAACGATGCGTTCAAAGGACAGCGCGGCTGGGACATCAAGATCCTTGCAACTGATCTTGATACGGAAATCCTGCAATCTGCGATCAAAGGATATTATCCTACACAGCTCGTATCACCGGTATCAAAGGAGTACCTTGTACGGTATTTCAGCAGGGATTATCACGGATACAGGGTCAACGACAGGCTGCGTTCCATGGTCGCATTTCGAAAACTCAACCTCATGAACGAGTCTTTCCCTATGAAGCAGCCTTTCGATATCATCTTCTGCAGGAATGTCATCATCTATTTCGATACACCGACAAAAGAGAGGCTCCTGGATAAATTTCACTTTCATCTCAAAACAGGGGGACATATATTCATCGGCCACTCCGAATCACTCATGCACATGAAGACTAAATTCAAGTATCTTAAACATACGATTTATCAAAAGGTCTGATATGTACAAACGGTATAGTGAGAAATTCAAACGTCAGATGGTAATCATATACCCGGGAGAATTCTATGTGAGCGCTCACGATATTATAGCCACGGTACTCGGGTCATGCATATCCGTGTGCATAAAAGACAAGAAAACGGGTATAGCCGGGATGAACCATTTCATGCTGCCCGGAGACGTCCGCTCCGAAGAGATGTTCCTGTCTTCATCTGCAAAATACGGCATGTTTGCCATGGAGCAGCTCGTTAATGAGATAATCAAGAGAAAAGGTTCCAAGCGGGATTTTGAGGCAAAGGTATTCGGCGGAGGACATGTACTTAACTTCAGAAAGGCAGACGGCAATGTCCCCGAGGCGAACATTGAATTCGTCAAGGCATTCTTGGCCATGGAGAATATCCCTATTGTAAAGCAGGATGTAGGCGGATATACCGGAAGAAAGATCCTGTACTTTCCCGAAACATCAAAGGTCCTCCTGAAAAGGCTCGTATCAACTATTGATTCCGGGATAATTAAAGCCGAAGAGTCTTATAAGACACGATTGTTCAAAGAGAAGGAAAAATTACAGGACACAGGCGGGGATTTAACCCTGTTCTAGGTGATACTACATGAATAAAATCAAAGTTCTTATCATTGACGATTCAGCACTTGTCAGAAAACTCCTGACGGACATTCTCTCGAGCGACCCGCAGATAGAGGTTGTGGGAACAGCGCCTGACCCCATAATAGCGATACGAAAGATCAAGGCACTTCATCCTGATGTGATAACCCTTGATGTTGAAATGCCAAAGATGGATGGACTGACCTTCCTGGCAAAGCTCATGAGAGCCTATCCCATGCCGGTGCTGATGTTCTCATCCCTTACCCAGAAGGGTGCTGAGGCGACCATGAAGGCACTGTCGCTGGGCGCCATAGATTTCGTTGCAAAACCCACCGTAAGATTATCAGAGGGGATCGAAGACCTGCGATCCGATTTAACCTCAAAGGTCAAGACCGCATCATCTGCAAAACCAAGACGGGCGATAGCCCCGCTGCTCGAGATCCCCCCCAAGTTCGGAATGGACGCCATCATCAGATCGCAGAAGGTGCATCCCGCAGTGGAAGGTCAAAAGGTGCTGGTTATCGGCGCATCAACAGGCGGCACCGTAGCAATCGAAGAGATCCTCAACAAGCTCCCGGAGGATGCTCCTCCAACCTTGATCGTGCAGCATATGCCGCCGGTATTCACCAAATCTTTTGCAAAACGGGTGGACGGCCTGACCAGGATGACAATCGTTGAGGCGCAAAACAACGATCAACTGCAGCAGGGTGTCGCACTGATAGCACCCGGGGGCATGCATATGATACTGAATAAAGGCCCTAAGGGATATTATGTCCTTGTCAAAGAGGGCCCTCCGGTAAACAGACATAAACCTTCGGTGGATGTCCTGTTCAGATCTGCCGCAAATACTCTCGGAACAAATGCTATAGGGATAATCCTTACCGGTATGGGAGATGACGGTGCACGTGGGCTGAAAGAGATGAGAGATGCAGGTGCGTATACCATTGCACAGGATGAAGAGACGTGCGTAGTCTTCGGGATGCCCAAGGTGGCTATAGATTTGGGAGCAGTGGACAAGATCATGCCTTTAGGCTCGATTGCACCATTTGTCATGAACATGGTCAAAAAAGACTGATCGAACCGGGACGATCATTTTATGAGAAATGTTATCGGCACCATGCAGACTATTCTTGCTATTGACAGGGACGACCTTACCACTGACATCATCACTGCAGGTCTTGTCCCCGAAGGATTCAACGTGTACGTTGCAAGGGGGCCAAGTGACGGTCTGAGTAAATATATCCAGTTCAAACCCGACCTGGTGATACTCAATATCGATACTTTCTCGAATATGGGGTTCATGACCCTCAGAGATATCTGCGAGGCAGACCCTCATGCACAGGTTATCAGCATGGGGACGAGCCGGGATGACACCCTTGCCATGGAGTGCATACGCCAGGGCGCCAAGGACTATCTTAAAAAACCTATCGAGATAAAAGAACTGCTCAGGTCCATTGAGAGGATCGAAAACCGCAGACGTCTTGTAAGCATTGTTTCAGAGCCGGATATCAGCTGTGTTTGTTTAGAACAGAAAAGACTGGTATTCGGCAATGATATCGAAAAACTTCCATACATAATAAATCAGGCTGTATATAATGCCGGCGCCTTATGTTCCGACAAAGACACCCTCAAGATAGCCCTGGGCGAAATAATGCTCAATGCCATAGAACACGGCAACCTCAATATTACGATGAAGGAAAAACGCTCTGCAACGGAAAAAGGTGACTATAATGAGCTTCTCTGTGAAAGGAAAACCGACCCTGCACATGCTGGAAAAGCTGTAACAATGGATATTTACATGGATACGGAAAAACTCGTTTATACCATAACCGACCAGGGAAACGGCTTTGACTATAAAACAATCTTCGATACCGACCCTTATGCACATATAGGGAGCGGACTGGGGCTGTTCATAGCCAGAAGCTTTTTCTCTGAAGTGGCTTATGAAGGTTGCGGCAACAAGGTCCGCCTTACTTATCTCAAACCATAAACGAAAAAAGGATAGTTAGCACATGAATTATGCCGATATGCTACACAAACTGACAAACACCTTGCCTTCGGGTCTTCTTGTGCTGTCGGAGCATGGTCGCATACTGATCTGGAATGATATGGCTGCACAGATAACATCCATACCGAAGTCCGATATTGAGGATATCGCTCGTGACGATCTGCCGCAGGATATAGCCGAGTTACTCAATCCGCAGACAGATGAACTCATGATTACCGTAAATGACGATAATGCACGCTGCATTAGAAAGAGTATCCATGAGATTGAACTCAAAGGCGGAAACAAGAACACCGTCGTTATCTTCAACGATATCACTGATATGCTCAACCAGAAACAGGACATGGAGGTTCTGCTTATGGAGACTGCCGATACCAAGGATCTCATGGAGGAACAGGCAGCCGAACTTGCAATGGTGCTTGCAGAGGTAGATGAAAAGAGTGAGATCATTCAAGGTCAGAACAAGAAAATGATCGACGAACTCAAAATGGCAGGCAGACTTCAGAAAAGTCTTTTGCCGAATATTTATGAGAATTTCAACGGAGTAAGCGTATCATCCAAATATATCCCATCCATTCACATCGGCGGGGATCTGTACGATGTGGTCAGTGTGGGGCAAGGCATGACCGGGTTCATCATTGCAGATGTATCCGGTCACGGTGTGGCAGCGGCTCTGGTTTCTTCCATGTTCAAGATGAGTTTTCATGCACTGGCTGCAAATGTCGCAAGCCCTAAGATCCTGTTCCATATACTTAACCAGGAGTTCAACCCGATTCTCACAGAAGATTACATCACCTCATTCTATCTACTGGCAGACAGGGTTACAAGCTCCATAACATTTTCAAACGCAGGCCACCCGACTCCTCTGCTGTACAAGAAAAGAACATCCGAGATAATCGAGCTGGATACGGATGGTTTCTTTCTCGGCATGTTCGAAGACGGGGTATATGAAGAGAAGACCATTAACAATATTGAAAACGGCGATGCCCTTCTGCTCTATACCGACTGCCTGCTTGAAACCGAAAACGACAAAAAGGAACCGTTTGGCAAGACTCGCCTGAAAAAACTCTTTGCCAGGACTATCGAGGAATCTCACGGACAGAATGTTATTGACAGGATAGAGGCTGAAGTAAGGGTTTTCAATGCAAATGAGAATTTTGATGACGACTTCACTGTGTTGCTGCTCGAGTTCTGGGAACAGACCACTGACGATGATCTGAATCCCGATAATACTGATACGTCTGAAGCAGACGGTTTTATCGAGTTTTGATATACGGATTGAAATACCCTCTCCTTACGGGTATTTCCTCAATCAGGCGCGCTATTCCAATACCTGAGGGTATCTTCTGGCCCAGCATCTCAAGATAGAAGTCAGGATCAATGTTGAGGTTGCGCCACTGCACCATATCGATACCGGCACTGTCGATAAAATCCTTCAATGCTGCAGCCTCTTTGGGGGCATCGGTTACGCCGGGGAACACAAAAAGGTTGATGGACACAAACTTCCCCATTCTTTTCATCTCATATGCACTTTCTTTGATCGCATTGAAGTCGTATCGGGGTCGGAAATAGGCATTGTAGGTCTCCCGACGTGCCGAATTCATACTTATGCGCATGCTGTCAAGCCCTGCCCGGGCAAGTTCGGACACCTTTTCCGGCAGACTGGCATTGGTATTTAGATTGATGGTGCCTCTATCCGTCTCCTTGCGTATCAGTTCGATTGCCTCCCTGATAACATCAGCCACTATGAGCGGTTCACCCTCGCAGCCCTGACCGAAACTTACTACCGCATCATCCACGGACATGATGTGCCTCAGGGCAATTTCTGCAATCTCTGCCGGTTTGGGAACAAAGGTGATACGCTGTTGAGGCGAAGGAAAGGCGCATGAGGACTGAAGAGAGATGCATCCGATGCAATGCGCATTACAGGTTGGGGATGTGGGCAGCGGGCCCTCTTCCCTGCCCTGAAAGAGATTGAGGGCAGCAGGGCACCCGTACCCCTGGGCACAATGCACAAGATGAGTCACCAGACGGTTACCAGGCAATGCATGCTTCCAGACCTGTATCCCCTTTTCCACCTTGTCCGGATCAAAGGTATCAGGATCCTGACGCGTGGATTCATCGGTCCTGAGCGCAGTGGTAACAAATCCATCCTTGCACCAGCCGAGTGCGGTATATGAAAACAGGGGAAGAGGTTTAGCATTTTCGCATCTTTCCCATGCAGCCGCATATGTGTTTGTGTGAGCAGCACAAAGGAATGAGGCGACGGCATAAACCGGTCCCTTCCCATCGTAGGGATTCTCTTTCAGGACAACGATCTCTCCTGTTTCCCTGTCAAGTCCTATGGGATACCTGTCCGGAAGCACATAGAGCTGTGATCCTTCAGGCAGGGAAATGGTCTCGTCAGTCTCTATAGGATGGAGATAGTCACCGCTTCTGGCAACCATGGCGAGGCCCTCAAAATCCATAATGTTACCATTTCTGTCCGCAAAAACCATGTTCGGCATACGCTCAGTCATACCTGGAGCACATAATCCATCCCTGAAGATATTGCAAGTTCTCGCGAGATGCATGTATCGGGTAATATCTCCCCGTCCGTGGGGCAGAATTCCCCGGTCTTCAAGACAACAGCCATTGTTAATCACTATTACAATCCTTATTTCAAGCAGTTGGACATATGGTATTGATCTTGCCTTAATAGGGCAACGTTATAAAGATTTATTGGCTAACCATAAAAACAGGGAGGGTACAGTATGGGGGATCATTCTGCAAATGCGTATATTCCACGTCCGGTATCAATCATGAGGACGTTGCCCCAGATTAATGAACACAGGTTGTTTCAGCTGAAGCTCGAAGATGGCGGCACCTGGGACACCTTTGGTCATCAACCAGGGCAATTTATTGAAGTATCACTTTTCGGCAAAGGAGAGGCTCCTATCAGCATATCATCTCCGCCGACCCGGCCTGATTCTCTTGAGATATGCGTGAGACGAACAGGAAAACTGACAGATTCTCTCTTTGAGCTGGAAAAAGGTTCACGGCTGCATATTCGTGGTCCTTATGGAACAGGATTTCCTGTTGAGAAGCTCAAAGGCAACAAATTGCTGCTCGTCGCAGGTGGCCTCGGGCTGGCGCCACTGAGATCGCTGCTCCTTTATGTGCTCGACAGAAGAGATGAATTCGACGAGCTCATTTTGATGTACGGTACGAACAACCCGGACAATGTCCTGTTCAAGTATGAACTCCTGAGCTTTTTCGATCGCGAAGACATCACATACCTTTACAGTGTTGACCGTGACGAGGAAGGAATCTGGAAACAGTATGTCGGAGTGGTAACAGGTTTATTCGAAAAGGCGACACTGTCCCCTAAAGACACCTATGCGGTTCTGTGCGGTCCTCCCATAATGTACCGGTTTGTCCTGGAAAAACTTCTGAATCTGGGATTTGCAAAAGACCATATCTATATGTCTTTGGAGAGAATGATGAAATGCGGAGTCGGCAAATGCGGACACTGTGCCATTGGAGACAGATACTGCTGCACAGACGGACCTGTATTTAACTACGCCGAGATTGAACATATAAAGGAGGCCATCTGATCATGAAGAAAACCTCAGCAATATGCCCTTTTTGCGGATGCGGGTGCAATTTTTATCTCGTATCTGAAGATGATCGTGTCACAGGGGTAGAGCCGAGTCCGAACAACCCTGTAAACAAGGGAATGCTTTGTACAAAAGGATGGAACTCCTATGAATTCATTCATTCCCCTGACAGACTCACAACCCCTCTGGTAAGAAAAAACGGAAAACTTACCGTGAGCACATGGGATGAAGCCCTGGGTATCGTATCCGCAAGGCTTAAGGAAATTATGGCACAGCACGGCCCTTCCGCCCTCGCCTTTCTCAGTTCGGCCAAGGTAAGCAATGAAGAGAACTATATCTTCCAGAAGATGGCACGGGCAGTGTTCAAGACAAACAATGTCGATCACTGCGCCAGGCTCTGACACAGCGCAACCGTAGCCGGTCTGGCTGCAGCATTCGGTTCAGGCGCAATGACCAATTCCATCAATGAGGTTGAAGATGCAGATCTCTTTTTCGTTACAGGCACAAATACCACAGCGCAGCATCCGCTGATCGGGTCCAGAATGATAAATGCAGTTGAAAGAGGTGCAAAGCTTATCCTGGTGGATCCCAGAGAGATCCAGCTCGCAAAATTTGCACATCTGCATCTGAGACAGAATATCGGTACAGATGTGGCTGTATTGAACGGCATAATGAATATCATTATCGAAGAGGATCTCTATGACAGGGATTTCGTTGAAAACAGGACCGAGGGCTTCCAGGAACTCAAGGCAGTAGTCAGCAGATACTCTCCCAATGTAGTTGAACAGATATCAGGGATACGTTCAAAGGATCTCATAGAGGCAGCCAGAATGTTCGCTGCGGCAGACAAGGCCATGATCCTCTATGCTATGGGTATTACACAGCACGTCACAGGCACGGACAATGTCAAATCATGTGCAAATCTCGCAATGCTCACCGGCAATATCGGCAGGCCTTCAACAGGGGTAAATCCGCTGCGCGGCCAGAACAATGTGCAGGGGGCATGCGATATGGGTGCTCTTCCTGTCGTATATACAGGCTACCAGAAGGTCGTCGATGCAGCTATCAAGGACAAGTTCGAGGATGCATGGGGCATTGAAGGCCTCGATGACAAACCCGGGCTTACCATCACGTCCATGATGAGTGAGGCGCAGAAAGGGTCTCTGAAGGCGCTGTATATAATGGGTGAAAACCCTATGATGAGCGACCCGGATTCAACTCATATCGAGCTTGCCCTGTCAAATCTCGATCTTCTTATTGTTCAGGACATATTTCTCTCGGAAACAGCATCGCTTGCAGATATCGTTCTTCCGGCAGCATCGTTTGCCGAGAAATCAGGCACCTATACAAATACAGAGAGAAGGGTTCAGCTCTCACATAAGGCGGTTGATCCTCCGGGCCAGGCACGGGCCGACTGGGAGATCGTTCAGGACATCTGCAGGCTCTGTGGATATCCAATGAATTATAAAAGCCCTGCAGATATCCTTGATGAGATCAACCGTGTAACCCCTTCTTATGCAGGGATTACCCTCGAAAGGATCGAGAAGGAATTCGGTCTTCAATGGCCCTGCCCCAATCAGGAGCATCCCGGCACAGCATATCTTCACAAGGATCAGTTCACCAAAGGCCTGGGAACCTTCCTGCCCTGCGAGTTCAAACCACTGGCAGAAGTTCCTGATCAGGAATACGATTTCATCCTGACCACCGGGAGAGTGTACTTTCAGTACCATACCGGCACCATGACCCGGCGCATAAGCCTGTTGGAGCGTGAAGCACCTGAGGCTGTTGTCGAGATCAATCCGGAAGATGCAAAACGTCTTGGAATAAAAACCAACGACCGTGTGGAACTTTCCTCCCGCAGAGGTACCATAAGGCTGAAGGCAGAGGTTACCGACAGAGTACCCAAGAAGGTTGTGTTCTCAACATTCCATTACATCGAGTCACCTGTCAATCTGCTTACCAATCCTGCCCATGACCCTGTAGCAGGTATACCAGAGTACAAAGGATGTGCAGTCAGGATCAGGAGGTGCGCATGAAGATACTGGACAAGAAACACCTTATCACGGTCATCAAAAACTGGGCAGAGAGATACAGAGTCATCAGCCCGGTCAGGACATCTCATAATGAAACCATTTTCGACATATTCGACGAAAATACCTTTACCCTTGACTATACCAAACCTTCCATGCCGCCCAAATCCCTCTATCTTCCGCAGAGCGAAACGATATTCACAGTGGAAAACGGGGAGTATACACCTGTAACCAGCAGGATCAAATCACTGTTGTTCGGTATCCGCGCGTGTGACATGACCGCAATACTCCAGTCAAAGAGCTTTATGAACGGTGAAGTGGCAGATCTTTTTTACAACTCGCACAGCGACAATACAATCACAGTTGTAATGGCATGCGCAGGACCTCAGAATGATACCTGTTTCTGCACAACCACAAAAAGTGGGCCTTATGCAAAAAAGGGGTATGATCTTCAGTTTTATGATGTCGGAGAATCGTTTCTTGTTGCCATAGGAAGCGAGACTGGCACTGAACTGAGCAACATAGAGGGATTCTCTGATATCGATGATGCAGACGCGCTCAATAAGATACAGTCATTTCAGAAGGAAGCGGAACAGAGCATCGAGCGAATCCCTGAATTCACCCCGGCAATGGACAGGCTCTCAAATGGAGGGATCAGGGATGAGTTCTGGGAGCGTTTCGGGAATAAATGCATTGTATGCGGAGGTTGTACCTTTGTCTGTCCCACATGTACGTGCTTTAATGTAGCTGACAGACCCACAGCCCCCGGAAAAGGCGACAGGTTAAGGACCTGGGATGCATGTCTTTATGGCGGTTTTACCAAAGAGGCATCAGGACATAATCCGAGATCCTCTCAGGGTATCCGGCTTAAGAGAAGACACGAGCACAAACTCCTCTATTATACTGACCGGGATACACATGGGGGTTTATGCACATGTGTCGGATGTGGTCGATGCTCTGATTACTGTCCGGTTCATATCGGCACAATAGAGGTTGTTAAAGCCATTGCCGGCGAGTAAGGCTGAACCGGATCGCATAATAAACCACTTTGGAGGGAGCAGATGACTCAGACGCAAAAGAAGATACTGATTATCGACGATGATAAAGATTATGGTGATGCACTCAGGATTGTACTTGAAAACCATGGCTACACAGTAAAACATGCGCTTAATATAGCCGATGGCCGCAGTTTAATAGACACGGATACTCCAGACCTGATTATCCTGGATGTCATGATGGACAAACATACTGACGGATTCGATCTGTGCTCCAATTTGAAGAATGACCAGGAGTGCAGGCTTATCCCGATACTCATGGTTACGGCGGTTACTGAAAAGACAGGGTTCAAGTTTTCTCCACAGACTGACGGCGAGTACCTGCAGGCTGATGATTATGTGTCAAAACCTGTTCCTGTTGCAGAACTGCTGTCACGGGTGAATAAATTGATCAATTCGAGAAAAGAGTGCTGATTCATAAGGTCATACCCGGCAAAAGGGTATGACCTTATCAATTTTTATCAAATCTGAAATACATTGCCTGGGTTCATTCTCAATGATATAATAAATTCATCCCTTTCAAAGGAGTGTTGAGCATTCACTTTACAATGAAATTACAAAGCCGTCTTGTTATCGGATTTTTGATTGCAACATGTCTTACAGGCGCTGTTGCCACTCTTGTGGGAATATCATCAATAAACAAGAATACAATCGATGAGGTGCAGAGAAAGGTTGAACAGGACATCAATACTGCCGAACTTGTTTTCAGGCATACCCTTGAACGCCTTGAATACCAGCTTCAATTCATCACTTTGAGAACACCTATTCAGGATGCCATTGTTCATGGCAATCTCGAGCCTCTGGAGGATCTCAAAGGCCTTATCCGTACAGGGACGTTCCAGTCGGAAGACCACATGGCCCTGGATATGCTTACCCTGGTAGATAAGAACGGGATTGTGATATACCGGGCAGCCAATCCTGAAGCAAAAGACGACACCATCCTGTGGGATTCTGTGGTGCGCAAGTGCCTCTATGAGAAAAAGCCGCAGTCATCACCCGAGATCATGTCGCTGGAGGTTATCAAGGCCCAGAATCCCGGTTTGTCCGAGAGGATACTCATACCCATCGTAAAAACACCGCAGTCTGTCGAGATCAAAGACAAAGAACTCGCCGATGGAATGGTGCTCAGGGCAGCCTATCCTATTTTCGACAAGCAGGGAAATCTTCTCGGTGCCCTTGTCGGAGGCATTCTTCTCAACAGGGATTATGCGATAGTCGATACAATCAAAGAGACGGTATACCAGGACGAAACCTACCGCGGCCGCGACATGGGCTTTGCAACCATATTTCTCGGCGGGGTGAGGATATCGACAAATGTCATGACCCTCAATGAGGAACGGGCCGTCGGAACCATCGTGTCCAAGGAGGTTTACGACATGGTCATTGTTGACGGGAAAGAATGGATAGGAAGAGCTTTTGTCGTCAATGACTGGTACATCAGCGCCTATGCCCCTATACATGATATCGACGGCAAAATTATCGGTATGCTCTATACCGGTATTCTCGAAGCAAAATACCGCGACATGAAACGTGAGACAACCTGGATGTTTTTCGGTATCACGACACTTGGCATGATAATCGCCTTCTTTATCTCTTTCAGTATGGGCCAGGGTATTATCCGCCGGATCCGCATCCTCAAACAGGCAACCCAGGCAATATCATCGGGAAACCTTGAATATCAGCTTCCTCCGGGAAGATCCTCGGGCTTTGACATTCTCGACGAGGCATTCAACAATATGGCAAAATCCCTGAAAGACCGGGATGAAAGGCTTCAGAAGGCCTTCCAGAGAATCACAAGAACCGAACGCCTCGCATCCCTGGGCCAGATGGCTGCAGGAGTTGCTCACGAAATCAACAATCCGCTGGGGGGCATACTTCTATACAGCAATCTTGTACTTGAGGAAATGGAAAACAACGACACCTCCCGCGATAACATGGAAAAGATCATATACCAGACCAACAGGTGCAAAAAAATCGTACAGAATCTTCTTGATTTTGCACGGACACCTTCGGGAGATATGAGACCGCTTAAAATAAACGATGTCATTATGATGTCTCTGCATCTGGTCAAGGATCAGTCCATGTTCCTCGGTATAGAAATAAAAACCGATCTTGCTGAAGACCTGCCCGAGATAAGAGGCGACCTTTCACGGCTTGAAGAAGTTTTTCTCAATCTCTTCATCAATGCCTCCGATGCCATGGAAGCCAAAGGTGTGCTTAGAATATCCACACGGCTCTCCAGCACAAATTCCGTCAAGATTTCCATATCCGATACCGGCAAAGGCATTGACAAGGCCTACCTCCCCCATATATTCGAACCCTTTTTCACGACAAAAGACCCAGGACAGGGAACAGGTCTGGGCCTGTCCATAACCTATGGGATAATTCAGAAACACAACGGCCTGATCGATGTAGAAAGCAAACCCGGAAAGGGAACGACCTTTGTCATTACAATGCCGACCTACATAGAAGGGGAGGATTCACTTGAGACAGACAGATTAAACAATCCAGGCGGAGAGAGTATTGGCTAAGAAGAAGACCTTGAGCACCTTGATTATCGATGACGAGGAATCCATTCGTGACGGCTGCGGACAGATACTGACCCGTATGGGCCATGATGTGACATCAACAGGTGATGCCCTTGCAGGATATGAAAAGGCATCGACAGATGCCTTCGATCTGATTCTGCTGGATATCCGTATGCCGCAGATGGACGGTCTCGATATACTCAAAAGATTGAAAACAGACCACAACATTTCAGCGAAAGTCATTATCATAACCGGTTATGGTACGATTCAGCTCGCTGTTGAGGCCATGAGGCTTGGCGCTTATAATTTCCTCACAAAGCCCTTTAGTGCAGCAGATCTGAAGAAGGCAATAAAAGATTCACAGGAACGCAAAGAAATATCTGAGGTGGACAATACCATCTCCATGCTCATAGGCAACAGCGATTATATGGAGGAACTCAAGGATACCATTCGAAGAGTTGCAATAACAGACAGCACAGTGCTGGTTACCGGAGAGAGCGGTACGGGAAAAGAGCTTGTCGCCCGGACCATACACAGCCTGAGCAGACGTCATCATAAACCCTTTGTCCCGGTGGATTGTTCGTCCCTTGTACAGAACCTTCTGGAAAGCGAGCTGTTCGGTCACGCCAAAGGCGCTTTCAGCGGGGCCACGGAAAACCGGGATGGCCGTTTTCAGACAGCTGATCACGGAACACTGTTCCTTGACGAGATATCGAACATCGGGCTCGACATACAGGCCAAGCTGCTCAGGGTAATCCAGGAGCAGGAGGTTCCTCGTGTAGGCAGCTCGGCCAGCGAAAAGGTCGACGTACGGCTCATAACCGCTACGAATAAGGATCTCAGGGGAGAGGTGAAAGCAGGCTCATTCCGTGAAGACCTGTTTTATCGCGTCTCCGTTGTCCCTATCCATATCAGACCTCTGAGGGAACACCGCTCGGACATACTGGTCATTGCACAACACTATCTCGAGATCTTCAGTGAAAAACACAACAGTACAGCAAAGCGTTTTTCGCAGGAAACCATGAAGTCTCTTACCTCTTACAGCTGGCCGGGCAATATCCGTGAACTGAAAAATACCATCGAGAGACTGTGCGTGCTGTGCGAGCATGAAGAGGTAACCCTCTCGGACATCATGTATTATGGACAGGACACCGGGGCAAAGGCCCCGGTCATCGATCCGTTTTCCGGAAAGATGACCCTGGTCGATGTCGAGCGTGAACATATCGAAAAGGCACTCAAGCATTTCAACTACCAGATCAACAAGACCGCGACCTTTTTAGATATCGACAGAAAGACCCTGCGTACAAAGATCCGCACGTATGGGATTGTGATTAATGATAAGGACTGAACCGGGGGAGAATCCCTCAGCACTGGGGTGATGGGATAACAGGTGTAGATGTGAGCATGGATCTGAAGGAGAATCCCTCAGCACTGGGGTGATGGAGTATCGGTGAAGATCTGAACTGTGCTCAACGCTGCTGTCTTCATGGGGCTATCTTCCTCACAAAAGGGGCATTTTACCCCTTGCAGACCCATCAGGTAGCGACGTCGATTTCATTTATTGTTTATTATCATTAACTTGTATTATGGCATCGACCTTGCTTTTATTCCTGTACTGATCTTTGAAAGGAGGAAGGGAAAATGGATTCAAAAAAGAAGGTACTGCTTATTGATGATGACAAGGACTTCCTGATGGCAACCAAGCTTATCCTTGAAAAAGGCGGATACGAAGTGTTCCTGGCAGAAGACGGAAAAAGCGGGGTTGAAACCGCGAAATCCGTGAACCCTGATCTTGCCATCATTGACATGATGATGGAGACATGGAGCGAGGGTTTCAATGTTGTCTCTCAGCTCAGGACCTCCGAGAGTGGTAAAGAGATTCCTCTTATCATGCTCAGTGCCGTTGATCTTCAGGGCCCGTATCAGGAATTTGAACCGCCGGAGAACCTTCCTACCGTCGATATGGTCCTTCACAAACCTATCAAGGCCGATGATCTTATGAAATTTGTAGGACAACTTCTGGAGAAATAAGCCATGCCGGAAAAGAATGCTGCCGAGCACATTCTTATCATAGACGATGAAGAATCTATCCTGGATGGATGCAGGCAGGCCCTTGAGAAATCAGGCTACTCGGTGATCACCACATCGGACGGACCGGAGGGCATACGGCTTGCCAGGGAGAAGAAACCCGAACTGGCCTTTGTCGATCTGAAAATGCCCAGCTGCTCCGGCATGGATATTATAGAACTCCTGTCAAAAGACCTGCCGGGGATAGTTCTGATAGTGATAACCGGGTACGCCTCTATTGTATCTGCAGTGGAGGCAATGAAAAAGGGCGCATACGATTACCTGCCGAAACCTTTTACCCCGGATCAGATAAGGGCGGTAACAAAAAGAGGTCTGGAACATCGTTTTCTCAAGATCGAGGCTGACCGTCTCAGAGAAGAAAAGGAGCGAATGGAGAAGAATTTCATCACCTTTGTCTCTCACGAGATGCGTTCACCCCTGGTTACTATTCAGCAGTATATAGAGACACTCAAGGCAATTGCAGGAGATGATCTGAGAAAAGAGGTGTATGATATCATAGAGAGATGTGACAAAAGGATACAGAGTCTTCAGGATCTGATAGAGCACTGGCTTGATCTTTCCCGTATAGAAAACGGCACCTTCTCCCAGGCAAAAGAGGCACTGTCACTGGAAGACATTCTGGAGAAGAGCATCGAGGAACTCAACCCTCTGTGCCAGAGAAGAGAGATCAAGCTGATATCTGATATCAAAGAGGGCCTTCCCAGGATTATGGGCGATCATGAAAGCCTGCTTCGGGTCTTTACCAATATAATCGGGAATGCAACAAAATATACACCTCCGGGAGGAACCATCTCGGTACATACAGACTTGGATGACTATTATATCTATGTGAAGATATCCGATACCGGCAACGGGATACCTCAAGACAAGCTGCCCTTTATCTTTGAACCGTTTTATCGGGTGAAAGGTAAAGAAGAGAGGCAAAGGGGTTCCGGCCTGGGGCTGACCTTCAGCAAAAAGATTATGGAAGCTCACGACGGAAAGATCGAGGCGACTTCCAAGGAGGGTGAGGGTTCCACCTTTATCCTGAAATTTCCCAGACTGTACGAACTCTAAGGGCTAATCGCTTTTGCCCTTATCCCCTTCCCATGGTCTCGTATTGTCGAGAAGATATTCGGATGAGTTGTTTATCATGCATTCTCCGCACATATGAACCATCTTCATACTCTCGACCTGCCTGACAGTGAACAACTTGCAGGAATTCTCCGAGCACAGAAAACACCGTTGAGGGTCATCCTTTTCATGGAATTCGTAACATTTCTCATCAAGATATTTACACTTCATACAACCCCTTCCTGGATGAAGTACCTCGCCGCATGCAGCAAGGGTTCAGAAATCTATTTTTAACCCATCATCTTTATCCTCTCCCCGAGAGGCGATGACTAAGATGTGAGATCTCAAGCAGCTTACGTATCAGCTAATGAAATCCAACGCAGAGATCATACCATATCAACACGGTAACATACAATATCCTGCATGATATCTTGTCACATGAAATGTCCCGGCTCGAACAGCTTGTACCACATTTCCAAAAACGAACAATCCCGCAGCAAGCTTGCGGGGTATCAGCTGATAAAACCTGTTAGAGCGACTTTATGCCACTATGACAAAAAGGTTTATCCCGGTCGAAAGCCGCTCCCACAGAACAAGGCTTTATACGAATATTGTGCACTGTCAACAAAACAAACTCCACAATGCGTGTATATTTTGGCTGGACAGCCCTGCCCCGACATATTAAACGTACCTGGAACTCAGCACGAAAATGCCTTTGATCGGCAGTGCCAGGGTTCATGCATTCCGGTCACATACCGGAATTGTTGATTCATACCTTTTTCTCAGGGAGGATGCTTTGAAAAGATACTGGAATCATATCGATTCACACAAGGAGTATGAAGACAGGATAGTAGGTGTAAGGCACGATAAATATCACTTTCTGCCAAACGATATCATTAAAGATTACACAGTGTTCGAGTTCGAAGACTGGGTGAATATAATCCCTGTGACCAGAGATGGCGATATTGTAATGATCCGCCAGTGGCGCCATGGTGTTCAAAAAGAAACCCTGGAGATACCCGGGGGCCTCATCTCTCACGACGATATCGGCCATGCAGAAGCCGCGATCCGGGAAATGACAGAAGAAACAGGATACTACAGCGACAACGTAATCCATATCGGCACGGTCGAACCAAATCCGGCAATCCAGACCAACAGATGCTACACCTATCTTGCAACAGACGCATTTCTCCGTACACATCAGAACCTTGATCCAACCGAAGCTATCAGGGTAGAGCTGATAAAAAAGGAACAACTATATGGAATGATAAAGGCCGGGGAGATCACCCATGGCCTTGTGGTTGCAGCGTTTGCATTCCTGATGCTTCATGAAAAAGGGAAGTGGGATAATAATTGAAACACTGCAGTGATGGAGTCATGGATCACTGGAATAATCCATGACTTCTCTCCTTGAGTTCTTTTCCCAACACTCCAATGATCAGGTACGCCTGGTTCCTCTTATTTCTCCACCCTCTCCCACAGGGTGGCCGCGGCATTGCCGAAAGCACCGCACAGGGTTGCCACGGAGTATTTGGCATCTTTACGGTCTGTTTTCATGATGGAGTTCAGAGTAACGATAATACGTGCCCCTGACTCACCCAGTGGATGACCCAGGGCCAGGGCACCTCCCCGGATATTTATATTATCAAACGGTGCATTCTCACCAAGCCCGAGTTCTCTCACACAGGCAAGGACTTGTGCACCGAAGGCCTCATTTATCTCCCACACACCGATATCCCCGATGTTCAATCCGGTTCTGTGCAGAAGTTTCCTCACTGCATGAACAGGCCCTATCCCCATCATGGTAGGATCGCATCCGGCCATGACACCGCATACGTATTTAAGATGATAACCAAGGTTCAGTTCATCGGCCTTCTGTCGGTTCATGAGAAGCAGTGCACAGGCGCCTGTCGTGTTTGGCGAAGAAACAGCCGCTGTCACCACGCCGTTTTCGCGCAACAGAGGTTTCATGGCTGACATCTGCTCAAAGGAGATATCGTCCCTGATCCACTGATCCCTTTCCACCATGAACTCTCTGCCGTCTTCTTCAAAGCCTTTCATTGGAACGATCTCATCTGCGAACTTACCCTCATCACGGGCACGAGCCGCACGTTTATGACTCCAGTATGCGACATTTTCCGCATCTTCTCTGCTGATATTGTAATGCGCGGCTATCTTCTCTGCAGTTGCCTCCATTGGCATCTCATGCATGGGATACCGCCACATAAGCCTGGGGGGAGGCTCGTAATCATAAGCCAGCGGAACATGGAGCATATCTTCCACCCCGGATGCAACAAAGACATCCCCTTCCGAAGACATAATCGCCCTGGCAGCATGCTCTACAGCTGCCATTCCGGATGGACACTGCTGGGCAATACCGTTTGTAGCAACTGTCTCGGGAAATCCTGAAGCCAGCCAGGCAAGACGTGCAATGTCATTGTGCATACCTGAGAGATTTGCACATCCGCAGAAGACAGCATCGATATCTTCAGGAGAGACAGCCGTGTTTCTTGTAAAAATGGCCTTATACACTGTTGTGAGCAGATCATCTGGCCTTGCCTTGGCAAACCACCCCTTTTCCTGATGTGCCCTGGTATTTGCGGTCCGTACTGCGTCAACGATAACACATTCGTGCATCATGAGTCTTTCCCTATGAGTCTAGTCGGCATACATAGACTGAATACGTTCTTTATATTTTTCATACACTACCCTTCTCTTGACCTTTAATGTAGGGGTGAGTTCCCCTGTCTCAACGGAAAATGTTCTTTCCAGGACAATATGATATTTTATTTGCTCATATCGTGCCAGCTCTCTGTTTACCGCATCGATCTGCTCATGTATCAGGTCTTTGATGCGTGAATCTTTCACTAGATCCTCCCTGGAACTGAAAATGATCCCCTGTTTTGCTGCATATCTCTCAAGGTCTTCAAAGTCGGGCACAATAACGGCAGTAAGATATTTTCTCGCGTCTCCGACAAGACACACCTGATCGATATAAGGTTTCGCCGAGATGGCCACCTCTATAGGATGCGGGGCAATGTTCTTTCCTCCGGACGTGACGAAAAGATCCTTTTTACGGTCGGTAATCACAAGAAATCCCTCATCGTCAAACATGCCGATATCTCCTGTCTTGAACCAGCCGTCTTCGGTAAAGGCATCTTCTGATTCATCCGGCAGATTCCAGTATCGGCTGAAGACCTGGGGACCCTTGACCAGGATCTCCCCATCCGGAGCAATCTTTTCCTCGGTCCAGACAACAGGTCTGCCAACGGTGCCGGGTTTTATGCGCAGCTTATAGAGCACGCTAAGATAACAGAATCCAAGTTTGAGAGAACGTACAGGGTTGGCATATGGCGATATACCCCTGGCCTGCTTAACAA
>DSAD01000085.1 GCA_011372875.1 Deltaproteobacteria bacterium
GGTCATGGGGGACTCCCCTGGGATGTCATCTTCTGCTGGAAATACACATGCTCTTGACTCAATTACCCGAGGGATTACTATTGTCATATGCAGTGAGGTATGGCAGTCCGGAGAACATTTCTGTAAAAATTATCTGGGAGATAAAGCCCCTGAGCTTCTGGTGCAAGGAGGTGGACGATGTCGGACAGTCTTTACAAGGTGATCGAGCTTGTGGGATCGAGTGAGAAATCATGGGAAGAGGCAGCGCAGAACGCAGTGGATGTTGCCTGCAGAAGCATCAAGGATCTGAGAGTTGCACAAGTCAGACAATTTGATATGAAAGTGGAAAATGGAAAGGTAGTCGCATACCGCGCAAGGGTTTCCCTGTCATTCAAGTATAACGCCGCGTATCAGAAGGACTGGTCGGAATATTAATTGCAGCGGCATGCCGGGCGTGAAAGCAGCGCATGGCCTCAATCCTATTCAGTGTCAAGGTTCGTGTATCGGATCATGTCTGTAGATGAATGGGTTCTTCCCGTATCCAGGCTTTCTCCGGGTATCATTTTTTTTAGGATCTCTTTTGTCATCTTTCCTTTGTGATAGTCGAATGCAGCCTGCATCATGGTTCTGGCCTTTCGAGATGCCTCACTCATGAGATCTGTGACAGACGTTTTCTTTTTCTGGCCGGTTATGATATCCCGGTAGATGACAGGGTCTGCCCGGCAGGTTCCCTGAACATGAATGTCACCGTAGAACAGGCCCAGGTCCTTGTATCCCTTTAGGATGCCCAGGCCGGCCAGTACCCTGGCAAGCCGGTATACAGAGGTGCTTGTGAAAAGTCTGTTTGAAAAGAGCTGTTTATACAGTATCCGTTGAATCTGTAGGGGCGATATGGAAAATCTTTGCGACAGGATGCATTCAGCTCTCAGGGAATGCATCAGGCCGGGATGTATGATGTTGTATATCTTTAAAGGGTTGCCGAGGTGTTTGTCCAGCCATGTCTCGATATGCCGGTGTCGGTAGGCTGCATGTTCACGGTTCACCGGGTCATGATCATAGTAGTTGCCCGAGAGATAATGCACGACTGGATGAAGCGTCATATCCAGGGCGCAATGAGTGATATAGCCAAGGATAAAGGCAATGTCCTTCATCCCTTGAGCCTGATCAAGTACCTGAAAGATGATCTCGTTGGTGGGGTTGCCTTCTATGCCGTGCATTACTTCGGAGATATGGCGGCTTGTTTCATCAGAGCTGTAAAAGAAGGTGTCGGGTATGATCGATCCAAGATAATAGAACCCTGTATATCCTGATATCTCTTTGACGAGATCCTCTGCATCGAGGTTCTCCAGTATGGTGTGAGCAAAGAATATGTGCGTGTTCTCTTTGGCCATGACATCTTTTCTTTTGCAAGGGATTATAGATGCTTGTTGAGGAAATGTAAAGGAAGGGTTAAGGGTATGTGGTAGAACGGATTCTTCTGATTTATCGATGGTTTCCGCGAGGTGTCCCTGTTATATAATGAAGTGCCTCGCAACAGGCTGTCTCGGTATCTGAAGCCATGTGTTGCTATCTCCTCACATTTATCCTCTTTCCCCGGGGCGAGGAGTAATATGAGCCGATTGTGATCTGAATGAAAGAGTTCGGCGTCGGGAGTGTGTGCCGTCAAGATATTTCTTGAGAGAAAGCTGAAAAAGATTAAGAGAAGTGCCTGACAGTTTCTTTCGGGAGACCTTTTTATAGATTTTTGTCGGAATTGAATTGTCTGGCAGGAACGTATCAGATAGAATCGGATAATATAATATCTTAAGAAAGAATCTGAATGATGGAAGAAGCTGCTTATACCGAACATGAGACATTTTCAAAAAGAGAGCTTTTTATTGGACTCTTCCTTGTCTTTTCTGTCCTTATAATCTACTGGCAGGTAATCGGTTTTCAGTTCATCTCCCTTGATGATACATTGTATGTCTCTGAAAACAAGCAAGTTCAGCAGGGATTGACCTGGGAGGGTGCAAGATGGGCATTCAGTCTTTCCAAGCAGGGGGAGGTGACCAACTGGCATCCGCTTGCGTGGCTCTCTCACATGCTCGACTGTCAGGTTTTCGGTCTTAATCCCGGCATGCATCATCTGGTCAATGTCTTTTACCATGCCTTGAATGCATTATTATTATTTCTGGTATTGAGACTCATGACCGGCTCTGTATGGAGAAGTGCTTTTGTTGCCTCGTTGTTTGCCCTGCATCCGGTTAATGTGGATTCAGTGGCCTGGATCTCAGAGCGGAAGAATCTTTTAAGTACTACATTCTGGTTGCTCACCATGTTCGCATACTTTTTTTATACAAGAAAACAAAATATGGTCATGTATTGTCTGGTTGTCGCTGCATTTTGTCTGGGCTCTCTAGCGAAGTCAATGCTGATAACCCTGCCGTTTGTCCTGCTGCTTCTTGATTACTGGCCTCTCGGAAGGATAAATCTTCCTGTGTTACGTGACGACAGAGCGAGATGGTATTCATTTTATCGTGATGCAGGTCGGCTGATCCTTGAGAAGATCCCGCTCATGATAATTTCATTTGTTGTTGTCTTTATTACAACGCAATCACTCAAGCTGACCGATCAGATTCTAGCTACGCAGCTCGTTCCAATGGGCCTCAAGATCAAAAACGCTATTGTTTCATACCTGATTTATATGGGCAAGATGGTCTGGCCGAAAGATCTATCCATATTCCATCCCTATCCGGACATGATACCTGTGTGGCAGGTCGCGGGTTCGCTTGCAGTTCTGCTGGCTATCACGATCTTAGCGCTGATTAAATATAGGAAGCATCCATATTTCATTGTTGGCTGGCTCTGGTTTCTCGGCACCCTCGTTCCGGTTCTCGGTATCATACAGGCAGGTCTTTGGCCTGCCATTGGTGAGCGTTGGGCATATATTCCCTACGCAGGCCTGTTCATGGCTCTTGCCTGGGGTGTTCCTGCTCTTTTAGACCGGATTCAGCATAAGAAGAATATATTGGTTGGATGCGCGTCGATCATCCTGATCCTGCTTGCCTGCCGGACCTGGTTTCAGCTTGGGTATTGGAAGGATGACATCTCTGTTTTTTCCCACAGTATAAACCTTGATCCTGATAATTATGTTGCTCATGTAAATATTGCTGCAACCTATGCCGGGCATGAGATATCCGATAAGGCCATACATCATTTCAATGAGGCTCTGAGAATACATCCCAACGATGCCCTGGCATTAGAAGGGCTTGGGCGTCTGTATTACAATCTCGGCCAGCTGGACAAGTCCTTACGCTATTATTCCGAGCAGGTTCGATACTACCCGAATGATATCATTGCTAACTTTGAACTGGGATCACTTTATGCAGACATGGGCGATCTGGATAACGCCCTCAGATATTTTACCGAGGTGATCCGTCTCGACCCTGAGTATGCTCTTGCGTACCATAATCTTGGGATAATTCATGCGAAAAAAGGCGATGCAGACAGGGCAATAGAAAGATTCGAATCGGCCTTGAAGCTTAATCCGAATGATGCAGAGTCGCATTATTCTTCTGGAATAGTCTTGATGAATCAGGGGCAAGTAGATGATGCCATAGATCATTTTAACGAGGCCCTCAAAATACGTCCTGATCTTGTTGGGGTCAGAAATTATCTGAAGGCCGCGTTGAATTATAAGAAGGTGGATGAGAGAATCGCTGACCTGGAAAGTCAGCGGGAATATAAACCCTATGACCCTGATATATTAAACACATTGGCGATATTATATTCAAGTAAAGGAGATCATGACAAGTCGCTCGAGTATTTAATGAAGATGTTGGAGTTGCGGCCGGAAAACGCTGATACATACTACAATGTTTCATGTATATACGCAAAAAGTAATAATCAGGCTGAATCAGTTGTATGGCTTCAGAAGGCTATTGACAAAGGATTTGATAACATGGAGTTGATAATGACGGATAAAGATCTGGAAAATATCCGGGATACTGAATACTTTAAGGCGCTCGTGAAAAAGAACCGGGCTTCGGGCGCCGGGGATTAGGTAAGAATGAGAAAAGGGGGTAATGGATATGCTGCCCCCCCCTGATAGCACAAGTTTTGAGATTGAAAAATGCGTATCGCGAATTAAGATGCCCGTCGCGCTGGAAAAGAGTCCAAGGTTTTCTAACCCTTGCTTATTATCTGACAAACTCTCTCACTTCGCTGGCAAGCCAGTCTGCCCAGACATCGATGCCTTCACCTGTCCTGCATGATACCTCGATAATTGTGATTTTCGGGTTGAGTCTGAATACCCTCTCTTTCATGGCATCCATATCGAAGTCCGTAAGTGCAAGAAAGTCGATCTTGTTTACAAGCAGCACATCGCAAATACTGAACATGAGCGGGTACTTGAGAGGTTTGTCATCCCCTTCGGGCACGCTCAGGATCATGGCATTCTTCACGGCGCCTGTATCGAACTCTGCAGGACACACGAGATTGCCCACGTTCTCTATGATAATGAGGTCGAGGTTTTTAAGATCAAAGGCGTCGAGACCTTTCGTTACCATGGGGGCATCCAGATGACAGAATCCGCCGGTGCGGAGCTGGACCGCCTGGATCCCGGCTGAGGCGACCTTTTCTGAATCCACGATCGAGTCGATATCAGCTTCAAGGACAGCTATGCGCAAAGATTCCCTGAGCGCTGCTATGGTGGAAAGGATCAGGCTTGTCTTGCCGGCGCCGGGAGATGACATGAGGTTAAGCATAAATGTCTTTTCCTTTTTCAGCCTTTTGCGCAAATCTTCGGCAAGGTTCTTGTTGTCGGACAGGATCTCTTCCTTGATCTCTATGAGTTGAATTTCCCCCATTACTCGGCCTCCATGTTCTTGATATAATATTCCCTGCCGGATACGAACGAGAATTTCTTTTCGCCGCAGGCAGGGCAGCTGATGTCTTCCAACTTCTTGATGTCGATCTCAAAGGTTTCGGAGCACACCTCGCACCTGAGGACCACAGGTACCCTTTCGATGTTGAGCTTTGCTCCCTGTGCGAGTGTATCCTTGCTCAGGTAGTCAAAATAGCGCTGTATCCATTCGTCTTCCAGGTCGCTCATTTCCCCGATAGCCAGGTTGATGGCATGTATTCTTGTTACGTTATTCATCAGTGCATGTTTCATCACGATATCGAGTATGCTCTGTGTCACAGGCAGTTCGTGCATTGAATGTTGTGTCTCCTTATCCCGGGGTCTTTACAAAAGACCTTCGTGTTCCTTTAAGAATCGTTCAAAGAAGGCCTCCATGAATTCGTGGCGCTCGAAAGCCATGTGCCTGCCCTCTGAAGTGAGCATCCTGTCTTTTATGCTGGAAAGCTTTACCCGGTACTCCCGGTACCCGGTATCGTCCCTGCTGTAGGGCTTGACCTTTTCCGGCTCTGCATCCGGATTGTGCAGCAGCGCACCTACTTCTCCGGCAAAGAGATAGGCCCTGGCAATACCCACGGCCCCGATGGCATCTAGCTTGTCCGCATCGAAGAGCACTTTTGCCTCGAGTGTATCCGGATGATGGCTGTTGCGATACCGGTGAGACTGTATGCAGTGAATGATATTTTCCATTTTATTCTGGGAGATGGGGTAATCCTTAAGCAGTTCGCGTGCGATTTCCGCGCCTTTTTCGGCATGGCACAGCGAACCTTTTGCCCTGTCCTGGTCAGCCCTGCCTATATCGTGCAGATAGGCGGCAATCGCCAGCACCTCGAGGTCTGCATTCTCGGTACGTCCTATATGCATGCACAGTTTGTATACCCTCAGGGTGTGTTCCCAGTCATGAGAGTATTTTGCTCCGGCAAAATGGTTCCGGGCAAATGTCTTGATCTTTTCTGTGATGTCTTTCATGCGCTATGCAGTTAGCATATTCAGAGAAATCCATACAAGTCATTTGAATCCGTTTAGGCTTTTGGCTGTGCCGGACGACAAGCTCATTCCCGTTACGCTGCGGGTTGTGGTAAAACACTATCCCGGGCCTGGTCCGAGTTTAAACCCCCAGTTTACATGGAACGCCTGCTCGCGGGCCAATATTGCTGGCGTGCATTCATGTATCGCCCTTGTTATTCCCCTTGACAGAAAATGTGCGTATATATTAGCGATAAACACTGATTGCCGGTTTGTTAGCTGATAACCCGTAAGCTTGCAGCTCGCACATCTTAGTCCTCGCCCCCTGGGGGGGGATGAAAGTGGGGGGTAATAAAATAGATTTTTTTGATACCTTGAAAGCTTGCTGCGGGATAGTTCATTATGACCTGATCTATCTCGGGATGCGCTGGTAATAAAAAGAGAGGTTGCTATGAGTGAAGAGAAGAAGAACACCGTAGGCATGTCAACCCGTTCCATACATGCTGGAGAGCTGCATGGTAAATATGCCGATTCGTTGACTACGCCGATTTTTCAGACATCCACGTTTACCTTCAAGGACAGTAATGACATAAGGGAATATACCAGGGACAAGAAGAAAAGGTTCGAGTACGGAAGGTATGGAAACCCCACCGAGCTTATCGCGCAGAACAGGCTTGCCGATCTGGAAGGGGCGCAGGATTGTGTTGTGTTTTCTTCCGGCATGATGGCTATTACCACCACCATTCTGTCACTCGTGCATACCGGGGACCACATCGTAATCACCGATGACAGCTACAAAAAGACACTGGAATTCTGCCAGTCATATCTGAAGCGGTTCGGCATAGAATGCACAATCGTGCCTTTTGGAGAGTATAATGCACTTGAGGGTGCAATAAAGGAAAACACCCGCTTCATCTTTTCCGAATCTCCCACGAATCCATATCTGAATGTCTTTGACCTTGAGTTGCTTAAAAAGATCGCGGACAAACATAATGTCCTGACCCTGATCGACAGCACCATAGCAACTCCTATTAACCAGAGGCCGCTGGAGTTCGGCATCGATCTCGTCACGCACTCGGCAACAAAATATCTCTCAGGCCATAATGACATCCTTGCAGGCGCTGTCCTTGGAAGAGAGGAACTGATAGCCCCTATCCGGGATCTCCACAAGTCCATGGGCGGCCTCATAGATCCTCATTGCTGCTACCTGCTCCTGAGAGGTCTCAAGACATTCCCGCTGCGCGTGAAGAAGCAGAACGACTCTGCGCTCGAGATTGCCCGTTTCCTCGAGGCTCACCCGGATGTCGAAAGGGTGTATTACCCGTTCCTTGAAAGCCATCAGCACTATTCCATTGCCAGGGACCAGATGACAGGAGGCGGGTGTGTGGTCACCTTTGAGATGAAGGGCGATCTGGAGACTGCAAACCGCTTCCTGGATTCTCTGGAGATGATTTTTATTGGGCCGAGCTTCGGTGGCGCAGAGTCCCTTATCACCCATCCGGCAACCGTGAGTTATTACGACTATACAAGAGAGCATCGCTATGAACTCGGGATTATCGATACGTTGTTCAGGCTCGCAGTTGGTCTTGAAGAGACGGACGATATTATCTCAGACCTCAAGAAGGCATTTGACAGGGCAAGGCGGTGAAAGGCATTCTGAGATTCGAATTGCGAATTTAGCATTTAGAAAAAAGATAAAGAGCCCGGGAATGGGTGTAAAGTCTAAGGTATAGGGTGTATGGTTGGATTCTTTAACCAATACTCCATCATTTCTTATTTTTTCCCGGTGCCTGGCGTATCGTCGAAAAACAGGGTTTCCCCATGCCTGATCTCGACGAGCCTGTCCGACAGCCCGGCCTTTTCCATCTGCTCCTTTATCGCTACAGGGGGCAGGTGTACGGGTTCATCGCCTAGACGGAATGTACCCCAGTGTATTACCATGAGCTTTTTTGCCCCCAGCTCTATAAAGGCCTTTACCGTGTCTTCCGGGCTGATGTGCGATTTTTCCATGAACCAGCGCGGTTCATATGCTCCCAGATTGAAAACGGCCAGATCAATCTCGAATTCTGAGCCGATTTCAGTGAACCGGTCGAAATATGCCGTGTCCCCTGATACATAGATGGTAGGGCCTGCAGATGTTTTGATAACATATGAGCCCCACAGTGCGGTATTGGGTCCGGTTACAGGATTTCTCATGGTCCAGTGGTTGCATGGAAGCAGGATGATCGTTCGCGGGCCGTCGTTGAAGGCATCGAACCAGTCCAGCTCTGTGATATGCTGCGCCCCGATATCTTCAAGGATATCACGGTATCCTAAAGGCGAGATATGCCGGCTGAATCCGGCGAACTGTTTCAGGGATCTCTTGTCAAGATGGTCGTAATGACCGTGAGTGATCAGGATGTATGCAGGGTCCGGAATCTGCCTGCTTGATTCATCGAGCGGGGTGAAATCTCTGATCGGCCAGAAAAGGCCGTAGAGCACCGGGTCTATCAGGATTGATGTGCCTTTGTCCATGATCATGAGTGTAGAGTGCGTCACAAACGTAATACTCAGTCCTGTGTGGCTTTGTACTCGGCTCCAGTCGATGCTCACCTCGATGACATGGTCGTCCTTGTAGAGCCCTTTGAACTCGTTGGTCGAGAAGAATTTCCATTTAAGCAGCTCTGTGAAATCTCTGTAATGTCTGGAATTGAGAGGATTGATGAACCGTCCATCACTGTGATGAAGTTTGTTGCGGGAGATCTCTTTCAGTGTCATTTCAGCCGGCAAGCGCGTAACAAAAGAGACCTCTGCCGGTCCTTCCGATGCGTACATAAAGGTTGTGGAAAAGATAACGACGCATACTATCACCAGTAAGACAGGATATGTTACATAAAAGATACACACCTACTGATTTCTAAAAGAACAGGGGGCAAATTGCAACAAAGCTTTTTTGTAAACCCGAAAAATCTCTGCTTTGATATCTCATGAATTCTTGTTATGGAAAAGAGAGACACGATGTTAATATCGGTCTTAATGAAATCTTAAGAGTGTTTGGTTCGGGTTTGGTGCAGTAAGGGAGCATGGCTGATGGTTTCTGAAGAATATGTATTTGTGCCGGTCATGAAAGACAAGAAGGTTTCCGGGATCGTCTCGATACCGGATGACTTTGAGTATGGAGTCAGTCCCGCGGTCATCATTGCCCACGGGGCTGGTAACGGCATGTTTCATCCGTTGCTTGCCCATATGGCGAACGTGCTTGCAGCAACAGGATATCTGTGCATGAGGTTTAATTTCCTTTACCGTGACGAAGACAGGAAATCCCCTGATGGCGACGGCGTGCTCGAGGCGACCTGGATGCATGTACATCAGTTCTTGAGGGATCATCCCATCTATAAACCGTCTTCCATTGTCGCGGCTGGGAAATCGCTGGGGGGAAGGATAGCGGTCCAGACAGCGGCAGAGGGATATATGGACATTAGAGGGATTATCTTTCTCGGATATCCGCTCCATGCGCCGGGGAGGAAGCAGAATCTCCAGGATACGCATCTTTACCGTTTGAGGGTTCCGATGCTGTTTTTTGCCGGATCAAACGATGTGTTCTGTGATATTGAAGAACTCCAGGGTGTACTGGCAAAGATCGATGCCCCGTGTATTCTCGAGGTGATCGAGGGGGGAGATCATTCGTTCAAGCTGAGTGCATCATCAGGTATATCCGAAAAACAGGTGTATGCAAAGATCCTCGGCAGCACGCTTTCCTGGCTGAAGACGGTTTAGGGGGATTATTCCTTGTAAATAAGACAAGAGTGAGCGTTCCTGATTTCCATTGATTTCTCTATTGAATTGATTGTCGAGCGTACCATATGTGCAAGGCTGACGTTTCCCGTGGTAAATATCTTGACCAGGTTAACCTCTTTGTATGGAAAATGGTTCATGATTTCTTTTTCATTGAACCCACGTTCGTAGAGTGTGGCGACCTCCCCGTAAAAATTCTCGAGGAATTCCAGTTTTTCCCGTATCTTTTGTTTGCCTTGTGTAAGTTCGGGGTTGTGCGCACAAAAAAGAGTCTGAAAATCAAGATTCAATACTTTCTTCAGGGAACAGATGATATCATCGATCTTTTCATCAGCTCGAAAATATTTTATCCTCGAGGCAAGATAGAGATCTCCCGAAAAAAGCCAGCCTTCATTTTTCACCAAATATGATGTGTGATCCACGCTGTGTCCTGGTGTATAAATAGGCAGAAGCGATATGGAATCGCTTTCGATTACCGGGGGAAGCACTTTGACATTGATCTTCCTGGATGGCCCCCACATATAATACTGGTATGGAAGTATGCGAAAACCGTGCTTCATTTTCTGCACTGTTACCGGATGGCCGAATATAGGGACATCCTTTGCTTTTTGGATCGAGGCCGCATTGCCGCTGTGGTCTTCGTGAAAATGCGTTAAGACTACCTGGTTGATCTTTCTTTCTCGTATGATCTCAAGGAGAGGTTTTCTCATCAGGGATTGTGCTGTGTCAATGCAGACACCGTCAACCAGAAAGAAATACACGTTCATTAACGGCTGTCGCCACAAACCGTACCCGAGTTCAAAGGCCTCTACTTTGCCGAATCTTTTTATGTTGATTATTTCCATAGTTTTCATGCAGTCAAGGCTATATAGAAATCGTTCAGTTCGTGTTGCTATAGAGCATTGCAATACAACTGTATAACGACGAATTGTCGATACTGCAATAAGATATATGAAAATATATGAATCTGTCCCGGATCTGAGGAGCAGGAGCCGAAGTCAGTCGGCCGGGTTGACGTGTACTTTGTGGATTGCTGTTAGGCTCTTCCTTGCCAGTTTTGGCTTGATAACCAAAATGGGTCGGGGTAGGATACGTCTGCTAAGGAGGGACCCATGAAAAAGACTGTCTCTGTCATGGATATTCTGGGTAAAAAAGGCAAAGAGCGCATTGTCATGATAACGTCGTACGACTCCACCATGACAAAGATCGTCGATGATGCAGATATCGATATCATCCTTGTGGGGGATTCCGCCGGGATGGTAATGGCCGGATTGGATACAACGCTCGGCATTACTATGGATCAGATGGTATATCATACCGCCTGTGTGACCAGGACAAGGCCGAGGGCCCTTGTTGTCGGCGATATGCCGTTTCTTTCGTATCAGACAGGCGTAAGCGATGCTGTTGCCAATGCTGGCCGTTTTCTCAAGGAAGGCGGTGCGCAGGCCGTGAAGCTGGAGGGCGGTCTGCGGGTTATCGAGCAGGTAAAGGCCATCGCAAAGGCAGATATCCCGGTTATGGGTCATCTCGGGCTCACCCCGCAATCAGTGCACGCGTTCGGCGGGTACAAGGTTCAGGGCAGGGGTGATGAGGCGGCAAAGATGCTCATGGACAATGCCCTGGCACTTGAAGACGCCGGGGTGTTCTCGATAGTCTTTGAATGCGTGCCGGATGCCGTGGCAAAAGAGATCACCGATGCACTCAGTGTCCCGACCATAGGCATCGGGGCAGGTCCGCACTGTGACGGACAGGTTCTCGTGATTCAGGATCTGCTCGGCATGTCCAAGGAGTTTAAGCCTAAATTCGTCAAGAGATACGCCATGCTCTTTGATACCATAAAGGAAGCCCTCGATAAGTATGCATCCGAGGTGAGGGAAGGTGCCTTCCCTGACGATGAGCACTGTTTCAAGGAGTAGACAGAAGGAACGCATCAATGAAGATAATACGTGAAGTAAAGGCCATGAAGGCCTATGTCAGGGCAATCAGGGAAAAGGGCGAGACCATCTGCCTGGTGCCCACCATGGGTTATCTGCACGAAGGGCATCTGGACCTCATGCGCATGGGTGCTCCTATGGCCGATCACCTCGTTATCAGCATATTCGTGAATCCCACACAGTTCGGCCCGAATGAAGATCTCGATATGTATCCGCGCAACATGGAGAGGGATGAAAAGCTCGCAGCGTCTGTAGGGGTAGAGTGTATATTCTTTCCCGAAGCCAGAGATATGTATCCTGACGGGTATGCCACCTATGTCGATGTGGAGCGCATCACTTGTGGGCTGTGCGGGGCATCCAGGCCTACCCATTTCAGGGGGGTCGCCACGGTTGTTGCCAAGCTGTTCAATATCGTGGAGCCCGGCATAGCCATCTTCGGTCAGAAGGATTATCAGCAGCTTGCAGTGATCAGGCGAATGGTGAATGATCTCAACATGAACGTGAAGGTTGTTGCCCACCCCACGGTACGGGAGGAAAACGGCCTTGCCATGAGTTCGCGCAACAAATACCTGAGCCCGGATCAGCGCAGGAACGCACTGGTGCTGCACAGGTCCCTTCTGTATGCGTCGAGCCTTGTAAAAAGCGGAGAGAAGAATCCGGCAAAGATCCGTGAAGAGGTGATGGATATGATCGCAAATACTCCCGAATGTGTAATCGATTATGTCGAGATCGTGGATCCGGACACTCTCGAGCCTGTTGAGAGTATTAATGCCGATGTGGTAATGGCGCTTGCCGTAAAGGTGGGGCCAACCCGTCTTATAGACAACATGATCCTGGAGGTCTAGGTGCTCGAATTTCGCGAAGATGCACCCATAGGGTCTCTCATATTCTGGAGTATCGCCCTTGTCGTCTGGATAATAATAAGGATCAGATCAAAAAAAGGGGATATAAAAGAGGAGCTTAAGAAAGAGAAGAGAGGAAACTCCGAATAATATCACTTTCTTTCACGTAATCGGTTAGGAATGCGTCGTGTCCGTGTTCGGTTGCGATCTGAGCATATGATACCCTGACGTTCAGCCCGGTAAAGAGCTGAACGATCTCTTTCGCCTGGGAAGGCGGATAAAGCCAGTCGGAACTGAAAGATATGACAAGCCCTCTCTTTGTCTTCATCCTGTCATAATGCCTTCCCCTTTCCCTGCCTTCACCCCTGAGCCGTTCTTTCGAGCTTATCGATGCCATGAGATCGAAATTGTCTATGGCATTGGTGATGTAGAGATAACTGTTTGCATCGAATCTCTTTACAAATGAGATCCCCTGGTAATCCAGATAGTGCTCAACCTCGAACGATGGTCTGAATATGGCCTTTGCATCCTTGTCCTTCTTTATCCTGCCGAATTTCTCCTGCATCATCTTTTCCGACAGATAAGTGATGTGGCCGATCATCCTCGCCACAGAGAGTCCACCCTCGGGGGGGACTAACTCATAGTAATTTCCACCGTTCCATCTGGGGTCCGCCATGACAGCCCGGCGGCCTACCTCGTTGAAGGCTATCTGCTGTGCAGAGTGCTTCATGCTTGAGGCTATAGAGATAAAGGACTGAACCTGGGAGGGGTAATCGCAGAAAAACTGCATGGCCTGCATGCCGCCCATGGAACCTCCTGCAATGCATTTGAGCCTTTCGATACCCAGGTGAGAAAGAAGGACACGCTGCGTCTCCACCATGTCCCGCATGGTAATGGGAGGGAACAGCAGTGCATAAGGTTTGCCGGTGGCCGGGTTTATTGATGCTGGTCCGGTTGTACCGCTGCATCCAGCCAGTACATTGGAACATATAATGAAATATCGCTCCGTATCGAATCCCTTGCCGGGACCGATCATGGCATCCCACCATCCGGGCTTTTTGTCTCCCTCGTGAAAGAAAGCTGCATGGGCATCGCCGGAAAGTGCGTGCTCGATGAGGATGGCATTGTCCTTTGCGGCATTGAGGTTCCCATAGGTCTCATAGGCGATATCGAGATGTTCGAGCCTGTCACCGGATTCCATCAGAAAGGGTCTGTTCACCTCAAGTATCTGGGTCTTGACGATCCGGTTCATTGCTGATCGTCCTTTCTGAGTTTGAAGATGCCTTCTCTCGCCAGCAGATTGTAAAGAGGCCACTTCCTGTGCATTACCTTGTCGAGCGGTAGAAAGAACCTTGCATCCATCACATCGATTTTCATCTGAGCAAGGGAGGTCTCGAATTCCTTGAGAGACACAAACCGGATTACCGGGCTGTCGTACCAGCTTGAAGACATCCTGGTATGCGAGCACACGCGTCCCTGGGCGAGGATTCTGACCCTGTTTCTCAGATAGCCGAAATTTGATACGGATATGATTGCATATCTGCCCACCCTGAGCATCTCTTCGATTACCCGGTAGGGTTTGCTGATGGCCTGGAGCGTGGCATTGAGGATCACATAATCAAAACTGCCGTCTTTCCATTCCGAGAGATCCTTGTCGATATCCGCCTGGTATACGCAGATACCTTTCTGTATGCATTGAACGATCATATCCTGGGATATCTCCACGCCTATGCCCTCCACCTGTTTCTCTTCGGCCAGGGCGTTCAGGAGCGTACCGTCTCCGCAGCCCAGATCCAGCACCCTGCTTCCAGGGGATATCCATTGCTGGATAATGGGATAGTTCTGAGCAGGGATTTTATACATAGTTGTTGTATTCATGCTTATGCTTCCATAGCTCACGACCTGTAGGTCAGCATTTTCTCAATGCACTTTTTTGCCCTGAAAATCGTTTCATCAGGCAGGGTGATCTCGTGGTGCATCTCTTCAAGGGCCCACAGCACCTTTTCCAGGGTGGTAAGTTTCATGTTCGGGCAGACTGCCTTGTCCGATGCAGGATAGAACGTCTTATCCGGGTTATCCAGTTGCATGCGATAGAGGATTCCCACCTCGGTGGCCACAATGAATTCCTTTTGCTCTATTTCTTTGACATACCGGCACATGCCTTCGGTGGACAGCACCTTGTCGGAGAGTTGCCGTACCCCCGGCGTACACTCGGGATGTGCCATCACAAGGGCGGAAGGATGCAGCGCCTTTCCGGAGAGGATGTCTTCGGGCAGGATTCTGGCGTGCGAGGGACAGTAGCCTTTCCAGGATATCAGGTTGCACCCGGTTTCTGTGGCAACGTAGTCGCCCAGATATTGATCCGGCACAAAGATAATCTCTTTATTTTGCTTCATGACATCTTTGACTATGCTCACTGCGTTGGCGGACGTGCAGCACAGGTCACATTCGGCCTTCACGTCGGCGGTGGTGTTTACATAGCATACAACCGCAGCAAGCGGGTGTTGCGCCTTCATCGCCCGCAACTGCCCGGCATCGATCATGTCTGCCATTGGGCAACCGGCATTGATATCCGGCAGCAGGACCGTCTTTTGAGGGGAGAGTATCTTGGCGGTTTCGGCCATGAAGTGCACGCCGCAGAACACAATCACTTCAGCCCCGGTGCCCGCGGCCTGAATGCTGAGACCCAGCGAATCCCCCACAAAGTCGGCGATGTCCTGGATCTCGGGCAGCTGGTAATTGTGGGCCAGGATTACGGCGTTTCTGGTCTTTTTGAGCTTCATGATGTCATCAACGATATTCATTGGTTCTCCTTGCCTTATGGCTTGCCATTCTTGTGTGATCGTCCATTGCTCAAGCCCTCCTTCTATACTGCGGGGAAACCGACCGCAGCTTATTCACAATGGAAGGCAGGACATCAATGACACGCTCTATCTCCTGATGTGTAGTGCTCCTGCCCATTGAAAAGCGGAGCGATCCGTGGGCAAGCTCGTGGGGCAGGCCGATGGCGGACAGTACATGCGATGGCTCCATGCTTGCAGATGTGCAGGCAGAGCCCGTGGAGGCCGCTATACCCTGCATATCCAGGGAGAGCAGCATGGCCTCGCCCTCTATATATGCAATGGAGATATTTGCGTTGCCCGCAAGCCTTCTTGCAGGATGGCCGTTGAGGCGACTATCCTCAATGGAGGAAAGCAGGCCTTCGATGAGCCGGTCTCTCAGGGCTGTCAGACGCAGAGATTCAGACCCTATTTCGGCCAGTGCTATCTCTGCAGCCTTTCCCATGCCTATGATGCCCGGGACATTGAGTGTCGATGCCCTGAGGCGCCGTTCCTGGTCACCGCCGTGGAGAAACGGTTCGATGCGGGTCCCTTTGCGGATATAGAGCAGACCTGCCCCTTTAGGTCCACAGAGCTTGTGTGCACAAGCGCTAAGCAGGTCAACATTGAGCTTTTCGACGTCGATGGGGCAGTGGCCGAAGGTCTGGACCGCGTCGGTATGAAAGTATACCCCGTGATTCTTTGCAATAGCTCCTATCTCTGCAATGGGTTCGATGGTTCCTATCTCGTTGTTTGCGTGCATGACAGAGATCAGGATGGTCCTGTCCGTTATAGCCTTCTTTACATCTCCCGGATCCACGAAGCCGAATTCATCTACCGGCAGATATGTGATGTCTAAACCCTGTCTTTCCATGAATCCGCACACTTCCAGGACTGCATGGTGTTCAATGGTTGAGGTGATGATATGATTGCCCTTGTCTTTCCGGGCAAGCGCAACACCTTTTATAGCCCAGTTATTGCTTTCTGTGCCTCCGCCTGTAAACACAATTTCTTCAGGCCTGGCATTGATATGGGCCGCTATCTGATCCCTTGTCCTTTCGACTGCCGTTTTTGCCTCCTGTCCGAAGGAATGGAGGCTCGAGGTGTTCCCGTAAACCTGGGACATGAACGGAAGCATGGCATTGATGACCTCAGTGCCGACCGGGGTGGTTGCTGCATGGTCGAGATATATCTTATCCATAGGCAATTTCCTGACTGTATATATTATATATGAAACATTGCAGCGCTCTGACCTTTTTCCCTGCTTTTCACGGCCAGTTCTTCCAATGTGATTGCGCCGAGGGTCCGGGAGATGGTGTTGTTCAGTGCGGTCCAGAGGTCCCGGCTGGCACATGTGCTGGATCGCGTGCACGAAGAAGGATCTTTCACACAATCCACCAGGCAGGTCTCACCTTCAAGAACATCCACTATCTCCTCGAGGGTAATGCTTGATGCAGGTTTTGCCAGGGAATAACCGCCATGGGCGCCGCGCATCGAGTTGACCAGTCCGGCGGACTTGAGCGGGATGATGATGAGGCTGAGGTATTTTTCCGATATCTCCTCTTTCCTGGCTATATCCTTTAGAAATACCGAGCCTTTGCTGCTGTTCAGCGCCAGATCCAGCATGAGTCGTACCCCGTATCGTGATCTTGTAGACAGCTTCATATGACCCTCTCGAATACTATAATTACTATCGATTAACTAGTGTATTATCATCCTTGCCTCATGTCAAGAGCTTCCTTGGATTGTTTTTTTGTTGACAACGGAGACGGTATTAAATACTATCTAATCAATAGAAAAACTAGATATTAAATAATCAAAGGCTGGAAAAGAGATTATAAGGGAAGTATAACAAGACAAAAGATAAAGTTTCATCAAAGGAGGTTTATATGGGCACGTTTTTTAATGACAACACCTTATCGATTGGGAACACCCCACTGGTAAAGATCAACCGGCTTGCCGAAGGGCTGGGCGCCACTGTTCTGGCCAAGGTTGAAGGCCGGAATCCTGCTTATTCGGTCAAATGTCGTATCGGTGCCAACATGATATGGGCTGCGGAGAAAGACGGCACATTGAGACCCGGCATGGAGATCATCGAGGCCACAAGCGGGAACACCGGCATCGCGCTTGCCTATGTGGCAGCGGCGCGGGGATATAAGCTCAACGTTGCCATGCCTGAGACTATGTCTATGGAACGCCGCAAGGTGCTTTCCATCTTCGGGGCGAACATAATCCTGACCCCGGGGCCTCAGGGGATGAAGGGTGCCATCGCAGAGGTGGAGCGGATTGCAGCATCAGATCCAAAATACTTCATGCCCCAGCAGTTCAGAAACCCGGCCAATCCGGAGGTTCATTTCAATACAACAGGACCGGAAATATGGGAACAGACGGATGGAAAGATCGACGTGCTCGTCTCCGGGGTGGGTACCGGCGGCACGATCACCGGCATATCCGGCTATATCAAGAATGAAAAGGGAAAGAAGATTGTCAGTGTCGCAGTCGAGCCCTCCGAGAGTCCGGTCATTGCTCAGCACCTTGCAGGACAGGAGATAAAACCCGGACCCCACAAGATTCAGGGCATTGGGGCAGGGTTTATCCCCGAAACACTCGACCTGTCCCTGCTGGATCGTGTTGAGCCCGTGACCAGCGAAGAGGCCATCACCTATGCAAAGAGACTTGCGCGTGAGGAGGGTATCCTCTCGGGCATCAGCTCCGGAGCGGCAATTGCAGCAGCCCTCAGGCTGGCCGGGCTCAAGGAGTTTGAGGGTAAGACCATCATTGCCATCCTGCCCGATTCCGGTGAACGGTATTTGAGCGGGGCGCTTTTTGAAGGGGTTTTCGACGAAACCGGGCTGCCCAAGATCTGATCCTTAAGATTATTGTGTAGTTGAGATAAAAGACAAAAGGAGAGAACAATGAACGAAAGGAAACTGGACACACTTGCATTGCATGCAGGGCAGGAGTCCCCTGATCCTGCAACAGGCGCCCGGGCGGTTCCCATCTATCAGACAACATCATTTGTATTCAAGGACACAGACCATGCAGCAAATCTCTTTGCGCTTACGGAACTGGGAAACATCTACACAAGGATCATGAATCCCACAACAGATGTCTTCGAGCAGAGGGTGGCAGCTATCGAGGGCGGTACAGGTGCGCTGGGCGTATCATCGGGCATGGCTGCCGTGACTCTGGCCATCCTGAACATCACCGAGCTGGGCGATGAGATCGTTGCTGCGGACAATCTATACGGCGGTACCTATCAGCTGTTTCATTATACCTTCCCCAAGCTGGGCAGAACCGTAAAGTTCGTCAATTCCCAGAAACTGGATGCATATAAAAAGGCCATAACGGAGAAAACAAAAGGAATCTACGTGGAGACAATTGGGAATCCCAAGCTGGACATCCCTGACTTTGATGGCATTGCCCGGATCGCTCATGACGCGGGAATCCCGCTGATCGTGGACAACACCGTGGGCGTCGGTATTGTCAGGCCGTTCGACTATGGTGCAAATGTAATCTCCACCTCGGCTACGAAGTTCATCGGCGGCCACGGTACCACTATCGGCGGTGTCTTGGTGGACGGTGGGAATTTCAACTGGGGAAGCGGTAAGTTTCCGGGATTCACCGAGCCTGATCCCAGCTATCACGGGCTCAGGTTCTGGGATGTCTTCGGCGACTTCGCTGATTTCGGCAACGTTGCCTTTGTTTTCAAGGCCCGTGTGCAGCTGCTGCGCGACATCGGCGCATGTTTAAGCCCGTTCAATGCCTTCCAGTTGCTCCAGGGACTGGAGACCCTGCCGCTGCGGCAGAGGAGGCACTCGGAGAATGCGCTGGAGATCGCACGATTCCTGAAAGATCATCCCCTTGTTAACTGGGTCAATTACCCGGGACTGGAAGACCATTTGAGCCACGCAAACGCGAAAAAATATCTCGGCAACAATTATGGAGCCCTGGTCGGTTTCGGCATAAAGGGCGGTCTGGAGAGCGGCAAGCGGTTCATCAATTCGGTCAGGCTCCTTTCCCATCTCGCAAATATCGGGGATTCCAAGAGCCTGGTTATCCACCCGGCTTCTACCACGCACCAGCAGCTGAGCAGAGACGAGCAGGAAGCTACAGGTGTAACCGAGGATTTTATCAGACTATCAATCGGTCTGGAAGCCCCGGAGGACATCAAGGCGGATATCGATCAGGCCCTGAAACAGGCGGTCAACTAAGCTGTATGAGGCGGGAAAAGGAAATATGGACGGTCAATTTTCATGGCACACATATCTCGTTTCCTGCACTATTATTGAATTGGGGTATTTGTAAAGAACACTTCTTTTTTTATGATACCCCGCTGCCTGCTGAGAGGTGTTTCATTAAGATTATGGGCTTTATTGAGGAGTGGATGTGA
>DSAD01000089.1 GCA_011372875.1 Deltaproteobacteria bacterium
ACAAACAAAACACCGCAAAGGAGTCCCTTATTATGCATACCACACCAGGCAAAGCGTTCAAAGGGGAAATCGAGGCATATCTGGATAAAGAGGGTCGGATATTTGAGACCAAGATCGATGAAGGGCTTAAACGACTTGGGTTCAGAACGCAGATGAATCTCGGTCCCGCGGTCCCGGGGTCTGGTCTTGACCTTGCGGTCCCGGGGTCTGGTCTTGACCTTTGAATTTCCAGGATAATACGATAAGCAAACCCTACTTTAACTATCCTTTGCAGACATTCCCGGCAATCACCTTTATTTGATCTGCAAGAGCCTTTTGCTTGATGAGTTTTGCCTTGTCGCTGAACGATAGTATCCACGAAAACGGAAATAGCGGAAACAGGAAATAGTGTTTAAACCACGATTCATTTCGATGATCTCTCGATTAATTCGCAACCGCGGAACGGTCTGCAATCAGACTTCGGTATAGGGCCTTCAGTGCGGCATCGGCATAGTAGCTCTGTATGCCGAAGTGAAAACTGATCTGGCCGGGACCCTGGTCCACGATCTCGATATTTATATGTTCATTCTTGAGTGCAGCGGCCGCCTGAGCCAGGATGCCGGGATTCTGCTTCATCCCGATACCCACCGGAGACAGGACCGAAAGGTTGTAAAACACCTCCAGGACATCGGGATCCATTGCCTGCTCGATCTCTTCGCGGATGATGTTCACATTGCTGACAATGTCGTTCTGATCCACCAGCACTGCCAGGTCGTCCTTGTCCGTCGGATAGTGATATGTCTGCACATTATGGTCTTTGAGGATATTGAGAATATCCTTGGTCGCTCCGATAACCTCACCCAGCCCGTCCTTTTCCAGATAGATGTATGCCACGTCATCGAGACGTGCTATGCCCACGGCAGTCTCCTCGGGCACCCGCTCGGACACGATCAGCGTACCCGGTGCAGACGGATTGTTGGTGTTGCGGATATTGATGGGGATGTTGCGCTTCTTGCAGTTTATCATGGCATCGAAGTGAAACACGTCAAATCCCTTGGATGAAAGCAGCCTTATCTCCTTGTAGGTCAGCCGAGGGATCACCTTTGCCTCGCTCACAAGCCGCGGGTCAACCTGGTAAATTCCATCGGTATCTGTCCAGTTCTCATACATGTCGGCATTGATGGCATAGGCTACCTCCCCGCCTGTCAGGTCGGAGCCGCCCCGGGAAAAGACCGCCACATCGCCTCCTTGTGTAATCCCGTAATACCCCGGGATAATGATGATCCCGTCCAGGGCGCCCAATTTCTTCAGATTGTCATAGGTCTCGGGCAGCACCCTTGCACTGGAAAAATCATCGCTTACCACAAGCCCGATATCCTCGGGCAACATTAACTTGGCATGCATGCCCTTTTTCTGTAAATAACGGCAGATAAGCCTTGAATGGTAATGCTCTCCCCTTGAGGCCATGAAATCGATGCGTTTCTCGTTATCGATACTGCTGTTCATATCGTCCTTCAAACCGGCCAGCAGATCCGATCCGTCTATCCCGCATTCGTTTACCAGCCGTGAGAACTTTTCCGTTACGCTGTCAAAGCTCTTCTTCGGCGTTATATCCTTGCCCTGGTCCCTGAAGTGGTTTCCTTTTGTCGCGATGTTGAGCAGGTGATCGGTCACCTTTTCTCCGTCCCCGTTTTCCCTTCCGGGCGCAGAGACGACTACATAGCGTCTGGCAGGGTCATCTTCCAGGATGGAGCGCACCTTTTCCATCTGGCCGGCATTTGCCAGGGAGCTTCCTCCGAATTTGCATGTTATCTTCTGTTCCACTTTATCTTCCTTCTTTCACTGTGCGCGGCGGTTTTCGAAAACCATGTATCAGGATTCCCCATCGGCAGCAGGATAAGATCCGTCAGAAAGATGGACCTCCCTGCCTGCAAGGGCAGGATTGAAAACGCACACCAGCCTCAACTCGGTAAAGGCTCTCAGATAATGCCTGTCGTTGTCGTCGAGGGCATACATGGTCCCTGGCCTGATGGGATATTTCCTGCCGTCTTCGATGGTCTCCACCTCTCCTTCCCCCTCGATGCAGTAGACGGCTTCGAGGTGGTTCTTGTACCAGATGTGGGTTTCGGTGCCGGCAAAGATCGTGGTCTCGTGAAACGAAAAACCCATGTTGTCGTCTCTGAGCAGCAGCCGTAAGCTTACCCAGTTGTTGTTTTCTGCAAAGACCTCTCGCCCGGTGCCCCTGATCTCGTCGACAGTCCTTACGAGCATTCAACCCCTCCCCTTATCATTGCCGTACGCTGATCCAGCACTGCGCCGATGGCATCGTCTATGATCGCAAGCCCCTGCTTGAGCAGTTCCTCCTCGATCACCAAAGGCGGCAGGAATTTCAGCACGTCGTCCTTTGCCCCGGCCAGCTCTATGATAAGCCCCCGTTCGAAGGCCTCGGCCGATACCTCGGAACAGAATCCCTGGAACGGGATATTGAACCCGTAGATCAGCCCCTTGCCCCTTATCCTCGCCTCCAGCGTGGGATACTTCTGCGAGATCTCTTCCAGGGCTTCCTTGAGGATCTTTTCCTTGTATCTGACCGCTTCGGTCATGTTGTCGTTTTCCCAGTAGCCCAGCAGCTCGGCAGAGGCCACAAAGGCGAGGTTGTTGCCGCGGAATGTCCCGGTATGCTCGCCCGGCCTCCACTGGTCGAGCTCCGGTTTTAACAGTACCAGCGAGAGCGGAAGCCCGCCGCCGATGGACTTTGAAAGCGTAATGATATCCGGGTTGATCCCTGAGGGCTCGAAGCTGAAGAACGTGCCGGTCCTTCCGTTACCCACCTGGATGTCGTCAACGATGAGCAGGATATCGAAATCCCTGCATATCTGCTCTATCGCCTTGAGCCACCTGTCAGAGGCAACGTTCACCCCGCCTTCGGCCTGAACCGTCTCGAGAATGATCGCTGCTGGCAGGTCCACGCCGCTGCTGTTGTCCTCCAGGAACTTTCTGAGATAGGCGGCCGTATCGACCTCGTCGCCGAAATAGCCGTCATAGGGCATGAACGTGACGTTTGCACGGTTGATGAATGCCTCGTCACGGTAAAAGGCATTACCGGTGACTGCCATGGAGCCCATGGTGAGTCCGTGGAACGCATTGGTGAAGCAGACAATGTTCGACCTGCCCTTTACCATCCTGACCAGCTTGAGCGCAGTCTCCACGGCGTTGGTCCCGGTTGGACCGGAGAACTGGACCTTGTAATCCATGTATCTCGGTTCCATGATCGTGGTGTAGAAGGTCTCCAGAAACCTCTTCTTGGCGCTGGTTGCCTTGTCCAGCCCGTGTATGATGCCGTCGCTCTTGATATATTCTATGAGTGCTTCACTGACCTTGGGGTTGTTGTGCCCATAATTCAACGTACCTGCACCGGCAAAAAAGTCTATAAACTCCTTACCCTGCTCGTCATAGAGATACGACCCCTTTGCCTTTTGAAAAATAGTCGGAAAATGTCTGACATAACTCCTTACCTGCGATTCCATCTGATCAAATATTCTCATGTCTTCTCCTTCTTTCGTTTTTATACGGCTATATAATCCGCCAGGATCTGTTCCTGGTTCCTTCTTCCAAGGCCTTTCAACTATGCGTCAAAAGGACCTATCCTGAAGAGGATCTCGGCCTCGTGCCCCCCCTGCCCGAAAAGTTCTTCCGGATACAGGACCGATGTGACCAGGGGCGCCTGAAATCTTTTTGCAAACGATTCGAAAAGACGACGGGACCCGTCGTTCGAGGGGTTTACCGTGGTCTCGAGAAAGGAGACCGATGCCAGACCTGGGCGATCAAACAGGTTATCGAGCATCCTGCCAGCGACACCGTTGCCGCGTTCCTGCTCACCCACAGCCACCTGCCAGACAAAGAGGGTATTGTTCTTTGAAGGATGAACATATGCAGAGATAAAACCCGCAATCTTTCCGTCACGCTCTGCAACGATACAGGTATCCCTGAAATGATCTGCCAGCAGAAGATAGCTGTAGAGTGAATTGAGGTCCAGGGGCCTTGATCGTTCGATCAGGGAGTGAATATCAGGGCCGTCGGAAACACGAGGCTTTCGGAAAATGTATAATCCTTTTTCTTCGTTTCCATATGGTTCAGGCATGAATCTGCTCCTTTGCTTCTGAAAAAGGTATAAAACTACCTTGATATAATCTTTCCTGAGTTATTGTTTTTCTTTTATGGTATTTTTAATGTCTTGTTTATAGCGCTTATGCTGTTATTTACTACAGACTTCTTCCCCATCTGTCAAGGTCAATATTCTTTTTCTGCAATCATGCACCTGTATATTGCTTATTAATGAGAGTATTACAGTATCCGTTATGCTGTTGCAGGTGTCAGCAACAGAGTATTATGCTAGCCTGACAGGTCAATAGGTAATTATTATCCTCCTAACAGGGATAATCGGGCTTTCCCTCTGGAAAGCTCTCTTTTCCGTATACCCTGGAACCCACATCATGCAGAATGATTTTTTTCTGATGTTCAATCATTTTACAAAGCAACTGTCATGGAGAAACACTCAGAGATGAACGATACCGCCGGAAAGACCGTGTCGATCAAAGAGCTCGCCGCATACCAGGACCATTCCGTGGCGAGCAGGGAGATCATCAAGAAACCCGCAGGCACTGTCACGGTCTTCGCCTTTGACAAGGGCGAGGGGCTGAGCGAGCATACAGCGCCGTTCGATGCCCTTGTCCAGGTACTGGAAGGCACAGCACTGGTTTCCATAGACGCACAACCGCATACTGTCCGTGAAGGCGAGATGATCATCATGCCCGCGGGAAGGCCACATGCACTGAAGGCACAGACCAGGTTCAAGATGCTGCTTGTGATGGTGAAGTGATCCACAAGCCGGCCAGGGAAATGGCGATCTGCGCCTCGTCAGGCTCCCTGTCAGAGTTCTTGGCGAAAATGGATATCCCCCCAAATGTGCATGACGCTCCTGCGGCAAAGGTATCACACATGTATGACCCTCCCTTTATACTTATCCTGCCTGGCTTCCATGCTTCGATCACCCTTGGTGTTTGACAATCTCTGCCTGGAAAGATCCCCCGGCAGCCATTACCCTTTTATGGAGGAAGGGACATTCGAACGCCAGCGAGACCGCCTCGAGCATCATGCCCTGTTCATTTTTGTTTCCCCTGCCGTAGCGGGGATCGCCCATTACCGGAAAACCGATCATGGAGAAATGCCTGCGGATCTGATGCAGTCTGCCGGTCTTGATTTGAACATCCACAAGGGAGGTATGTGACCCGGGATCATACTTTATCACCTCAAAGACTGTGCTTGCCTCTTTAGTGTCTATGGGAAGGTCTATAACACCGCGTGTTTTACCTGAAAGATCCCCCAGCACCTCTATGCGATAATGCTTCTCCACCAGACCCTGCTGAAAAAGGGCAGAAAGTTTTGCAGCTGCAGTCCTGCTGTGGGCCAGAATTACCAGCCCGGAAGCCTCACGGTCTAGACGGTGGACAAGAAAAACTTCTCGCCTTGGTACAAAATAAAGCTCTGCCTGCCGAAGAAGGGAACAGTGATCACCGAAATTGGTCCCCTGGGTGAGAAGGCCTGCGGGCTTATACCAGACACTGTAATGATCGTGATCGGCCAAGCACTCGGCGCGCCCGGGGGTCAAAGCCAGAAGCTGTGGATCATAATACAGCTCGAGGGTATCACCGGATACGACCTGCGCCTTTGCTCTTCTCAGGCACATACGCCTCCCCTTTGCCCTCTTGAGCCAGACAGCGCCCTTGTTCATGGCGTCCTTTACCTTTGCTTTAGAGATGCCTGTATGCTCGGCCAGGACATCACTTGCGATACCGGCATTTACAGAGGTTACGGGTACGGTAAAATAATCATTGCTCATTACTGTTTACTATCATGGCCTCGGCTGTTCACAAAACGCCTTTTAAGGAAAAATCAGGACAAGAAAGGAGTTTCACCTTGCATGTTCACATAAGCGCCCTGATTTCCTCACCATCTATCTTTTCCTTTTCAAGCAGGATCGCAGCCCCCTTGATAAGGATCTCCTTTTTCTCCTGCAGAATGCTCAGGGCCTCTTTATACTGAGCCTGTATGATCAGACGTATCTCATTGTCTATGGACCTGGCAGTCTCATCACTGTAATCATCACTCTTTGCAAATCCTGTTTCCAGAAAACCCCGGCCCTTGTCATGGGAAAGATAGACCTGGCCCAGTTCCTCGCTCATGCCGTACTCTTTCACCATGCTCTTTGCAATATCCGTTGCCCGTGAAAGATCGTTATGGGCGCCGGTCGAGACATCCCCGAACATGATCTCTTCGGCTGCGCGCCCGCCAAGCAGCGTGGCTATCTTGTTCAGGAGTTCCGTCCTGCTCATGAGAAAACGGTCTTCGGTGGGCACCTGCATGGTATATCCCAGCGCAGCAATACCCCGGGGGATGATGGATATCTTGTGTACCGGATCAGTGCCGGGAAGCGACAGGGCCACAATGGCATGACCCATCTCGTGATGGGCCACTATTTCGCGTTCCTTTTTATTGATCAGCCGGTTCTTTTTTTCAAGCCCGGCAACAATCCTCTCCACCCCCTCTTCGAATTCGGACATGGACACTTCCTTCCTGCCTCTCCTGACAGCCAGCAGGGCAGCCTCGTTCACCAGGTTGGCAAGATCCGCGCCTACCATACCGGGGGTCATACTCGCTATGTGTTTCACATCGAGATCGGCGGAGTACGTGATCTTTTTCAGATGAACCCGCAGGATTTCTTCACGCCCCGTCTTGTCGGGCCGGTCCACAAGCACGTGCCGATCGAACCTGCCCGGCCTTAAGAGCGCAGGGTCGAGAATCTCGGGCCTGTTCGTGGATGCCAGCAGAATAACACCGGCCTTTGGATCAAACCCGTCCATCTCTACCAGGAGCTGGTTCAGTGTCTGCTCGCGCTCGTCATGACCTCCCATGGTCCCCATGCCGCGGGCCTTGCCCAGGGCGTCGAGTTCATCGATGAAGATAATGCACGGCGCCTTGAGTTTTGCCTGGACAAAGAGGTCCCTGACCCTGGCCGCACCCAGACCCACAAACATCTCCACAAACTCGGAACCGCTCATGGAGAAGAACGGCACTCCGCTCTCTCCGGCAACCGCCTTTGCCAGAAGGGTCTTGCCCGTACCCGGAGGCCCTACCAGAAGAACGCCTTTGGGTATCTTTCCGCCGAGCTCGTTGAATTTCTCCGGGGTCTTGAGAAAATCAATGACCTCGACAAGCTCCTGCTTTGCCTCGTCCACACCGGCGACATCGTCAAACTTCACATTGAGCTCGTTTTCCATGTAGATCTTTGCCTTGTTCTTTCCCAGCGACATGAACCCCGGCTGCTGGCCAGACATGCGGCGCATCAGAAAATACCAGATGCCGATAAACAGCATAAAAGGCACTATCCACGAAAGCAGATCACGCATAAAGGTCGATTCGATCTCTCCCTTGAAGACCACATCGTACTGGTCAAGCATGTTCGACAGCTCGGAATCCACCCTGACTGTCTTGAATCCCTGGTCTTTTCCTGTTTCATCGATCATCCTGCCCTGAATCTTGTTTGCTGTGATTGCAATCTCCGTGACCTTTCCATCCTTCAGGAGATTCAGAAACCGGCTGTAAGGTATGGTCCTGGTGGCATACATGGAAGCGATGTAGCTCTGCATGATCAGAACGATCCAGATGCCGATGAGTATGTACCACAGGGAAAATTTCTGCTTCTTTTCCATTATCACTCCTCCTGAACCCTTATATCCAACAATATATCATCTTGAATAGTATAGTGGCGCCCGGAAAACAACCTGCACATGAAATATCCGGTCACAATAAGACAGGGCCTTTTTGCATGGATGCAGGACTTCTCAAAAGACCTCATCCTCATGAACTCGGTGACTGTAATTCCAATCTTTTCAAGAACCATTCCTGTACCTGAAATCCTCTAAACCTTACAGGCATAAAGAAAGGGGAACAATATGCTCAAGAAAATATTTGGAACAATATTGCCGCTTCTGGTGCTGTCCCCGTCAGGCATGGGGTTCTCAGCAGTGTCTTCACTCGAAGAAGCCACGTTTGCAGGCGGATGCTTCTGGTGCATGGAACCGCCATTTGAAGATCTCGAGGGTGTCCAGGAAGTTATATCCGGATACACCGGAGGTTCAAAGAAAGATCCCACCTATGAAGAGGTCTGCGCAGGGAATACAGGCCATGCAGAGGCAATCCGGATACTCTACGATCCTTCAAAGATAACCTACACGCAACTCCTTGATGTCTTCTGGAAACAGATCGACCCGACAGACAGCGCAGGGCAGTTTGTGGACCGCGGCTCGCAGTACCGGACATCCATATTCTATCATAATGACGAGCAGAAAAGACTTGCCGAACAGTCGAGAAAAAAGCTGGATTCTTCGGGTATATACAAAAAACCCGTGGTCACCGAGATCGTCAAGGCCTCTGTCTTCTATCCGGCGGAACAATACCATCAGGACTACCACAGGAAAAACCCGGCCCGGTACAGAATCTACAGCTCGAATTCCGGCAGGGAGAATTTTCTCAGGCATACCTGGGACTTACAGAACAACAAGGATATTCAGCCCGTGGGAAAAGGCAGCTATATAAAGCCGCACAAGGAAGAATTGAAAGAATGCCTTACCCCTCTTCAGTATGGGGTGACACAGGAAGAAGAGACCGAAATGCCGTTTGCCAATGAATACTGGGACAACAAGAGGCAGGGCATCTATGTGGATATCGTTTCAGGCGAAGTCCTGTTCAGCTCGCTCGACAAGTACGATTCCGGCACCGGGTGGCCCAGCTTCACCAGACCGCTCGAGAGGGAAAACATCGTGGAGAAACCGGACAACTCTTTGTTCGCAAAGCGCACAGAGGTCAGGAGCAGGATCGCCGATTCCCATCTCGGTCATGTATTTACCGACGGGCCGGGCCCAACCGGTCTACGATACTGCATGAACTCGGCTGCCATGCGCTTCATCCCTCTTGAGGACATGGAAAAGCAAGGATACAGCGAATATCTGCACCTTTTCAAATGAAATACCTCGCCCAAAGCTTCCGAGACATCAAAGATCTACGTATTCCTCCCCCTCACCTTTTTCATCTCCCGGTGGGGGAGAGGAAGGTATAGCACGGATAAGACCGTTTATCGGGATCACAGGCATTGTGAAACAATTTTGTACATAATACAGGACTCTGCCCAAAAATGCACCGGTCCAACATATCTGATCCCAGGGCATGCCATCTTCAGAATCGCTTTTGCCTATGATTAATGCTGTTACAGTGCATTGATTATACGATGAGACATTAATCACCACCCATGATCGCATACCACTGGCCCGGGCGATTTGCATCGGGAGAAACATGTTGGCAAGACTCTTGCGAAAACATGCCCGTACAGGGCGGTCCATTTCTTATTCTTCAGAGCTCCTGTTGTCTTTTTACAGGAAAGACCTTGCATTCGTGGGCATCCTCTCCACCCTTATGACCGCAAGCTTTTTTACATGATGGTTGTTTCTATTCATTTGACAATGCCTGCGAAGTCGTGTAGTTTCTATTTATAGAAACAGTGAGGGGAAGAAAATGATCATCATCTTGAAGCCGGAAGCAACGAAAAGCGACGCAGACGAGATCCTTGCGCAGATAGAATCCGCAGGACTCAAACCACTGTATATGCCCGGAACCGAGCGCACGGTCTTAGGGGCAATCGGAGATGAACGCAAACTGGGCAGCCTCCATCTCGAAAGCCACCCCTGTGTCGACCGCATTGCCCCCATACTAACGCCCTATAAGCTGGTGAGCAGGGAGAGCCATCCCGCCGACACTTTAGTCGATATAGACAGGATAACGGTCGGGGGGAAGAGCTTTACCGTCATAGCAGGCCCGTGCGCAGTCGAAAGCACCGAACAAATGCTCCTGACCGCTCAGGCCGTAAAGGACACCGGCGCCCACTGCCTCAGGGGCGGGGCATACAAACCCCGGTCGAGCCCTTACAGTTTCCAGGGCCTCGGAAAGCAGGGGCTTGAAATCCTCCATGACGTCTCCGAAAAGGTAGGGCTGCCCGCAGTGACCGAGGTCATAGAGACAGAGGATGTTTCCCTGGTCGAGGAATATGCAGCAGCTTTCCAGGTTGGCGCCCGAAACATGCAGAACTTCAGGCTGTTAAAGGCTCTGGGCAAAAGTCACAAGCCTGTGATCCTCAAAAGGGGCATGTCGGCCACGGTAGAAGACCTCCTTCTCGCCGCCGAATATATCGTATCCGAGGGAAACCCCAAGGTGATCCTGTGCGAACGGGGGATCAGAACCTTTGAAACAGCGACCCGCAACACGCTGGACCTCAATGCCATACCCTACATCAAACAGCACAGCCATCTGCCGGTCATTGTCGACCCGTCGCACGGCACCGGGGTCCGTGAATATGTGACTCCCATGGCAAAGGCGGCGGCTTCATGCGGTGCAGACGGTCTGATCGTCGAGGTTCACTACGATCCCAAGTCAGCACTGTCGGACGGCCACCAGTCTCTGGACCCGGATCAGTTCATGAGGTTTATGGATGAGATCAGGCCGTTTGTCCAGGCAGCAGGGAAGGAGCTTTAGGGATCAATATCCGCCTGCCTGCGCAAGCCATGTTGTTCGCAGGCTCCGGATCACGGGAAAGTCTTCCCTTTGAGCTGCTTGGGTCAGGGAACACAGGTCTGGACTTAGCGAACTGTCGTTACGGGTTGGGATCAGCAGTTGTGAGCTTCCTGACCCCATCAGGCAAAAGTTTACTTGACCCTTTTTCTTCCGGGGATTATTCTTCCCCGTAATACATCCATCAGTGCAGATGAACCTAATGCCCGGCTAAGATTGATCCTTCAATTCATCACTGCTTATTGCAAGCACGTGGGTGACTCCCCAGATACTGCGGTCGATAAAGTAATCGTTCAGGCAGGCCAGTATATTGCCTCCTGCAGGTGCATCACCGTTCATCTTAGTTATGATGACCATATTCCTGCCGTTTTCCGTACCGAATATTTCGCGACCCGAGAACAGACAGCGGTATCCATCGCATGAGACAAAGAGATGGAAAAGGTTATGGAACCGACCCGGTTCAGATAACGTGAGGTATCGCCGTCTCCCGGCACAATGAGGCGTAACCCGTCAAGGTTATCCTTATCGATATTGAGGGTGTATTCATCGGGATTGCTTGATGGCAGCAGTTCCTCCCGGAAAAAGGCAAGGGTCGGCGGAGTGCTGTCATCGGTCATGAGAAGTTCTCCATAGCTGAAATAAACCCTTTCTCCGTTTATGGAGGTAAATGTAACGAGAAAATCAGCAGGAGTGCCCCAGGCAGAATCTTCCGGGAACCTCGGTGCTATGCCTTCCAGGATGTTGAAAACCGGTATCCCCACATGGATGTAGGTGCCCATGAATTCGCCTTTATCAGAAACCTCTGTGGTACGTATTCTGGTGGTTGCAAATGCCCGCAGCGCAGAGCTTGAAAGACGGCAGGTCTTTTTTACCATCCCGTTTATCTCGAGGGAAAATCCTGAAGGGACTGTCTTTGCAACCGCTATGGGTGTTGCTCCGGTTACGGTTATTGCATTATAGTAGTCATGATGAGTTGCCCTGTACGTGATAAAGACCGCAAAAACAAGGGCTGCCATATAGACGAATATATATCTCTTCTTCATTAAATACTCTGTATCTTTTGAGCCGTTACATATCGGCTTTACACGGATACGGGCTTTTTGTTATGAACCCAGAGATGAACCAGACCAGACAGCCGGAATGGAACCGCAGGATGAAAAGGATGTTCAGCGGTATTTCACCTCGCTACGACCTTCTCAATACACTGATGACCTTCGGCAGGGACAGATACTGGCGCTCTGAGATGCTCTCTCTTACCGGTATCCGACCCGGGGGTTTGCTGCTCGACGCAGGTGCAGGCACCGGAATGATCGCCCGGGATGCCGTGCTCGGGTTTCCGCTGATCAAGGTCATCGCAGCCGACCTTACCCCTGAGATGATGAAGGTGGGCAGAGGCCGTCTTGGCCACGCGAACATAACATGGTGCTGCGCTGATGCGCTTGACCTGCCTTTTCGTGACAGCACCTTCGATGCAGTAACCTCGGGATATCTCCTGCGCAATGTTGCCGATATCCCGGGGTGCCTCTCGGAACAGCACCGTGTCCTCAGGCCCGGCGGGAAGGCAGTCTGCCTCGATACTGCCCCGCCTCCGGCAACGCTTATGAAACCCTTTGTTCTCTTCTACCTGAAGGTCGTCATCCCGGTTATCGGCGGGCTGATATCAGGAAAATGGGACGCCTACCGGTATCTCCCCGAGTCCACACGATCCTTCAAGACCCCTGACGAGATATCCGCGATCATGGAGAATGCCGGATTCACCGACATCGAATACAGGCGGTATATGTTCGGGACCATAACGGTCATCAGAGGCTCCAGGCCACTGATGCCTCATCCATAAGCCGCGGGCAGGGCAACACCAAAGCAGCAGACGTAAGGGCTCCCGGAGATCTGCACGCTTCTCCTTGCTTTGCCCCTGCCTGACGCAGAATGAGGAACTCTCACAGAAACTGAACTATGCAAGGATATGGGGCAAGACAGTACATGACGGCCAGATGGTACAGCGCGACTACGTCATGAACGACGGCGATATTATCGAGATACACTTCTGAGCAGGGCCTTGAGCATGGAAACAGGGATGTATGATGAAAATACCCGCGCTCTTTGAATTCAGGCCATCAGACTATTTTATTGATCACGAAAAGTCCTTTTGCCGATATAGTCATCAGCATCCCTGTACAGCTGTGAAAAAGAACCGGAAATTGTTTCAACACAGGCGGTTATGAGCAGAAAGAGCCAGGACAAGACAGTCGACAGCATGCATGACACCATGAATGTACCCTTGTACAGCACGAGGATAGTCAGGACGTTCCTGGAGTATCTCGCAAAGCATTACCCCCACATATCGAGAAAGGCCCTGCTCGAGTCTGCGGATATCACCGACTTCGAGATAGAGGATCCAGCCCACTACCTCACCCAGGAACAGATCAACCGTTTTCATCAGCAGTTAATGGAGCTGACAAACAACCCCGGCATATCCAGGGAAGCAGGCAGATATGCGACATCCGCAGAGGTGCTGGGAACAATGAAGAAGCACCTCATGGGCATAATGAGTCTTGCGCTCATGTATGAGATCGCGGGAAAGAATGTGGAGAATCTCTCGCGCCACATCACCTTCAAGACAAAGAAGCTGGGACCCTACAGCATCGAGGTCAGGGCGACACAGAGGCCCGGAGTTCATGAAGAACCGTTCCAGTGCGAAAACCGCATGGGCTCACTGGAATCTCTGGCCAGACTCCGCACCTCGAGCTATGCCCATATCGAACATCCGCAGTGCATACACAGGGGGGATCCTCAATGCAGATACATCGTCTCTTGGGAACCCACCACCGAAATGAAGCTGAGAAAGATACGGTATACGATGCTCTTTATCTGCTCGCTCTGGCTTGTTTTCTCCTTTTCGGTCTTTCCCGCATCGGCATGGGGGATTGCCTCTCTGGCAACCATAGTCATGGCAATAGCCACAATCGGATATACCGGCCATATTGAGAAAAAGACCTTGCGAGAGTCACTCGATTCCCAGAGCAGATCCGCCTATGATCTTCTCGATAAGACGAACAGACTGTACAACAACGCCCTGCTCATCCAGGAAATCGGCCAGGCGACCACAACGGTTATGCCCGTTCATGACCTGTGCAGGAGCGTAACCGGCATCCTCAGAAAATACCTGGATTTCGACTGCGGCATGGTGCTTCTGGCCGATGAGAGAAGAGAACAGCTCGTCTCTGCCGCTGAATACGGTTTTTCCGGCAGCGAACCCGGTCAGGTCGGCACCACCGTCTTTCCCATGACAGATACAGCCCCGGGGGATCCGGTGACGGCACCATGTCTCGACCAGAGACCGGTCCTCATCAACGATACAACTGCCACTTATAACCCTTTGCCCGAAGACCTCAAGGATTTTTTTCCACAAACGGCACATCTCTTCGTTCATCAGTGTCCCGATCGTGTATGAACGGCAGTGCCTGGGGGTCCTCATGACCGCGAACACCACACGCAGAAGACCCCTGACGGTCAGCGACCAGAACCTCCTTACCGGGATCGCCTCGCAGCTTGCGGTAAGAATTACCAATGCATGGTTCTTCGAAGGAATCAGGCAGAGCGAGCAGAGATACAGGACCATCTTCGAGAGTACTTCGAACCCCACCATCATCATCGAGGAGGATACAACGATATCGCTCGCAAACAGACCATTCGAAAAGCTCTCGGGCTATACCAGAGAGGAACTGGAGCACAAAAAGAGCTGGACCGAGTTCATCGTGCCCGAAGACCTCGAGATGATGAAGCAGCGTCACACAATGCGCAGACTCAATCGGGAATCCACCGAGAAGACCTATGAGTTCCGCTTTTGCAGCAGACATGGCGAGGTGAAGAACATATTCCTCACCGTCGACATGATCCCGGATACAACAACGAGCGTGGCCTCACTGCTGGACATCAGCGAGAGGATAAAGGCGGAAGAGGCACTCAAGAAGAGCGAGGAGCGCTACCGGCTGCTTGCTGAAAACGTGCACGATGTAATCTGGGTCTTGGACAAGAATTTCAGATACACCTACATCAGCCCCTCTGTGGAAAACCTGAAGGGATTCACGGTCGATGAAGCAATGGCCATGGCCCTCGAAGAGATCTATACCCAGCAGTCATATGAGACGGTCAAGAAGGTGATTACAGAGGAGTTGGAGCATCACGCGGTGAACGGCCCTGATCCGGCAAGATCGAGAATATTCGAGACGGAGCAGATCTGCAAGGACGGTTCCACGGTCTGGACAGAGATAACCGCCAGCATCCTGTATGACGAGAACGGAAACATATCGGGCTTTCTCGGAATAACGCGGGACATCTCGGAAAGGAAGAAGGCAGAATATGAAAAGAACCTCCTGGAGGCCCAGCTTCAGCATGCCCACAAGATGGAGGCAATAGGCACCCTGGCAGGAGGCATAGCACACGATTTCAACAACCTGCTCATGGGCATCCAGGGCAATGCATCACTGCTGCTCGCCGATATCGACTCTGACCATCCGCACGCTGAACGGCTCAGGAACATCGAGCGGCATGTCCGGGGAGGTGCTGACCTCACCAGGCAGCTCCTGGGGTTTGCCAGGGGTGGCAAGTACGAGGTCAAGCCCACGAACATCAACGATCTGGTTGGCAAGAGTTCAGAGATGTTCGGCCGCACAAGAAAGGAGATCACCATACACCTGAGATTTGAGAAAGACATCTGGACCGTGGAGATCGATCGCGGACAGATCGAACAGGTCATGCTGAACCTCTACGTGAATGCATGGCAGGCCATGGAACCGGGCGGCGAGATCTTTCTCGAGACGAACAATGTCGTATTGCATGAGGAATTCGTGGAGCCTTATCATGTCAAGCCGGGAAGATACGTCCATATTTGTGTTACCGATACAGGATCGGGAATGGACGAGGAAACCGCAAAAAGGGTCTTCGAGCCGTTCTTCACCACCAAGGAGCTGAGACGGGGTACAGGGCTCGGGCTCGCTTCAGCCTACGGTATCATCGTGAATCATAACGGCATTATCGATGTCTCGAGCAGAAAAGGAAAAGGTTCGACATTCAACATCTATCTTCCGGCGTCTCAAAAGGCCGTGTCCGAAGAAAACCCGATCACTCCCAGGTTTGTCGAGGGCAGCGGGACAGTACTTATCGTGGATGACGAGGACATGATCCTGGATATCGGAAAAGAGATCATCGAAAGAATGGGGTACACGGTCATCACGGCCAAAGGGGGAAAGGCCGCACTGAAGACCTACAGGGAAAACCATTCATCCATAGACCTGGTGATCCTGGATATGATCATGCCCGATCTCACAGGAGGAGAGACCTATGATGCCCTCAAGGAGATCGATCCGGGGGTGAAAGTCCTTCTCTCGAGCGGATACAGCCTTGAAAGTATGGCAAAGGATATCCTTAAACGGGGCTGCGACGGCTTCATTCAGAAGCCTTTCGATCTGAAAGCCCTTTCTGTGAAGATCCATGAGATAATCGAAGGGTGATGAAAACGCATCACATTTGCGCACCGTAGCAATACTTTACCTCACATTCTGCAGTTGAACAACCTTATGACCTCAATCAACCGGCTATGACCTTATTCTGTGGGAGCCGCTTCAGCTGCGATTGGATTTCCAATGTTTGCGGCGTAATCGCGGCTATAAGCCACTCCCACAGCGGTTGTTCCTTGCATAACGCAAAATGTGATTTTACATCCCCTGATTGATACCGCAAGTGTATCGGTTAAGATCTCTTCTGTGTGGAGGCAGCCCCCATAATGACAACCTTCTCAATCATGCATCCTCCTTCTTGCGACATGAAGGGTTTTCCTGCAGAAGTCAGTTCTCGAAGCGCCATATTGGTTCCGTTTCACTCAGACTACAACTGTGAAGCAAGCCTGCACAAGTAAAATCACAATCAAACAGGACCTTTGCTCTCATCGTGTCAGAAACATCCAAAGGACACCAGTCCCTACAATGGTGAACCGAACGTTCCGGCCTTACCATCCTTTGCTATTCCCCTGCAAATTCTGTACTATCGTCCAGACAAGGGGCAGAAAATGGATATCGAACTGGAGACGACACTCCTGGTGGACTGCAGTCAGCCCGAAGCAGTCATGAAGAATCTCGCTGCAAGACAAACTCTCGGACCTTATGAAATCAGGGCAGAGGGCTCAATACTCATGAAGGACCAGTATTTCGATACAAAAAAACGGTCCCTGGCAGGACAGGGTATAGCACTGCGCCTTCGAAGGATCGGGCCGCAATGCCTTGTCTGCATCAAGGGGAAAGAACACATCCATGAATGGGGCGGGATCGAGCGACTTGAAATCGAAAAGCCATGGTCCCGGCAGACACATGACCAGATCATATCCTGCCTTGGTGAGACAGGCTTGAAAGGCGACGAGAACTCATTGTACAGGGATGATCCCTGTGAGACCTTCAGCCATATGGGCATGAACTGCATCCAGCACAGACAGACAAACCGCATCATCCTTGATATTGTACATCCCTGGGATTTATCAAAGACTCATTGTGCAGAGATGGCACTCGACAGGGTATGTTACCGGTTCGGCCAGGGGATATTCCTTCACTATGAATTGGAGATCGAGGCAAAGACTCCCGCAGGCAAAGATCACCTTGAAACCATCGCAGACCTTGTCAGTAACGAATTTCCCCGCGAACTCAGACCCTGGAATCACAACAAGCTCGTCACGGGTTATGCGATTGAGACGATGCTGAAAAATCAAGAGTTGCCGGCTGATCTCTCGGCGCCTGGGGTCATCGGTCACGACCAGTACCGAAGGATCGAGGAGATCATCACTAAAACCCTGGAATGATCGCGGCCAGGGTTGCTGAGGATGCACCTCAAGCAGCCTGCCTACGCAGCAGGAACGGGTTATACTTCAGGCTGTGATATCCTGGCCAAGCGTATGACCTCTTCGAATACGTTCCTCAATTCAGAGAGCTTGCCCGATATGAGCATGAAAAGGATCTCGAGCCTTATCATCGGGTCAAGGGTGGTACTCATCAATCGGTCAATCTCATCCTGGGTGGATTGAAGGAAGGGATGATCTGACAGAAATCGTTTCTTTCTTGCTATAAGATCGTTAATTCCAGGACTCCTGAAGTCTTCATCAAAGGCATCAGCTGTTTTCAGATTATCGTAAAACATTTTCCCGTCCTTGATAATGTATTTTATCAAATAAAGAGAGCAAAGCCTGTGCCATGACATATCTTCTTTATTCTCTATCAGTTGCAATCTTCCACCAGACAACCGCCATTCCATGTGATATAGTTTTACCCATAATGAGTACTTTTATTCCCCATGAAAAACCGTGAGATATAGAGATGAATTCATCTTCGGGAGAAAGAAACGGCTTGAGCACAAAGCAAGTAAAGGATAAAAATAATCAGGACATGAAAAATTTCATCCTTTCAATAGATCTCGGGACCTCTGGACCGAAGGTTGCCCTTGTGAGTACCCGGGGAGAGATCCTCGATACAGAGTTCGAGAAGACTAGGCTTCTGCTGTTTCCAGGCGGAGGAGCTGAACAAGACCCGGATGAGTGGTGGGATGCCGTTATCAGGGCGACAAAAAGGCTGCTTGGAAAACAGCTCGTTCCGGCAGGCGATATTTCAGCCATAAGCTGCACCGCGCAGTGGTCGGGCACTGTTGCAGTGGATGAAACAGGAACTCACCTGATGAATGCCGTCATCTGGATGGACTCAAGGGGGGCACGGTTTATCGGGGATATCACAGGCGGGAAGATCACCTTTGAAGGCTATGATCCGAGAAAACTCTTTCGATGGCTCACCCTGACCGGCGGGGCGCCCGAGCGTTCCGGCAAATCTCCTCTGGCCCATATCCTGTACATCAAGAACACCTTTCCTGATATCTATGAAAAAACCTGTAAATTTCTGGAGCCCAAGGATTATCTGAACATGAGGTTCACCGGCATGTTCGCTGCCTCGTACGATTCCATTGCCCTGCACTGGGTCACGGACAACAGGGATATACGACGGGTCCGCTACGACAGAGACCTTCTTGCATACAGCACCATCGATCCGGACAAGCTTCCCGCGCTTGTCCCTGCCGGAGGAATCCTTGGCCGGATAAAACCGGACATCGCACGCAACCTCGGCCTGAGAGGCGATGTCAAGGTGGTGGTCGGCACCCCCGACGTACAGTCTGCGGCAGTGGGTTCCGGGGCGGTGGCCGACTATGAGGGGCACCTCTATATCGGCACCTCTTCATGGCTGACCTGCCACGTGCCGTTCAAGAAGACCGACATCCTGCACAATATGGCGTCGCTGCCTTCAGGAATCCCGGGCAGATACTTTGTGGGCAACGAGCAGGAGACCGCAGGCAGGTGTATTGAATTTCTCAGGGACAACATCTTATTCCCGAAGGACGCCCTGTCGAACAACAGCGCACCCGATGATTTCCATGAACGCATCGCCGAGGCTGCACGCTCGGTAGCCCCGGGCAGCGACAAGGTGATATTCACCCCATGGCTCTACGGAGAAAGAACCCCTGTCGAAGACAGGACCGTCCGCTCCGGATTCTTCAACCAATCCTTGCATACAACGCGCTCCCACCTTGTGAGAGCGGTTTTCGAGGGGGTTGCCTACAACTCGCGCTGGCTGCTTAATTCCGTGGAAAGATTCATAAAGAGACCTTTTAGGGCGATCAACATGATCGGCGGCGGTGCAAAATCTGAGCTGTGGTGCCAGATCCATGCAGATGTCCTCGGCAGGACCATACGCCAGGTCAAAGACCCCATCCATGCAAACGTTCGCGGGGCGGCCCTGCTTGCAGGCCTTGCACTTGGTCACATCACCTTCGATGAGATTGCAGGCCTCGTGGAGATAGAACAAACCTTTGAACCTGATGTGGAAAACAAGAAAATCTACGACG
>DSAD01000065.1 GCA_011372875.1 Deltaproteobacteria bacterium
GGATAGTGATGTTATGATTATTAAAATGATTTAATTTCCCGATATACAGCATAGTACTTTCAAAGTTAAGAAGGCGGATTGATTGAAAAATCCTAAACAGCTTAAAAATAAACCTCTAGTTGAGGCTATATTTGAATTAAGGTGGGAGTTGATACAACCATCTATATCCGGAAAGAATATGGTTGATCCAAATTATAAGTTGTTGCCGGGCAGAATATTTGACAAAGTTAGCAAAGAGTATCCCTTCCATGAACCACTACCCACTTCTGAAATGCCTGATGAAATAGCAGGCTATATTATTCAACACAGATTCAGAAAATCAAGTAATGGGTGGCCATTGATACAACTTGGCCCAGGAATAATTACTCTTAATGATACTTCTGGGTATGACTGGTATGATTATAGAGAACGCATACATAATCTATTAGATGTCTTTTATGCTACGCATCCTCAAGCAAGTAATCTCAAATTAAACGGATTATCTCTCCGATACATTGATTCGATTGGATTGGATTCTAGTCAAGACAGCATTTTTTCTTTCTTAAAAAACAAGATGAAAACAGATGTGAACTTGAACCCGAAGTTGTTTAAATCAACAGGTGTAAACGACATGCCAATAAATATTGATATGAGTTTTTCTTTCCAATCTGTCAACCCTCCGGGAATCATACATCAGCGATTTAGAAAGGGCAAAAAGGAGAACACTGAGGCCCTCATTTGGGAAACGGTAATAAACACTGCCTCTGATAAAATCCCAAAAGAGATGAATGAAATAATAAAGTGGATTGAAGATGCCCATTCGTTAACTGATGATTGGTTCTTCAAAACAATTGAGGGTGAGTTGGAAACGAGGTTTGCATAATGAAGACTTCGATATTCAGAGTAAGTTCATTAACAACATTTGATTATACTGGTGATTTACCTTTTTGCTCCCCCGTTACTAACAATACTATCAAAGAATATCCTTTTGATTTTTTTGATCAGTGTTGGTTTTCAGACGCAATGAAGACGATTTCTGATCCTCGTATTCAAATATTGCCGACACAATTTTTCGAGGTTGAAGTCACCTCAGATCAACCATTCATAGCAATAGTAGGTAAATCTGAGACATACGATAAAAGCACCATTGGTGCTTGGGCAGAAGGTTATATCCTAGATCCAGCGCAGACAGATAAGATAATCGAGTTTGTAGAAAAGAGAAAACAATTAAAAACTGTTATTAAAAGTGCAAGGAACGAGATACTTCGTTATTTTCCGAAAGATACGCTTAAGATTAATATTTTTCAGGATCCGGAAGAAAAACAGGGTAAGATGGAATTGGTAATCTATATTGTTACAACCCTTGACTCTGAAATGGCTCTCAGGTTACTTGATGATTTTGATGATAATTGGTGGCTGGACAAGTCACAGGGTATAGAAGACGAGCTATGCATTCATCTGTTAACAATCTAGATTTTGATTGGGAGCATTATTTAACTCTCGCTTACCATCTGCACCAAGACTGTTCTCTTAAAGGCTGTGATGAAGCAAAATGGCGATGTTCAATCAGCAGAGCCTACTATGCCGTATTTGGGAAAGCAAAATGTCATCTGGTATATAAAGAGAATCAAATACTCCCTAAAATTGATGTCCATTCATGGGTAATAAAAGGTTACTCCCAAAATAGATCTAGAGAAAAGAGGAAAATCGGCAAAAATCTCGAACGACTCCGGATTAACAGAACCATGGCAGATTATGAAGAATATACAGAGGTGACGTTTTCTATGGCACAAACAAGTATTATTCTTGCAAAAGCAACTATGAGAACTTTGAAAGAACTTTGATATTAAACTGAAAATGTAAAAGATGATTTGTAATGAATCAATAATTTTATTTTCCCTACACAAAGAGTTCTAGCTGTTTTTAAGGTAGCAAACGGAGACCTATACTTGCTGATCATAGAGACAGGCTATAGATTACTATAATAAATCATCTATCCAGCCAGATTGAATATAACTGCGATTACTTAAAACCATCTTATGACTTTATGTTTTAAACATTTTTCAGATATGTTCACAGCAATGACAAATGTGCTTATAAATCGATCCTTAAATCATTGGGGATTTCTCCCGGAGAAGTGAATTTCAGCACCCAGAATGGTGCCCCTTGGAGGTCGGCGAAGGAGTGCGGGAAAAATCAGGGTAAAGCGGATTCTGTTTGAGCGGAGCGAGTTAATCCGCGACCTGATTTTTTCAAACGACTGAGCGTACCCGAAGGGCGGCCTCCCGGGGTGCATTTCTTTGGTTCGTTTCTTTGTGCAAGCAAAGAAATGAACATAATAAAAACAATAAGATATTTTGAGTCAACCGATCCCTTCATGAAAAACAAATGACGTCTCCATTCTGACAAAAATGAACTAACTCGCCGCAAGCAGCGAGGTATTAAAGGCTCTATTTTATTACTCCCCCCTCACCTTTATCCTCTCCCCGAGGGGCGAGGCTAAGATGTGCCCGCTGCAAGCAGCGGAGTATCATTTGAATGAAGATAGGATTATTACAATAGGACAGGCATTTAAAGAAAGCAGCGTTGCTGTAGGCAGGAATGCTTTCGACCTACACCTTGGTGTTCTTTATAATTTCCACTGCGTCTTTCGGGGAGTCCACCAGGGTAAAGATGGATGTGTCTTCGGCCAGGATCATTTTTTCCATGAGCATGGTTTCGTTGATCCATTTGAGCATTCCTCCCCAGTAGTCGGTCCCGATCAGGATAACAGGGAAAGGTTTCATCTTGTCGGTCTGGATAAGGGTGAGTGATTCAAAGAGTTCATCCATGGTGCCGAATCCTCCGGGAAAGATTACATAGCTCATGGCATATTTAAGGAACATGACCTTTCTGACGAAAAAGTAACGGAAATTGATGTGAATGTTTGTATAGGGATTGAGCTTCTGTTCGAAAGGCAGCACAATGTTGAGCCCGACAGACTGGCCGCCTGCTTCCAGTGCCCCTTTGTTCGCCGCTTCCATGATGCCGGGCCCTCCGCCCGTGATGACGGTGAACCCCTCATGTGCGAGCTTTCTTCCCATGTCTTCTGCCATTGTATAGTATCTGTCACCGGGTTTGGACCTGGATGATCCGAATATCGTAACAGCAGGTTCAAGAGATGACAGTGTTTCTATGCCGTCTACAAATTCCGCCATGATACGGAAGATCCTCCAGGATTCCTGGGGACTCATCTGATCTATCAGATACTGATCGTTTTTCATCTGCCTTCCTCGATTCAGGTTCATGCTTTTTATTTCAACCAGTCCTGTGATATGACCTCGATATACAGTTATGATTGATCTTCACATTCATACAACACATTCAAGCGACGGGCAATACAGACCTGATGAGATCTTTGAGATGGCTTTGGAAAAAGGTCTGGAAGCTCTGGCATTTGCCGATCACATGGATATCTGTGCAGCGGGCCGCGGTATGACCCTGGCAGTGGATTACGGTGTTGAATTCTATACAGGACTGGAAGTGTCCTCGGCGCTGGATGGAAAAGAGTATCATCTGCTGTTGTACGGGTTTGATAGTGATAGTCTGTCCGTAAGGGATTTTCTGACCCGCCACTGCAGTCTTATATGGGGGCAGGTCTGCAGGCTCATCGAGTATTTTCAGGGTATGGGCTTTGACATAACCAAAGCGGATATCACACGATGGGGCAAATCGGTACCAACCGGGGTGACATTCCTGGATGCCCTGAAAAAGAGAAATTCTACAGATCCCCGGCTTTTTGATTATCTTTACGGGGACAAGTCCTGTTCCCCGTATCTCAACTTTTACAAGGGATTTTCTCTGGGTGATTTCGGAGAGATCATGACGTGTGTACTGCCATCGATACAGCAGGCAATATCCTCATTGAAGCATGCCGGTGTTCTCATTCTCGCCCATCCGGGCGATATTGATTTAAGCAGGCTCAAAGAACTCAAGGATATGGGCATCGATGGAATAGAAGTCTACAGTACCCATCATACCCCTGAAACAATGCATAGGCTGCTGGGCACGGCCAGGTCGCTCGATCTTTTTGTCAGCGCAGGTTCGGATTTCCATGGAGAGAGGATAAAGTCCGATATAGCTTTCGGGGATATTCCTGGTCAGCCCGATCATGTCTTGATAGAAAGATTGAGGGGTTCTGGAGGGGTTGTCCTGAAGAGGAATCTGGACAAGTGGACAAGCCCAAGACATCCTTCGTGAGTCTAATCCGTATTCTCCCCGAAGCGGACCTGCCCCGGGGTTCATGCCATAGATGAAAGATGCCGGATCATTCTATGATGATCGGTTCAAGGAGAATAACCAGTTCGTTGGTCTGAACCGACTTGGTCTTCTGGCTGAAGAGGTATCCCAGATACGGGATATCTCCCAGGATAGGGATGCTCTTGCTCTCATCACTCAGGTTTTTGCTTATCAGACCTCCCAGCGCAACAACATTGCCGCTTTTCACCCTGACCTGGGTCGATGCCTCTTCAAGGGCGACAACGGGCAGCGTGTAAAGATCCCCGTGGATCTGTTTTTCCTTGAGTTCCACGATCCTGCTTTTGATAGGGGTGATGCTCAGGTTTACCTGATTGGTCTCCAGATCAATGTACGGCAGCACGCCCAGCATGATCCCGTCGAAGATGGAGCCGATTTCCACCTCAGGCGTTGTAATGACGGTTCCTCCATCCGATGTGGTTGTCGTCAGTTTGATCTCCCGGATATATGAGGTGTTGGTTCCGACGCTGATGAGTGCCGGCTGACCATTGGTGACTCTGATCCTGGGATTTGAAAGGACCTTGATGCTGCCGAATTCCTCCAGTGCGTTCATGGCTGCGTCAATACCGTGTTTATCGGAATGCACCTCGATCTGAAGTGCAGGCGAGAGATTGTCCGATGAAAGGGCAAGGGTCTGCTGTATCGGATTGAACGCATAATCCCCGATATTGCCGTTCATGCTCGTCCAGTCGATTCCATACCGGGATGAATCACCCAGGGACACCTCTAGGATCTTCGCGGTTATCAGTACCTGAGAATTATAGTATCGTTTGATGGTGTTAACATACGAGTCGATCCTCTCGATGGAGTCCCTCATGTCATTGATTTCGAGAAGGCCTATTGACCTGCTCAGAGAATAACTTCCCTGGGGTGAAAGGGATGATCGTACAATCAGTTCGATCTGAGCATAGATGTCATTGCTGGACGTTGGGGTAGAGTCCTTTATCGAGAATTCTCCGGACAAAGGATTGGTCCCGGAACTGTCGTCTCCGGTGCTGCTGCTTCCGAGCACGTCACCGCCGACCGATATCGTGGTTTCCTTGAGTGATGAGAGAAAATTCAGGTGATAGGTCCTTGACTGGGTACCCTTGATGAACAGGGAACTGCCGCGGACCTCGTAGAAGATACGCAGAGATGCCGTAATGTTTTCCAGCGCATCTTTCAGAGGTGTTTCATTGAATGCAACCGTAATGGGTCTTAATGATATGAACCGGCCATCTTCGTTCGAAGGGGTTTGGCCTGCCGCATCCGTATCTGCAGTAAGTGACGGGGGTGATCCCGTGGAGGTGGCCTGAAAGCCGGTAATGCGGGAGTCAATTATGAGGTCGAGCTCTGCAATCTCGGCTATTGCACTGAAGATATCGGTGAACTGTGCGTCCTTTGCCGTCAGTGTTAAGGTCTTGCCTTCAAGCGGATCCGGCTTGCCGACTTGAGGTATGTGTACCGGGATTTTCCTTGGTTGGACAGGGTCAACCACCTCAGTCTCTTTTTCAATGGTGAAGTCTTCCTTTTTCAGGAGCTTGTCAGTGGTACACCCCGATAGTAGAAAGATGCTCAGTATACACAGCAGATTAATATGTCTTGACATGAACTGTCTCCTCGGCACCGTTATTGTAAACGATTTTCACTGAGTCATTATCTATGGACAAGAGGGTGAAAAAGTCGGTGGAATCACCGGTCTCCATCCTTTTGCCGTTAATGATACTGTAACCCCGGGGACCGTTCTTGACGATCATGCTTACGGTTATGGGTGTCTGATCCACCGATTCGTGATGGAAGACATCCCTTATGCTCTGCGGGGTGTCTTTTTGCATGGTACGTTGAGAATAGGTGCTCAACTGATCCACATAGGCAAGAAACACCGGCCTTTCGGGAATGAAAGTTTTCTGGTCAGGAAGTACAATATACGCAAGGAAGCACAGGAGGATACTTACAATAGGGATACTAAGAAGATAAAGGATCCTTCTGTCAATTTTCATCTGAGGTTTCCCCCATCTTGAAACCTTTTACCGCGAGCCTGATGCCGGATGCCCCGCTTTCGATGACAGCGCTTTCCAAAAAGAAAAGCCCTTGTTCATAGGTGGATATGATCTGGGAATAAAGCGCATCAATGTTGTTGTAGTGGAGGGTGATATCGTAATCCACCTTTGTTTTCCCCTCGTTCGATATTGCCATGATCTCTTTTCCGTATTCCTTCAATGTCACGATCTTGTCTTCATAGGTCTTTGTTTCGGAACGCATCTTGATTACAGCCTGATATCTATTCTGGTTGTACTCTGCCTCAACCTGGCTGATACGGAAAAAGCAGAAGGATGATGTAAAACAGATGATGCTCAGTATCCCGGCTGCCAGGGCTATTTTATAATATCTCATGGTGCCGTCTCACATTCCACGCTAAAGCGTGCCGAATCTTGTGTGTGTGCAAAGGTTGCCTGGCTGACTGGATACAGTTCCTGTATGTTTGAAAGGAATGACGCAAAGGTGCTTTTAGAATGCGGGTACAGTGTTTTAATGATCCCGTCTATCCTTACGGATAACGTATTATCCCGTGTTGAATGGGTCTGGGTGTTTCTTCCAGGCCTGTCCTGTGAAATCGTGTTCATGTCGACCCCTGAGCGGGCGACTATGATCTTGGTTATTGATGCATGTTCTGGCACCCTGTCCGTTATGGTACTGAGGATGGTGTAGAGTTTCGGCTCTGCCTCGAAATCCCGGTACATGCCGATAATACTGTTGATGTTTGAGAAATCCAGCTTCGTACACAGGGCATTGTAGTCAACCTCAAGCTTGCTCAGGTTTTTCAGGTATGCCTCCTGTAACTCATCAGTTTTATCCAGATAATGATGAGCCGTGTAGGTGTTTTTCACCCCCATGAACAGGAGAACAAAGGAGATGAGGATAAACAGGGCAGACACAGCTATGGAATATTTCGAATACAAAGATAGCTGTTTTGTAAATTTATAATTATCCGGGGTAAAATCATATTCTGCATCCAGGACATTCCCAAACAACTCCACATTTGAAGATGTGCCGGAGATGACTCCTTCCATGTCAAAGGGTTCTGCGTCTATATCGTTCTCTTTGAGATCGTTGAGGGAAAGCTCATTCTCGCCCATTATGAAAAAGTGTCCGGGCGATTCGTTATAGGAATTCTTAAGCAGGGAGATCATCTCGCTGATTCCAGATACTGCTTCTGCGGTGAGATCGAACGATTCCATCTTGTTTATTGTAATGACATAATATATGGCGCCTTGTTTCGATGCGATGATGCGGACATGGTGATCGTCCTCAAAGATCGTTACGACCATATTGTGTGTCTTTCGAGACACTGCCGATGCAATGGACGCCTCTATGGGGCGGTAGCTGTCAATGAGGATGGTTTTGTCGTCAAGGAGTTCTATCTTGTTGATATCGCTTGCAGGTATCGCCAGGAAAGAGAATTTTCCCCGGACATTGTCGATATCATGGATTTTCTTGAATGATATGGAGTAGTTTTCTTTGAACAGCCCGGTCTTGTCCACGTTCGATCTGATATGGGCAAGCGTTGCTTCGTTCGAAACAGATGAGAAATCGCCGAGATCCGCATAAATGGATCTTGCGCAAAAACAGGCAGCAACCGAACCCCCCTTCTTGCCCAGACCACGTAGCTCTTCAGAGGTGAGGCATTGCATCTGCTCAAGGATGACCCCTTCATTTGTCTTCCGGTACTGGGCTGTCTTGTGCATGTCATCGCCGAGGCAGACCGTGTAGCCTAACTTTGTTTTTCTGTTCATATCATCCATTTTTTTCAGGCGCGATTATCTGTATCGATACCTGTAATCAACACAAAGTACGGCACCTTATTAGCTATGGTTTCGGATTCTTGCTATGAATTCTTTACGGTATTCTTTACTCGAGCCGGCCGTAGAGGTAAGTGATGCTGACCGCATCGAGGACATCATCATAAGATGCTGTCTCAGGCGCACCAGGCTTTTCGAAGTGATTGTTGTCGGCATTTGTTATGGTACCGTTGTTGTTGTCGTCATTGGGCGGATCTGCCCGGAGATTTTTCCCTGAAGAGATGACGATGAATGCGGCCTGGATATTGCCGCTGTCACAGAACAGTGAAGGGGAGTGGGTGGCGTTGATCAGCTCGCTCAGAGCTGTCTTGAACTCTGCTGTTGAGGCTGTGCCGGTAAGATGGGGATCAACGGCATAAAACAGGGTTTTCTGGTATGAATCGTTTCCGCTGATACCAAGGGTTGCATAGGGGAGATATCCTGTGTATGTCCCGCTGTTTTCCGAACCGTCAGTGTTGTTGCTTGCATAGGGAAGTCTCCCCGTTGCCAGCGCATAACCGGTTATGGCTGTCTTGACCTCTTTTACGATTGAACGGGTTTCCTTGAGCTTGTTCTGTTTTATAAGCATGGGCAGAAGCTCAGCTCCCATACCAAGAAGGAGCCCGATAATGACCAGGACGAAAGCCAGTTCGATAAGGGTAAACCCTTTTCCATTGTTTAAGATATCTCCTGCGCGTATAGGCCGATTGGTACAGAACACGTTCATGCTATCCTCCGCCGAGCTGAGAAATAAGGTCATATACCGGCCCGATCAGTGATACGACGATGAATACGAACAGACCGCCTGAAAGTGCCATAACAATAGGTTCGATCATCTTGCCCATGACGTCGACGAATTTCGATGTCCTTTCCTCATAGGTGTCGGCGAGAAAGGTGAGCCTCTGGTCCAGGGTGCCTGTGCTTTCCCCCACGCTGACCATTCGAAGCGTTATTGCATCGAAAAAACCTGCCTGAGAGAATGCAGCAAAAAGGGAATCCCCGCTGGCTGTAGAGCGTCTCAACCGTGCCACGATCGATTTTATTGCCGGATTGCGGAAGGTTATCTCCAGCACATCGAAACATTTGGTCAAGGTAACACCGGAGCGGAGCATTAACGACATGTTGGAGAAAAAGAGTGTCAGGTTGGAATATTTCAGCAGGTCTCCGACAACAGGTATCCTGAAATACATACGGGCCAGGAAAAGATGTGTGTGCTCGTTTTTCCTGAGCATGTATATGGCGGCGGCAAAGGCAGCAATGATTAGCGGGAAAAGGTACCAGTCATGTTTGCAGATCTCCACAAAGGTCACGAGTTTTCTCGTTATTTCGGGCAATACCACATCCATGTCATTGAATGTCTCGACCAGACGCGGCAGTACAAAAAAGAGCCAGAATACCATGACCGCACTCATCGCGCTTATCACAAAGGCCGGATATATCAGTGCCCGTTTGGTCTGGGATATGATGTCATCGAGTTTTTTCAGGTGTTCGGCGGTATTCTTCAGGGCCTCCTGTATGGTGCCGGTCTCTTCCCCAATGTTGCAGAAGAACACAAGCATCTGCGGAAAAACCGTGGGTTCACCCGCAAAGGCCTGTGAAAGGGAATTGCCGCCTGATATGTCGCGGATCACATTTGTCAGTGCCATTCTAAGCCGTTTATTCTTGATGGTGTCCTTTATGGTTTCGACCGATTCAAGCAGTGGAAGGCCGCTGCCTACCATGGAGGACAGAGATTCGCAGAATTCCACAATATCCAACCGTTCGATCTTGGGCAGGAAGATCTTCTCAATCTCATCAAGGATAAAGAATCTCCGTTGTTTATATCTGAGCAGGATCAGTTCTTCAGAAGAAAGGGCATCCATCAATTCCTGGATATCACGGAACTGTGCCTTGCCATTAACGACGGCACCTTCGGGGCTCACTGCCTGATAGGAAAACAACATTATCTCAGCACCCTTCTTGCCTCTTCAAAGCTGGTGCGCCCGGAAATGATCTTTCGTGATGCATCTCCCGAGAGTGTATACATCCCTTCCTCGATCGCCTTTTCCTTGATCTCGAACGGATGGGCCCCGGTTGATATGAGTTTTTCGATCTCTTTTGAGACGACAAGGATCTCCGCCACCATGATTCTTCCCAGAAAGCCTGTACGCAGACACTGCGGACAACCTTTGGGGGAATAGATCATTGACCCCGGCGCTATTCCAAAGAGATGCTGTTCTGCCTCGCCCGATTCATAGTGCTCCTTGCAGTAAGGGCAGAGAGCACGAACCAGCCTCTGGGCAATCACGCACAGCAGGGATGATGATATCATGTAGTCGCGCATGCCGAGATCCTTGAGCCTGGGTATGGCCCCGACTGCATCGTTTGCGTGCACGGTGGACAGTACGAGATGCCCGGTCTGAGCGGCACGAAGACCCATGGTGGCAGTGTCTGCATCGCGTATCTCGCCGATGAGGATTACATCCGGGTCCTGACGGAGGAAGGCCCTGACTGCAGAGGCAAATACATAGCCGGCCTTTTCATTGACCTGTGTCTGGCGTATGAGCGGAAACTGGTATTCGACCGGGTCTTCTACGGTAACGATATTCTTTTCGATGGAATTGATTTCTCTCAAGGATGCATATAGCGTGGTGGTCTTTCCCGAACCTGTGGGGCCGGAGACCAGTACCATGCCGAAAGGCTTGGACAGCGTGTCTTTGAGGTTGGTAATGTCTTCTTCTGCCAGGCCCAGGTTCTTCAGGCTGTATAGCTCCTCTGAGCTGGAAAGGATCCTCATGACCATGTTCTCGCCATGGGAGACGCGCAGCGTCGAGACCCTCATATCGTATTTTTCATTGAGGAAATCAAAGGTCATGCGACCGTCCTGGGGTTTTCTCTGCTCTGATATGTCCATGTCGGATTTTACCTTGAGCGTTGATATGATCCGGGGGTGAAGTTCTATGGGGAATGTATAAAACGGATAGAGGATGCCGTCTATGCGATAGTGTACCTGGGTTGTCCTGTTGGTCGGCGTGATATGGATATCGGTTGCCCGGGAGTTTATGGCTGACATCAGAAAAAGCCTGCACAGCCTTTCGGTATCCACATCATGAGGGTTGCGTTTGGAGTGCTCGAGATGCTCCTTGATCTCTTCTTCCAGCGGATGCTCCAGCAGGTAATAATCTTTTTCGATATGAGTGCTTATCTGTGACGAAGAAGCAACAACGAAAGCGATCTTTTTCTTGGTTATACGCGAAGCGAGATCCATGATCTTTGAGTTGTCGGGTTCGCCTGTGGCAAGGGTTAGCGTGCCATCATCGACTGCCACGGGCAGCAGGGAATTGTCCTTGGCAAACTGCAGGGGAAGAGACTTCAGGGCCTCTTTAGGCGGCGTGTAGTTCCTGAGTTCCAGGAACTCCACGTGGGACTGTTCTGCAATTGCCTGAGCAAGCTCTGTCTGTGTTACCATGCCGAGCCTCAGCAGTACATCCCCAACGCGTTCTCTTGTGGCCTGCTGCTCCTTCAGGGCAAGTCCTACCTGCTGGTCTGTAATGATGCCCTCATCCTTTAGTAGATCGCCGATACGCTTCTTTTCCATACACCTTATCCATCCGATGCGAGATTACATATTGAATCGACTTTATGAACCAAGAACTTTAAACCCGCATTTTGCATCTGAGAAGGGATAAATCCTGTGGGAGCGGCTTCAGACGAGATTTTTGTTCCGGCCGGTAGAAATGATATGGCCATATGCGATATAAAGCCAGAAAAGGCTTATTTGACTGCAGAATGTGGGTTAAAGACGTGTATTTATAAAAATAGCGCCTGTGCACATGGCATCGGAAGTGTCACAACAGTCTCGGATGAGACCATCAGCCACTTCCGATACAAGAAGAAGTCTGTTGTGCGGTATGGATTACATGCGCCACCACAACTGCTTTGCCGCTGCATTTGTATAAATTGTTGAGGCCCTTATGGACCCTGTGTTATAAACCCCGTCATCATATTTTCTGTCAACCATCTCAGCCGCATCAAAAGGTACATTGGTAAATGTGCACCAGTTGTCCGTCAGGCCGTAATGATTCGCCCACACGATTGTTATGGTTCCCCCGAAAGCATTGCTCGGCAGATCACTCGTTCCGTTGAAGCTACCATTGATAATCCCTGCCAGTGCAAGGTCTTCAAACAGCCAGTACTGTTCATTGCCGTTTATCTGACCATTGGGTAGTGCTGGGTTGTCATGTGTGTCTCCTGTCGGTGTATTTAAAATGTTTTCATCGCCCGGATACATGCCGTATCGGTCATAGAATGTATAGAAGGCCGCTGAGATGGATTCTTTCTGGTTTACGAGTTTCTTTATCTTTGCGTTTTGAATGAGTGCCTCTCCCTTTAGGACGCCGGTGATCAGAAGTCCGACGATAACCAGCACGAGAGCAAGCTCCACAAGGGTGAATCCCTGTCTGTTCATGAGTCGCAGTCTTTCCATTGTATCTCTCCTTGTATGTAGGTCTGTATAATAGCTTATTCGGAAAAAAATTTTTGAACTTTAAAAATATTAAGGATCTATGGTTGCAGCAGCAGATTGCCTTGTGCAGAAAAGAATATTGACGGTGCAGAGCCGGTGCCTGGAGAGATAGCACAGGTGTTATCTTGCCCTGTCTGTCCGCCTCGATCCAAGCGCTACCATGTTGGTTCCTTCAAGTGCCGAGATGTCCACAGGTGCAATGGCCATATCCCAGGAGTTATACTCGATCCTTCTTTGCTCAAGAGCGATAAGCGGCCCGAACGCCTTTCCTGCAAAGAGCGTGCTTTGAGAGATCTGTTCTCCTGTGAGGGCATCGAGTGTTGCAAGGTGCGATCTTCCGGTATCGATCCCTTCACAGCCCAACTCCATGCTCCAGGTGGTAATGTACAGCCGTGAGTCCATGACCGCTGCGTTTGAATATGTGCCGCTGCTAAAGGTAAATGACCATACCGGGCTCTCAAGGGTCATGCACATGACATTATCCTGCGAAAAGGCTATAATATAAAGGGTTTTTCTCCAGTCGAAGGTGTGTATGTCGAGTATTGCGCCGGGAGCATTCGTGGTGATGATATGTGTCGGGAAAAGATCCTGATTGAATATATGTATCATTCCCGAAGAGGTCCCTGCAAGGACGATTCCTTCACAGGGATCATACAGGAGCGATGTTATATCCGAACCAGTGGTGTTCTCCGAAAGAAACTGGCCTGATTGCAGCGAGATTGAGGTGACGGCGTTGCCGCGTGCAATATAGGCGCATGAGCGGGATGCTTCAAAGAGATCGCCCGGGTGTCTCCATTGAATAGACGGCTCTCCGCTCAGGGCATGGATGTAACCGTACCGGTCCGGGCCGGCGATGATGATCCCTTCACGCCGGGCAATCTTTCCCCCGATCCCTTTAACCACCCATGCCAGGTCCCCTGTGTATGCATTGACAGACAGCAGGTAATCCTTGCTTGTAGAACATAAAAGGTTTGTATTGTTTGCAAAGTGTGAGGTTGCGGGTCCGCTCAGACAGGGTCTGGGCAGACCGGTGAGGCTGAGCGGATCGTACGGACCGGCCTGGTAGTACAGGGCAGAGGTCTTTATCAGCCACCCGGGGTCGAATGCCCCGTTGCTGTTGGCAAGGAAACGCGGCAGGTCGCGCAAGGATGTTCTCATCTGGCAGATATAATCAGGAACAGTTTCGAACGCCTTTTCGGAAGGCATGTGCTGACCATTGCCCTTTTGTGCCACATTTTTCAGAAACACACTGTCAGGCCCGACGGTATGGACAGATATATTCAGGGTTGAAGCGTATGCAGCGACATCATCGAGGCAGTGCGAGCCGGGACCATCCACATAAGAGTCCAGGGCATTGCCGTCGTTATCGAAGTCCTTAAGCCATGAAGGGAGGTTTCCGTCGTCTATGGCGATACCGCTTGTTGCGACGATGATATGTCTTGAAGTTATGCAATTGTCGGGGAAGACATCGAGGAGATCCACAAGGGCTTCGGACAGGGGAGCCTTTGCGGAATCGGGCTGAATATGCGCAAGAGATTTTCTGATGGCTGCATGGTCACGGGTAAAGGGCGCTACGATACCCTTTGACGTGGTGGCAATGGCGATCTCGCACAGGTCGAGATCTTCCAGGATAACCGTTATGTATGATTGAACGAATGCCCAGGTCGGGAGGGTTCCTCCAAAGCCGAAGGTGTCTGTGGCACGATAATATGTATTTCCATAGTCTCCTCGGAAATAGGTGCCCTCATGTGAAGACAGATAGGTGTCGACATCATCTCTGTATGGCGCGGGGACAATCTCCTTGTCCGGGCGCTCCAGAAATATCATCTCGTCATCATAGTTCTTTCCGCAGGAACTGTTCATGCTGAGACAGTCATCGACAAGGATAACGATATACGGTCTGCTTACAGACAGGACAGGGTCATGCTCGGTGGTGAAGGGCTGTTCGCGCAGGCATGCGCGCCAGGAATAAGAGCAGGTATTTCCCCAGGTCTTTTCCAGTACTTCCGTACCGAACAATGCATGGTCCCAGCCCTGCGGGGCATCGAGGATGGTTTTTGTGACAACCGGGGCATGCCTTTTTAATTCAGGGGCATGCGTCTGTTGCAGAAGCGTATGAAAAGCAGTGCTCGATTTGATGTCGTTTCTCATAATGGTCAGTGCAAACATAGCTGCCGTCTGGATGATCAGGATAAGCACCAGGGAATGGACAAGGACCCAGCCCGGACTATTTGAAGGTATAGAGATAGGAGATCTGTCTTGATATTTCACGATAACCTGCCTGAATAGTTATCCGGAGGGAGCCACCTTCCATGGCTGTATCGAATCTGCGGATCGCCTCGGCTATTAACTGATTGTTGCGGTAGAGTCCGTCAGATTCCAGCTCGTAGTGGATGGCAGGGACGACCCTGTCGCCTCGCATAACAGAGGCTTTCTGTACAAGCGGTATATGGGTGTTGCCTCGTGAATAGGTATGAGAGATCACAAACGCCCCGCTGTCGGAAATGAGTCCGAGATTTGCCCAGTAGTCGGGAGCCGTATTGCCGTCGATATCGATCGTGTCAAGGACAAGGCCGTAATCTGTCGAAAAACGGACTACAGAAAATAGCGGGGGAGCTGTCTTGTTCGGCAGTCTTAACCCTGTGTGCGATGATGTGACAGGGACACCGGAGATGAATAATTGATTCCTTGCCGGGACTATCTTCAGATCGTCAGGCATGAGATATCCGCATTGCATCAGATCCTCATCAAGAAGCAGGATCGTGTTTCTCAGGGATTGCATGCAGTACCAGCTGTCTCTTGCTTCGCCGTAGGTCTTGGCGCCCAGGGAGTTCATGGTGAAAAGAGCAAGCAGGAGAATTGAGGCGATAGTCATGGACAGCAGAAACTCTACAAGGCTCAAACCTGTGTTCATGGGGGAACCTCCTGTACAGAACATTGCATGAAAAAGATTCGTGGAAGGCAGTACCAGAATGTATCTTCGAAAAATAATAACCGCTCATTGAAGGTGGGTCAAGCACAATATCAATACAATATCAATAAATATCAATAAAATAATATCAATAAAAGCGGTTACACAAAGCTGAACTGCCTTTAGCGAAACTGTAATGGGCGAGAATGTTAAGGTCTGATCAAGCGCAGCTTGCAGAGTAAAGGTTTCCCATGTCTTTTCCAGGATTCATGCAGTTGTTTTATCAGATGTTCAAAAAAATGGGCATGGACAAGGGTATGATTCCTTGCTAATAACCCTGGTAATATTAGCGTATATACGAGAGGCACGTATGGGAAACAAGGGAAACGCCGTTATAGTGATAATCCTGCTGGTCGTAATCGGCTTCCTGTTCTTTCTGAGTGTTCCCCTGGGCGGCAGGATAGGCCTGCTGAGAGAGGCTACCATATCGTTTATATTCAGGAAACCTCCGAAGTTCATATCCCTGGAAGTTGTTGTAGATGGTCAATCCCAAACCATAAGGGCTGGAGAAACCCTGAAGGTAAAAGGCAGTGAGACTATTATCATCTCCAAGGTGAAGGCCAATACGTTCTTCGATTCCTACCTCACTGCGGATATTGTAGGCTTCGGCAAGTCAAATGACCTTCACGAACCCATTGATACTTCCGAGGTCAGGAAACAGCTTATCAGTGCCGGTATAAAATCGATGCCTATCGATATCTACTATATCGATTATAACATAGCCAAGATACCTCTTGAAATGGAACTGAACCGGGAGGATTTCCTGATGAGAATCAAGGAAGCAAAGGACCCGGATGACAGGATCGCTATTTTGAAGAATGCCCATGCAGCGTTTCCCAAGGATCGGGAATTTCTGAATATGCTGGACGATCTTTTGACCCGGAAAGACGATTATGAAACCCTTGCCGTCATCTACAGGGCGATTATCGAGACTGACCCGCAGGACATGGAAGCGAGCACAAGGCTTGCTCGCCACTATATCAAGCTCGGGATGCTCAAGGAATCCATGGAGATAAGCAGGCGGATAGTAGATGCAGGTAAGGCATCATCGAACACCTACAGGCGTATGGCCTACATTGCAGGTCAGCTGGGAGAATTCGATAATCGTGTCGAGTACCTGAACAAGGCCCTGGAACTGGACAAGGGAAATGATTCTATCATTCTCGATCTGGCAAAGACCTATGAACAGGCCGGGAAAAAGGACAAGGCGCTGGAGATCTATAAATCAGCCTGTGAAAATGCCCGTGACAAGGAAATCCTCATCCCGGTGATCGAGGATGCCCTGAAGAACAAGAAGTATAAAGAGGCACAGGCTGTGTTGAAACGGTATGTCGAGTATTATCCGAAAGACACGAATGCCTATGCACAGCTAGGGATGATAATGGGGAATCTCGGGGATACCGCTTCTCAGATAACGTATTATAAAAAGGCGGTTGAGCTATCTCCCAAGGATGCATTGCTGCTCTTTAATCTCGCGGCCTCATATGAAAAGGCGGGAAATACCAAAAGTGCCCTGGCTGCTTATAAGGGGGTATTGAATATTAAACCCGGTGACAAGGATTCACTGCGCAAGGCCGCATTCCTTTCCCGGAAACAGGGCAGCTTTCAGGATTCGTATGTCTATTACCAGGCCCTTATCAAGATTGAAGATACACTCGAGAATAATAAAGGCCTTATCAGCGCTGCTGTGGGCCTGAAAGATCATGATAAGATCATCAATGCCTGCAGTGCATACCTCAAAAAGAAGGAAGATCACGATGTTGCCATAACCCTTGCCTATGCATATGAGTCGCGGGCCGCACTCAGGCAGGGAAGGGAGAGGCTGGATGACCTGAGTGCGGCCCTGGACGCATATCGGATGGCGCTCAAGATCAATCCCAAGTCCAAGACAGCAAAAGACAAGATCCCTGAACTGAGAATTGAGACAATAAAACTCAAGAGAGGGGTTTAGCGGTTGTCTGGATAAGACACCTATACGTGCGGTCCCATAAGAGATCATGAACAGGACATTTGCAATAGGAGACATACACGGCTGCCTAGGAAAATTAGAAGACCTTATTGCCAGGATAGAACCGGAAAAGGACGACCTTCTTATTTTTCTCGGAGACTATATCGATCGTGGCACTGATGTCAGAGAGGTCATAGATTTTTTGATTGATCTTGCGATAAAGATCCCGTGCATCTTTCTGCGCGGCAACCATGAGGACATGTTCCTTGAATTTCTTGAGTTCGGAACGAACAGGACCATGTTCTTTGCCAACGGAGGACTCAAGACCATAGATTCCTATATCAGGCCCTCTTCGTTTGTCTCGCATGATCAGGTTGCCATGGCCCTGCCCGAGACACACAGGGACTTCTACGCCTCGATGAAATGGTATTATGAAGACCCGGGATATATTTATGTACATGCAGGCATGAAGCCTCATATATCCATGCAGGAGCAGGAAAGGCAGGACATGATCTGGATCCGGGATGATTTTATCTTCTCTGGAGAACCTCTGGAAAAAAAAGTGATATTCGGTCACACCCCTTTTGCCAGGCCGTTTGTCAAACAGGACAAGATAGGGATCGATACGGGTGCGGTCTATGGTGGATGCCTTACAGCTGTGGAGCTTCCGCAGGAGACCTTTGTCCGGTCATACAGGTAGCCTGGTTGCCACTTTATGCGGGTTTGGTCTACAGGTGATTCATGATTGAGGATTATTACCGTATACTCGGGGTCTCGTTCGATGCAACGCCTGTCGAGATCAAGAAGGCATATAGAAGACTCGCCCTGCGTTTCCATCCCGATGTAAGTACGGATGCGGCGGATTCGGAAGAAAGATTCAGGAATATTACACAGGCATACGGCGTTCTCATAGATCCGGACAAGAGAAAAAGGTATGACCAGGACCGCAGCGGAGGATTTCAGCGCGAAGAAGTTTTCCGGGATATCTTCTCTCATTCCGAATTCCGTGATGTGCTGGATGATCTACCGCTGAAACAGGAGTGGCTCGACAAGCTGTTCAACATAAGCAGGGCGATTGCCTGCGAGACCCTGATCTACGGCGGCGGGCCAAAAGAGATCTTAAAACGGGGTCTTGTCAGGCTGGCTGTACACAACGCTTCAAGGCTGTTTCACAACGTTATGGATATACATGAACATATAGAGATTTCCAGGGAGATCATGTCCAGGGGAGGTTATATCACCATTGAATACAGGCCGGGGTTCAGCATGCGCAGGATAAAGGTAGGCATCCCCAGGAGTACGCAGCCCGGGACCGTGCTGAGGGTTACAGGTATGGGCAGGA
>DSAD01000024.1 GCA_011372875.1 Deltaproteobacteria bacterium
CGGTACTGCTTCAATATCGCGCTCCTCAACACCTGTTCGGCTGTCATACCCTCGCGTCCTGTGTCCGCTCGCTTTTCGCGTACCAGATCATCATACACAATCTCCATCAACCGTGGCGTCTCATCCAGTATCTTCGATATCTGCTCAAGTTCCCTTGCTATCGGCTTACTGCATGGCTTTGTGAAAAGACTCATCTGGGGATTGCATTTCTGTCTCATTTTCACCACCCTCACTCTATGATTAATGTTAATTATCAATGTGTTACACTTTAACCATAGCAGATTCTACCGCAATCCCCAACTGTTTTTTACTCCTTATCCAAATTATTTCATCGAGTTATACTTTCCGGATGGACACTATTTAGTATAATAAATCCATCAAAACTGAAAATCAAGCCCATATATCCTGTTCACCATTGACTCATGACCTCTTCATTATTATTCTTCAATAAGATGAACAGCGGTCTTAACTCCGGTTCAGGGAGGATATATGCATTTCACAGATCTTACATCCGGCCTCCTATCGAGGAAAGCTCCATGACGCAGACCAGAAAGACCAGAGCACAGCTTATTGCAGAACTTGAAGCCCTGAGGTCGGAGATGAAGATGCCTGACAAAAGGCTTGGACGTCTCAGCGAAAACATACATTCTACATCGGATTTCTTCCGTACAGTCACCGATAACATGCTCGATGCCATGGTGATCATCGACTGGGAAGGCATTATCCTCTATGCTAACATATCCGCCCTGAATCTCGCAGACCTTGAAGATACTCAGGATATATCCGGCCTGAACATCTTCAGTTTCATACACCCCGATTCCCTTATCAAGGCAAAGGAGGATCTTTATCTGGCAAAGCAAGGCGCCATTTCCTGTGCATCCATCTATAAGATAATAAGCAGTGACGGCACGGAAAAGTGGGTGGAGACATTCGGCAAGAGAACAACATTTCAAGGAATCAATGCCGACCTGATAAATATCCGCGACATCAGTGAACGCATGGCATCCGAACAGAAGCTCCGTGAAAGCGAGGAGCGTTTCCGGGCACTCCACAATGCCTCGTTCGGGGGCATCGGCATCCATGAAAAGGGTTTTATCATTGAATGCAACCAGGGGCTTGCCGACATGACCGGCTACCCGATTGACGAACTCATCGGCATGTTCGGCCTTGAACTCATTGCACCTGCATGGCGCGAACATGTCATGGAGAAGATTCTATCCGGGTATGAAAAGGCCTATGATGTGGAAGGCATCCACAAAGACGGCACGATCTATCCCCTGGAGATCATCGGCAAGAACATACCCTACCACGGCCGGAGCGTCCGGGTCACCGAGTTCAGGGATATCACCGCACGCAAACAGACAGAGGATGCGCTGAGAGACAGCGAGGAACGGTATCGTCGCATAACCTCTGCAATAACCGACTATATCTTCAGGGTATATGTCGAAGACGGCATTGCCGTACAGACCGTTCACAGCCCTGCGTGCGAGGCAGTGACCGGATATACCCTCGAAGAATTTGCATCAGACTCCTTTCTCTGGCTTTCAATGGTTGTTGAACAAGACGTCGATGATGTATGCAACCATGCATCGCAGGTCCTCTCCAACAAGGATCCCGGAGCCATCGAACATCGTATCCGGCACAAGGACGGATCAATACGCTGGATAAGCAACACTCCCGTGCTCCACAGGGATCCATCCGGAAAACTCACCTCATATGACGGGGTCATCAAGGATATAACTCAACGGAAACAGGCTCAAGAGGCTCTTAAGGAGAGTGAAGAGAAATATCACAGCCTATTCTCGAACAATCATGCTGTTATGCTCCTTATCAACCCGGCTTCAGGCAGGATAATGGATGCCAATCCTGCAGCATGTTCCTACTACGGCTACAGCTTTGAGGAACTGCTGTCCATGAAAATATCAGACATAAATACTCTCGGCCTTAAACAGGTATCCAAGAAAATGAAAATGGCACATACAGGGCAAACCCGCCGCTTCGAGTTCCAACACCGTCTTGCAGGCGGAGAAGTCAGGGATGTAGAGGTCTACAGCGGCCCGATCACAGTCGGTGGCGAGGAACTTCTCTATTCAATAATTCATGACGTTACAGATCGGAAGAGAGCTGAAGAGGCACTGAAACAGAGCGAAGACCGTTTCCGCTCGCTCATACAGAATTCATCTGACATGATAGTGATTCTCGACGGATCCGGCTCCTTCATTTATGAGACACCATCGGTAAAGCGGGTCCTGGGTTATAAAGACGGCTACCTTGTCGGCAAAAAACCCCGGGACTTAATCCATCTAGATGATATCGAAGTTATAGCTGATTCACTTGATGAAGTATACTCTGACACCAACAAAGGAACACCCTCAGAATTCCGCGTCCGCAAGGCGGACGGCTCATGGGTTTACCTGGAGGCTGTCGGGAAGAACCTGCTGGATTTTCCGGGCATCAATGGCATAGTCATTACTGCCCGCGATATTACCAGCCGCAAGAAAATGGAGAAGGATCGTATCGAAATGGAGAAAAGATTCCTGCATGCACAGAAGCTGGAAAGCCTCGGCGTGATGGCAGGGGGGATCGCTCATGATTTCAACAACCTGCTCATGGCCATTCTGGGCAATCTGGATCTCGCTCTGATCGATCTGTCCCCGGTATCACGTTCGCGCAGGTTCATAGACCAGGCACTCCTGGCAGGCAGGCGGGCAGCAGATCTTACAAATCAGATGCTGGCATATTCCGGCAGGGGAAGATTCGACCTCAAATCCTTTGATATCAGCGAACTTGTCGAGGAGATGGCCCGTCTGCTCAAGGCATCCATCTCAAAAACCGTAAGCCTGAATCTACAAATGAAAAGGGACCTCCCTTTGATCATGGCTGATCCGTCGCAGATACAGCAGATCATCATGAATCTCATTGTGAATGCATCCGAGGCTATCGGTGACCAGCCGGGCATAGTAACCGTAAGCACCTGCATACGTCAATGCGACGATATTTACCTCCTGCAGAGCAGGCTCAGGGAGAAACCCGAAGCCGGTACCTTTGTGTTTCTCGAGGTGGCCGACACCGGATGCGGCATGGACCAGGATACTCTGGATAAACTCTTCGATCCGTTCTTCACCACAAAGTTCACCGGCAGGGGCCTCGGCATGGCAGCGGTCCTCGGCATCGTAAGAGGGCATAATGGGGCCATCATGGTGGACAGCGAACATGGTAAAGGGACGACTATCAGTGTCCTGCTCCCATGCTCCGGCAAACCGGAAATTCCTTTGTGGAATGACCGGAAAGCGACTTCACCCAAGGCAGCCAAGGCGATAAAACTCCCGCTTCCATCAGAGACAATTCTTGTTGTCGATGATGAGGAGATGGTCCTTGACCTTTGCAAATCCATGCTGGAACAATTCGGCTATCACGTATTCACAGCATCTGACGGAGAAGCTGCACTCGCCCTTTTCCGCAAACACAAACACAAGATTGACTGCGTGATTCTGGATCTTACCATGCCTAAAAAAGACGGCATGTCAACTTTTGACGAACTCAGAGGTATCAGCAAAGACATCAAGGTGATCATCTCAAGCGGCTATGATGAAAAAGAGGTGAACAAACACTTCTCTGGAAAAGACATTTCCGGCATTATCAAGAAGCCCTTTCATATTGAAAGGCTCAGGGAAGAACTCCAGAACGTCCTCAAAGGCTGAGACACGCTTTCCAAGGGTTTATTTCTGCCTTGGCACCTGAAGCAGGAATCTATACGTTCATCAGTATCTTGAGTGCAAGTATACCGGTAGCCTTCTTCAGATCATGATCATGAATACCCATGTCAGCAAGAAGGCTTCGATAGATAAGCCTTTCACCCGGTTCGATACCTGAGATGTCGAGCCTGGATGAATCTCTTACCAGCCCAAGGACACCGTTCGAACGCATGGCAATTTTCCCATTCTCGATACAGACTATTGTTTCGGCACATTCAAGATCATCGAGACGGTGAGAAATATGGATAATGGTTTTTCCGTATGCCCTGTTGAGTTCCTTGACCGTCATGAGGAGGTTGGCCCTGCTTACCGGGTCCAGCATTACGGTCCCTTCGTCGAGAACCAGCACATCTGCATCGAGGGCCAGCTGCCCGGCAAAGGCAACCTTTGCAAGCTCACCGCCGGACAGAGACGATGTAAGTTCCCTCCTGAGGTATTCTCCATGTATGGCCCCAAGAGAACTGCTTATACGGGCAAGGATATCTTTACTGGAAAGCCCCATGTTCTCCGGACCGAATGCGATGTCTTCTTCTACCACAAGGCTGACGATCTGATTTGCGGGATTCGACAGAACCATCCCCACTCGAAGACCGTGTGTATCAACGCTGCCTTCGTCCGGACGGAGAATCCCGGTAATAATGTAGGCAAGGGTGGTCTTTCCCGAACCATTAGACCCTACCACACCAAAATAGGAACCTGCCGGAACTTCAAGATCAATGCCGCGAATAATGGTTTTGTCATCGAAGGAAACGGTTACTCCGGTCAATGTGACTGCTGGAGATAACGCATTACCCTGTGTCAAGATTATTTCTCGGTATCCTTCTGGCTGATCGGCTCGACCCATTCGATAATGACCATGGGCGCGCCGTCGCCCTTGCGGTTTCTATTGCGGATGATCCTGGTATATCCGCCGTTCCTGCCGTCGAACCTGGGGGCAAGTTCCTTCATTAGTTTACCGAGGGCCTCTTTGGTTTTAACGGTTTTGCCTGCACGCCTCACCGCTGCGAGGTCACCCTTCTTGCCCAGCGTGATCATTCTCTCTGCAAGTTTTCTGAGTTCCTTGGCCTTGGCCTCGGTTGTTTCTATCTTGTCATGGAGGATCAGCGAGGTAACCAGGTTTTTAAGCATTGCCTCTCTATGATCTGTTGTTCGTCCGAGTTTTCTACCTGCTATCTGATGATACATCTTTCCACCCCAATCCTACTTGCTTTCCTCTTCTTCCATTCTCCGTCTTCTCTCCTCTATCTCTTCATGAGAAGGCAAGTCGGTAATGTTCATGCCAATGTGAAGCCCCATCTTCGAGAGCTTTTCCTTGATCTCTTCTAATGATTTTCTGCCAAAATTTTTGGTCTTGAGCAGCTCTGCCTCGGTCTTCTGTACCAATTCATAGATATAGGTCATATTGGCATTCTTCAGGCAGTTGGCTGACCTTACGGACAGCTCAAGTTCCTCAACGGTTCTGAACAGGTTGTTGTTGAGTTCCTTATCCGTTTCATCGTCGATCACCACCTGCTCCAGTTCGGATTCCTGGAAGTTGATGAAGGTTTCCATATATTCCTTATTGATCTTCGCGGCATAGGCCAATGCATCATCCGGCTTTACCACGCCATTTGTCCAAACCTCTAGAGAGAGCCTGTCGTAGTCGGTCCTGCGGCCTACAATGGTTGGGGTAACATTGAACGACACCCTGCGAACCGGAGAGAAGATCGCGTCTATGGCGATCCACCCGTGGGCGTCTATCTGCTCCTTATTGATCTCCGCAGGCACATACCCCCTACCCCAGTCTATCTTCATCTCCATCTTCAGCGTCATATCGCTCTCGATCGTTGCAATATGCTGATCAGGATTGATCACATCTATCTTTCCCCCGGTATCTATATCCCGGGCAACCACTTCGCAGGGTCCCTGCTTCTCGAGAGAAACAACATGCGATTTATCAGAATGCATCTTCAGGACTACCTTCTTGAGGTTGAGTATGATATCGGTTACGTCTTCATAAATACCTGAAACGCTGGAAAACTCGTGAAGAACACCCAATGATTCTTCAAACCGTACGCATGTGATTGCAGATCCATAGATGGATGACAGGAGAATTCTCCTGAGCGAGTTGCCTATAGTGACTCCAAAACCCCTTTCCAGTGGCTGCGCATTGAAACGCGCGTACGTATCGGTATAGGTATCCTCCACTATCTCCAGCTTGCCGGGTTTTATGATCTCTTTCCAATTCTTCTCAATCATCCTAGTCCCTTGTCATAAGTTTATTTTGAATAGAACTCAACTATTAATGTCTCTTCAATTGCCATTGGTATGTCTTTACGCTCCGGCAATGCCTTTACCACACCCTTTTTCGCTTCCGCATCGACCATGAGCCATTCGACCCCGCCTCTGCTCTGTGCATTCTCAAGGGCTTCGTTTATAATATTGAGTTTTTTGCTCTTTTCTTTTACTTCTATCTCATCGCCTTCGCTTACCAGAAATGACGGGATATCGGTCTTGCGGCCGTTTACCATGAAATGACCATGCGTGATTAGCTGACGTGCTTCTGCCCTGGATGCGGCAAATCCGCTTCTATATAGTATATTATCCAACCTTCTTTCCAGAAGAGACAGGAGATTCTCGCCGGTAACTCCACGTTTACGTTTGGCCATCTCATAGTATTTCTTGAATTGTGACTCGGAAACGCCATAGGTGTTTCTCACCTTCTGCTTCTCCCTCAAATGCACCCTATATTCACTCGTGCGAATCCTTCCCTGACCATGCTGTCCTGGAGGATACTCACGCTGTTCCATAGCACACTTATCAGTATAGCACCGCTGTCCCTTCAGAAAAAGCTTCATGCCCTCTCTGCGACAAATCTTACATACAGGCCCTGTATATCTCGACAAGACTCTTCCTCCTTTTTCTTATACCCTACGTTTCTTAGGTGGTCTGCAGCCGTTATGCGGTATCGGCGTAACATCCTTGATGCCTGTGATCCTGATACCGCTTGCATTAACAGCCCGCAATGCAGATTCGCGACCGCTGCCCGGCCCCTTGATATAGGCATATGCACTTCTCAAACCGTTTTCCTGTGCCTTCTTGCAGGCCTCCTGAGCAGCCATCTGGGCAGCAAACGGGGTGGACTTGCGAGAGCCCTTGAACCCCTGTGAACCTGCTGTTGACCAGGAAAGAGTATTACCTTTCGGGTCCGTAATAGTAATGATCGTATTATTGAATGTAGCCTGAATATGCACTACACCCTCTGGTATGTCTTTCTTAACCTTCTTCTTTCCAGCTTTTTGTCTGGGCTTAGCCATTTACTTCTCTCCTCAGCTCTATTTCCGTTTTCCTACCACTACTCTTCTCGGACCTTTTCTTGTCCGTGCATTATTGTGTGTATGCTGACCACGGACAGGCAACCCTTTACGGTGTCTCAGGCCTCTATAGCTCGCGATATCCATAAGCCGTCTGATGTTCATTGTGACTTCGCGTCTGAGGTCACCTTCAACGGTAAGATTCTTATCTATATAATCCCTGATACCTGCAATTTCCTGCTCGGTAAGATCGTCACTCTTCTTTGCGGGATCGATGTCTATAGAATTTACTATCTCCGATGCACGGGTCCTTCCAATGCCTAAAATATAGGTCAAAGCAATGTCAATCCGTTTATTCCGTGGTAAATCAACACCTGCGATTCTTGCCAAGACTTTTCCTCCTTACCCTTGCCTCTGATTATGACGCGGATTCTTGCAGATTATCCTGATCACCCCATGTCTCTTGATGATCTTACAATCCCTACACCGCTTCTTTACCGATGCACTTACTTTCATTTCTTATCCCCATCCTATTTTGATCTGTATACAATCCGGCCCTTGGTCAGGTCATAAGGTGATATCTCAACCTGAACCTTATCACCCGGCAGAATGCGTATGTAATGCATCCTCATCTTTCCCGATATATGTGCAAGAATCTGATGACCATTTTCCAACTCTACCCTGAACATGGCATTGGGGAGGGGTTCAACTACAACCCCTTCTGTCTCTATCACATCTTTGGCCATATTTTCCTTATGCCCCTATGGCATCCTTAACTGCACCTTGCACGTCTTCCATACTGCCGGTACCGTCAATCATTCGCACTATCGATTTCTTTGAGTAGTAATCGATAAGCGGAGATGTCTGATCGTGATAGGTCTTCAGTCTCTGCCTTATTGTCGTTTCCTGGTCGTCATCTCTCTGGTACAGCTCGCCGCCGCACTTGTCACAAACGCCGTCAGTCTTTGGAGGATCGAACGCTATATGATGCATGTATCCGCATCCTTTACAGGTCCTTCGTCCTGTGAGCCTCTCTACCAGATAATCATCCGGAACTTCGATGACAACGACATGATCCAGTGATGATTCCATCTTTTCGAGCAGCCCGTCAAGGGCCTTTGCCTGTTCCAGTGTCCTGGGAAACCCGTCGAGAATGAAACCCTTTTTGCAATCCGGTTTCTCGAACCTTTCCGCCACAACCCCGATGACTACATCATCAGGTACCAGGGCACCCTTGTCCATACATTCCTTGGCCTTTATCCCCATGGGGGTGCCTTCCTTTACCGCTGCCCTGAACATATCCCCTGTAGAAACCTGAGGAACACCCAGCCTGTCTATCATTCTCTTTGCCTGAGTACCTTTTCCTGCCCCTGGCGGTCCTATTAATATAATATTCATTATCTCCCCCTCGTGTGTTTTTACATGCTAGCGTCTTGATTTGATCCGGCCGGATTTCATGAGCCCGTCATACTGCCGGGATATCAGATGAGATTCAATCTGACTCATCGTATCAAGAGAGACACCTATAACGATCAATATTGATGTGCCCCCGAAATAAAAAGGCACATTCGCCTTTGAAATGAGTATCATGGGCAGGACGCACACCGCACACAGATATATTGCACCGACAAAGGTCAGCCGTGAAAGCACCTTGTCCAGATATTCGGATGTAGCCTTTCCGGGCCTTATCCCGGGAACATATCCACCGTGTTTCTTGAGATTCTCTGCCACATCAACCGGATTGAAGACAACGGCGGTATAGAAATACGTAAAGAACACGATAGCGACCACGAATATGATATTATAGAGGATTCCTCCGGGATTCATCATGTCGGAAACAGCCTTCATAAACTGCACTTCCGGAAAAAACTGTGCAATGGTTGCAGGAAAGATAATGATGGATGATGCAAATATCGGCGGAATAACGCCGGATACATTGATCTTGAGCGGCATGTGTGTACTCTGCCCTCCGTATACCTTGCGACCGCGGATCTGTTTAGGATACTGTATCGGTATCCTGCGCTGGGCAGTCTCCATGAATACAATCCCTGCAAGCACGGCAAGCATGAATATCATAAGGATAAGGAGCAGAAAGATAGGCAGTTCGCCTGTACGGGTGAGTCTCACGCTGTTGTATATGGCAATGGGCATGTTCGCCACAATACCGGCAAAGATGATCAGGGATATGCCGTTGCCTATTCCCCGCTCTGTGATCTGCTCACCCAGCCACATCAGAAAACACGTTCCGGTTGTCATGGTGATCATGGCAGTCAGCCTGAACCCCCAGCCGGGGATCAACACAACGGGTTCCCCGCCCAGGCCGGTCATCTGCTCGACGCCGAAGGCCATGAAATAACTCTGTACGAGACACAGCACAACTGTGCCATACCGTGTATACTGAGTAAGTTTATGTTGGCCTGCAGCCCCTTCTTTCTTAAGCTGCTCGAAGGTGGGATTCACCATGCCGAGCAGCTGCACTATAATGGATGCACTGATATACGGCATGATGCCCAAAGCAAATATGGACAGGCTTCTCAGCCCGCCGCCTGCAAACATATCGAACATACCGAGCAAGGTTCCCTTCTGCTGTTCGAACCACTCGATCATGATAGCCGAATCTATGCCCGGTGTAGGTATATGGATACCTATCCTGTATACAAACAGCATGAACAGGGTGAAAAGTATCCTTTTTTGTAACTCGGGAACCTTACCGATATTGTCAAATCCGTATGCCACGTATTACCCCTTATAATGCCTCGAAGGAACCGCCGGCCTTTTCGACCTTTACCACTGCACTGACTGATGCCTTATCAAGCTTTATGGTAAGAGGAACGGCAATGTCTCCATCAGCCAGCAATTTCACAGCAACCTCCAACGACGTGATTCGGCCCTTTTCCTTCAAGGCCTGCCTGTCAACTACACTCCCGGATTCAAAGTCAGCCAGATCGCTGATATTTATGATTACATATTCCTTACGAAAACGGTTCTTGAATCCTCTTTTGGGCAATCTTCTATAGATGGGCATCTGTCCACCCTCAAACCAAGAGGGAACCTTGCCTCCCGATCTGGATTTCTGCCCCTTTGTTCCTCTTCCGGCTGTTGTTCCTGTTCCGGATGCATTGCCCCTGCCTACCCTCTTCACCTTCTTCTTAGAGCCCGGGGACGGCTTCAGATTGGACAGATCCAGCATGACTATATCTCCTCCCATACTAACAAATGGGAAATCTTTCGTATCGCCCCTCTTGTCGAGTCGTTATCAGGCAACACGCTTGATCTCCCACGTCTTTTCAGCCCGAGGGCCCTTACTATGTTCTTCTGATCCTGAGTCGAACCGATAACAGACCTGTTTAACGTTATTTTAATTTTTCCAGCCAACTTAAGTAACCCCTCTTTTATGATGTCACTCTCATATGTTCCAGAGTTATACCCCTTTTTGCCTCGACATGTTCCTTCGTCTCCATACGCCTCAATGCATCGAATGTGGCGCGAATCACGTTATTATGATTCCTGGAACCCAGTGTCTTGGCAACGACATTATGGAATCCCGCGGCCTCCATCACCGCACGCACGGCATTGCCTGCTATGATACCCGTTCCGGGTGCAGCCGGCTTCAGGACAACCTTTGAAGAACCGAATTCTCCGACAATTGCATGAGGAACAGTTCCGCCTACAATCGGCACGTCCACCATGGATTTCTTGGCTACATCAAGACCCTTCCTGATGCTTATAGCCACTTCTTTGGCCTTGCCGATACCGTGACCCACCTTGCCATTGCCGTCACCGACAACAATCAGGGCACTGAAGCGAAATCGTTTACCGCCTTTAACAACTTTTGCGACACGGTTTATGAAAACAACCTTATCAATCAACTGATCCTGTTCTTCAATGTTTTCTAGCCTAGCCAACTCTCGTCTCCTTGTCTAAAACTTCAGTCCCCCGGCTCGTGCAGCATCCGATAATGCCTTTACCTTGCCATGATATTTATAGCCGCCTCTATCAAAGACGACCTTGTCTATCCCCTTTTCCTTTGCCTTGCTGGCAAGGAGCTCGCCTACCTGCTTCGCTGTCTCGATGGTAAAACCTTTAACTTTATCGCGAAGCTCCGGACTCATACTGGAGGCTGCCACAAGCGTAATGCCCTTCGTATCGTCGATGATCTGACTATAGATATTTCTGTTGCCCCTGTACACGCTCAGCCGAAGTCTTTCCGGTGTCCCTGATATCTCTTTACGTATTCTGGCTCTTCTATACTGCCGAGCTTCTTTGGCACTTTTCTTACCCACCTCTATGTCTCCTTACTCTCTATCTATCCTAACCCTTTGATGCGCTCTTGCCGGGTTTGATCCTTACCACTTCATCCACGTATCGTATACCTTTCCCCTTATAGGAATCAGGTTTTCTTACCTTGCGGATCTTTGCGGCAACATCTCCGACAAGTTCCTTGTCAATCCCTTCCACGTCAATAGCGCCATCCTTTGAGACCGTTGCCGTTATACCGTCAGGAAGCTGGAATTCAACCGGATGAGAATAGCCTACATTGAGTACAACAATATTACCTTTGGACTCTCCCCTGTAACCTACGCCTACGATCTTGAGTTTTTTGACAAAGCCCGTAGTAACACCAATTACCATGTTGTTTATCAATGACCTCATAAGCCCGTGAAATGCACCTGTCTGACGCTCTTCATCGAGGGTAACCAGGCAAACGGCATTGTCTTGTTCCTTTATCTCGATATTCCCGACACATTTTCTTGTCAATGTACCTTTTGGACCCTTCACGGTAATGCTTTGATTATCAATGTGCACCGTAACCCCATCTGGAATGGGAATGGGCATCTTACCTATCCTAGACATCGTCTTACGCTCCTTACCAGACCCTAATCAGGACTTCTCCGCCCACATTGTCGGCCTTTGCCTTGATGTCGGTCATCACACCCTTTGACGTGCTCACGATGGAAATCCCCAGCCCCTTGCGTACAGGCTGAATATCTTCTGCCCCTTTATATATCCTGCGCCCGGGCTTTGATACCCTTTCGATGCCTGTTATGACATGGCGCGAATTGAAATATTTCAGGTTCACCCTGAGCAATCCCTGCTTGCCATCATCTATCACTTTGTATCCTTTTATGTAGCCTTCTCTCATGAGGATATCGGCAATATTGAGTTTCATTTTCGAAGCAGGTATATCCACGCTCTCTTTTGAGGCCTGAGCACCATTTCTTATCCTTGTTATCATATCTGCAATAGGATCAGTAAGCATCCTTGTCCCCTTTACCAACTAGATTTCTTAACGCCGGGTATTTCACCGCACATCGCATATTTTCTCAGACACAACCTGCAAACACCAAACTTTCTGTAATATGCATGGGGCCTGCCGCATATGGAACACCTGTTATACGCCCTGACCTTGAATTTCTGAGGTCGTTTCTGCTTTGCTATCATCGATTTCTTAGCCATAATTTTACCCACTTACCTCCTGAATGGCATGCCAAATGCGCCTAAAAGGCTCCGGCCTTCATCGTCCGTGCCGGCCGTGGTCACCATCGTTATATTCATTCCGCGGAGCTTGTCAATGCTGTCATAATCAATTTCCGGAAATACCGACTGATCATTAAGACCAAGCGTGTAGTTTCCTCTCCCGTCAAAGGCCTTGGGTGATACACCTCTGAAGTCTCTTACTCGAGGAAGAACAGCATTGATGAGCCTGTCTAAAAACTCATACATCTGCTGTCCCCTGAGTGTTACGGTACACCCGATAGGCATGCCCTCTCTGAGTTTGAAGGCAGCAATTGACTTCCTCGCTTTTCTAACGATTGGTCTCTGCCCGGAGATAAGAGCCAGTTCAGCAACCGCCTTATCGATAATCTTTACATCCTGAACCGCCTCCCCAAGCCCCATATTGACAACAATTTTAACGATCTTGGGGACCTCGTTGATGTTGCTGTATCCGTATTCCTTCTGGAGACCGGGGACAACTTCCTTTTTGTAATATTCATTTAGCCGCGCCATTACCTACACCTCACGTATCCAACTCTTCTCCGCAATTCCTGCAAACTCTCACCTTATGTCCATCGTCATGATATTTATATCCGACCTTGACACCCTTTTTGCACTTGGGACAACTAAGGGCAATATTGGATGCATGGATACTCGCCTCTTTCTCTATGATGCCTCCCTGAGAATTCTGGGTGGGTTTCTGATGCTTCTTGATCATGTTGACCCGTTCAATCAGAACCCTGTCCTTTTTGTTCTGTACACGGATGACCTGGCCCTGTTTACCGCTGTCCTTCCCGGTGAGAACAACAACAGTATCGCCTTTTTTGATCTTGCCTGTTTCATGTTTTGCCATATCTTAACTCCTAGAGAACCTCTGGGGCCAGGGAAACAATCTTCATAAAATTCTTTGCCCGCAGTTCCCTTGCAACAGGTCCGAAGATACGCGTTCCAACAGGTTCATTCTGAGCATTCAATATGACCGCTGAATTTTCATCAAACCGGATAGACGTGCCGTCGCTTCTCTTCTTGGTCCGCTTTGTCCTGACCACAACAGCCTTACACACATCACCTTTTTTCACCTTGGAACGGGGTATTGCCTCTTTGACCGCCACGACGATAATGTCTCCCAGAGACGCATACCTTCTCTTGGAGCCGCCCAATACCTTAATGCACATCACTTCTTTAGCCCCAGAGTTATCTGCAACTTTCAGCTTTGTCTGCTGCTGAATCATAGCTCGCCTCCACAAATAAGCCTATTCTTGTCTCTCAAGTATGCTCACGACCCGCCAGCTTTTTCCTTTGCTCAAGGGTCTGCATTCTCGAATCAATACCTTGTCACCCATTCTACATTCATTCTTTTCGTCGTGGGCCTTAAATGTCATCCTTCTCCGTGTATATTTCTTGAATACAGGATGTTTCTCAAGTCTTTCCACTGTCACCACAACGCTCTTTTCCATCTTGTCGCTGGTGATAATGCCCGACAACTCACGTTTTACGGATTTCTCTGCCATCACTGCTTCTCCTGGATGATCGTATTGATCCTTGCAATATCACGCCTGAGCTTGCGTATGATACTCTTATTATCAAGCTGACCCATGGTATTTTTAAATCGTGCATCTAATATGTCACGGGAGCATTTGTTCTTGATAGTGCTCAATTCTGCCATTGTTTTACCACGCAACTCACTGACCTTCATAAAGTCCCTCCCGCATAACAAATCTTGTCTTTATGGGAAGCTTGTGCGAGGCAAGTCTGAATGCTTCTTTGGCCTGCTCATACGTAACACCGTCTATCTCGAAGAGAATCCTTCCGGGTTTAATCGATGCAACCCATTCTTCCGGTGCTCCCTTACCTTTACCCATCCTTGTCTCAGCAGGCTTCTTGGTGATCGGCTTATCTGGGAATATCCTTATCCAGACCTTTCCACCACGTTTTACGGAACGTGTAATTGCAATACGAGCGGCTTCGATCTGCCGTGCCGTTACCCAATGAGGCTCAAGTGTCTGAAGCCCGTATTTCCCGAAGGATACATTCGAACCCTTCTCAGGACTTCCTGTCATCCGCCCTCGATGTACTTTCCTATGCTTAACCTTGTTTGGCATCAACATGGTTGTCTCTCCCTTATGAGATTGCCTCTTCCTGTCTCTTTACGATCTCGCCGTGAAACACCCATACTTTCACACCGATAACACCGTAAATGGTATGTGCCTCGACAAAACCATAGTCGATATCGCTGCGAAGTGTATGAAGCGGTACTCTTCCTTCCCGGTACCACTCTCTCCGGGCGATTTCCGCCCCTGCAAGTCTTCCTGCACATGCAACCTTGATCCCCTGGGCCCCCATTCTCATTGCCTGGCCCACAGCCCTTTTCATTGCTCTTCTATAGGCAACACGTCTTTCCAGCTGGTTCGCAATACCTTCTGCAACGATCTGCGCATCGGTCTCCGGTCTTCTCACCTCTTTGATTTCAAGCATGATATCCTTATCAACAAAGGCAGCCAGACTGTTCTTTAACTGTTCAGCGCCCTGACCCTTTCTGCCGATCACGAGGCCCGGTCTACCGGTGTAAATGACCAGTTTGACCTTGTTCGCCGCCCTTTCAATGATAATATTAGAAATCCCTGCATGACTCAGGTTCTTCTGAATAAACATACGGATCTTTCTATCTTCAACCAACAGATCCCCAAAATTCTTCTCGGCATACCACCTGGCTTTCCAGTCTTTGGTTATCCCGAGCCGAAAACCATACGGATGTATCTTCTGTCCCACCTGGCTCCCCTTTCCTATAACTCTTCGAGTACCACAGATATATGGCTTGTTCTTTTCAAAATACGGGTTGCTCTTCCCTGTGCACGAGGTAACCAGCGTTTTAGACTAGCCCCTTCGTCAATCATTATTGACTTCACATAGAGATTATCCACATCCATAACCCCGGTTGTCATGGCATTTGCTACTGCTGAATTCAGAACCTTTGCAATAACCCGTGCCCGCTTGGTTCCAAGCAGATTGAGCGTGGTCAGTGCAGTCCCAATGGGCTTGTTTCTCACCTTATCAGCCAGGAGCCTCGCCTTTTGTGGAGAAACCCTAGTATGTCGCAATATTGCCCTTGCCTCCATCTCTAGCGCCCCTTTCTCTGTGATTTCCGGTCAGCTGCGTGTCCGAAGAATGTACGCGTTGGAGAAAACTCACCGAGTTTATGTCCAATCATCTCTTCGGTTACGTACACAGGAACAAACTTCTTTCCATTATGAACAGCAAACGTCAATCCTACAAATTCCGGAAGTATGGTAGATCTTCTTGACCATGTTTTTATCACTTTGCGGCTTCCGCTTTCCTGTGAGGTCAGCACCTTGTTCAGCAAGTGATCATCAACAAAAGGTCCTTTCTTCAATGAACGGGACACAGCTTATTTCCTCCTCTTCACGATGAACTTGTCAGAATCGTTACGCTTCTTCCGAGTTTTATGACCCTTTGTAGAAACACCCCATGGTGTTACCGGATGATTACCCTTGACCCTGCCTTCACCACCTCCATGAGGATGGTCCACAGGATTCATGGCAACACCTCGTACCGTCGGCCTTATTCCAAGCCAGCGGCTCCTGCCGGCCTTTCCAATCGTAATATTCGAATGGCTTACATTGCCTACCTGCCCTACTGTTGCCTTGCACTCTGCAAAGACCTTTCTCACTTCACCAGAGGGCATCTTGAGCTGAACGTATGTCCCTTCCTTCGCCAGGACCTGAGCATAGGTGCCTGCCGATCTGATCAGCTGACCGCCTTTGCCGGGCCTGAGTTCGACGTTATGGACAAATGTTCCAAGAGGGATTGTTCTCAGCTTCATTACATTGCCGGGCCTTATTTCAGCCTCCTCGGATACAATGACCGTACTACCAACGGCAAGTCCGTCAGGCCATAATATATATCTCTTTTCTCCATCTGCATACTGAACAAGTGATATCCTTGCAGACCGGTTAGGGTCATATTCGACTGTCATTATCTTGCCGGGTACACCGGTTTTATCGCGTTTGAAATCAATGATTCGATACAGCCTCTTATGCCCACCACCCTGGTGACGAACCGTTACCCGTCCCAAGTTGTTCCGGCCACCTTTCTGGTTCAACGAGGATGTCAGCGACCTCTCGGGTGTTGTCGTTGTTATCTCCTTGAAAGAAGAGACCGACATTGACCGTCTTCCGGCTGATGTTGGTTTGAAGTTACGAATGCTCATCTCCTATACCCCTTCATAAAACTCTATGCTTTCGCCGGCCTTGAGTTGCACAATCGCCTTTTTCCATGTTGATCGTCTATACTGATGCATGCCCCAGCGTTTTTTCTTTCCCTTGACAACAATGGTCCTCACATCCTCAACATGGACATTGAAGAGATCCTCGATCGCCTTTTTGATCTCTATCTTGTTGGCATCCCTGTTTACGGCGAAAACAAGCTGATTTGCATCCTGCCTGAGCATCGTGCCCTTTTCTGTAATGATTGGCCGTTCTAATATCCTCGCTAAATCCTTCATTGCCTCAGCCTCTCCTGAATATATTCGACAGCCTCGATATCCATGACCAAGCCCTTGTATTTCAGGATATCGTATACATTGAGACCTTTGACATCAAGCATCTTTGACTTGCTGTGGTTTCTCGATGCCATGGACATATCATCTGACATATTACCCATTACCACCAAAGCGTTCTGCATCCCGATAGAGTCAAGGGCCTTCGCATAAAGTCTTGTCTTGGCCTGTGAAAGTTCTATCTGGTCTATTACCCTGAAAACGTTCTCGCTGAACTTCATGCTCAGTGCAGATCTAAGGGCCTGACTTCTCACCTTTTTGGGCAGTTTCTTTCCATATTTTCTCCCATTCGGACCAAAAATAATACCGCCGCTTCTCCATATAGGAGAACGATTGGTCCCTGCCCGTGCCCTGCCGGTTCCTTTCTGGCGCCACGGCTTTTTGCCTCCGCCTGAGACCTCGGACCTGGACTTGGTCTTTGCCGTTGAGAATCTTCTGTTCGCCTGCTGCCAGACAACAACATCGTGAATCAGGTGGGGCTTTAACTCACACCCGAACACTGTATCGTTAAGGTCGATCTCCTTGACCTTTTCACCTGCCATATTTAACACATCAACCGTAGGCATCTCTACACCCCTTGCTTTTTCAATACGACTACCTGGCCTTTTGGCCCCGGCACAGCGCCTTTTATAGCAATCACATTGTCATCGCTCATGACATCGACCACTTCAAGGCTCTTGACGGTAACCTTTCTGTTCCCCATATGTCCGGGCATTCTCTTTCCCTTGATAACCTTGCTCGGATCTGCGGAACAACCGATCGAACCGGTAGCCCTGTGTATAAGGGATCCATGGGAAGCTGGTAGGCCGCCAAAACCATGCCGCTTGGTGACCCCGGCAAAACCTTTGCCCTTCGATGTCCCTGTTATCTTTATCTTCTCGCCTTTTTCAAAGATGTCTGACGCCTTTATCTCCTGGCCTATTTCAAAGGAATCCATATCGTCACAGAGCAGTTCCCTGAGGTAATGGAAATATCCTTTTCCTGCCTTATTCTGATGACCTTTCAAAGGAGAGTTGACCCGATTTTCCTTTTTTGGTTCGAAACCGAGCTGAATGGCATCATAGCCGTCTTTTTCCTTCATCTTCTTCTGAATAACAAAACAGGGGCCAGCCTGAATAAGAGTAACCGGAACTATATCTCCGTTCTCATTAAAGATCTGACTCATTCCCAGCTTTTTCCCTAAGATCCCCTTAATCATCTTTATCTCCAAATTATTAGAGCTTAATCTCTACATCAACCCCGGCCGAGAGATCCAGCTTCATTAATGAATCAACTGTCTGCTGTGTCGGGTCCAGTATATCCAAGAGCCTTTTAAAGGTGCGGATCTCGAATTGATCTCTTGACTTTTTATCAACATGTGGAGACCTGAGAACACAGAACTTCTCGATCTTGGTCGGAAGCGGGATTGGTCCTGCCACCCTCGCACCGGTCCTTCGTGCTGCATCAACTATCTCCTGGACAGACTGGTCAATGAGTTTATGGTCGAACCCCTTTAACCGTATTCGTATCCTTTGCGTCTCCATATCCAAAAGCTCCTATTCTTGATTACTCTATAACCTTGACAATTACGCCTGAAGCCACGGTCCTGCCACCCTCACGGATTGCAAACCGCAAACCTTCATCCATCGCGATCGGCTGGATCAGCTTCACA
>DSAD01000128.1 GCA_011372875.1 Deltaproteobacteria bacterium
GACAGGCTCACACAACCCTGCAGACAACAACGGGTTCAAGATCGCGCTTGGAAAGGCCACGATATACGGTGACGAGATTCAGGCTATCGCCGAGATCATGGAGCAGGGCCGACGTATTGACGGGAAAGGATCGGCACGTGTCTATGATATCATGCCGGAATATATTGATGATATCGTCTCGAGGATACACAGGTGCGACAGGAGGCTTACGGTTGTCATAGATCCGGGCAACGGTGTGGGAGGTCCTGCTGCAATGGCGGTATGTAATGCCCTGGGCATGGATGTGCACGGCATCTGCCTGGAGCCTGACGGGAATTTTCCCAACCACCATCCTGACCCCACGACCGTTGAAGGGCTGGCAATGCTCAGGGCCGAGGTCTTAAGCCGGGGCGCTGATCTCGGGATAGGTCTGGACGGCGATGCCGACCGGATAGGGGTGATCGATGCCAGGGGAGATACCGTCTATGGTGATATTATAACCGCAATCCTTGCCGCCGATATCTTGAAGGACCGGCCGGGAGAAAAGATCATCGGCGAGGTCAAGTGTTCCAAGGTGTTCTTTGACGAGGTTGAAAAGGCCGGCGGCATAGCCATTATGGGAAAGGTGGGGCATTCTTTGATGAAGGCGCGTCTTCTTCAGGAAAAGGCGGTACTCGCCGGCGAGATGAGCGGCCACATCTTTTTTAAAGACAGGTGGTATGGTTTCGACGATGCTGTCTATTCAGCGGCAAGGCTTATCGAGGTGCTCTCTGCAAAAGAAAAGCCCCAGGCCGTCTTCGACAACATGCCCAGGGTGAAGAATACCCCGGAGATCCGGATAGACTGTCCGGACGAGATAAAATTTCAGGTGACCGAAAAATTCAAGGTCCAGGCAAAAAGCGTTTATGAAGATATCGTGGATATCGACGGAGTCAGGTTTTCTAAAGGGGATGCATGGGGCCTGGTAAGGCCTTCCAATACCCAGCCGGTAATTGTTCTGCGGTTTGAGGCCAGAAACAGCGAAGCCCTCGATGCCATCCGGGCTGATACCTTGCAGCGAATCGATGAGATGATAAAGAGACCGGCGTGAATTCGCCTGGAGAGAACCTGTTGCATGCGCAGGCCATATACGCTATGTGTAGGTAAACAGTACAAGTGATATTGAGAGGTTCTGGAATGATGCGAAAAATATTGACGGGTTTAATTGTTTTGCTGGTGGTTTCCATGGCCCCGCTTCAGTCGGCCGGTGCAAAGGGTGTGTATGTAAGGGACTGGATAACCATATCGGTAAGGACATCCCCTTACGAGACAGCCAAGATAACAGGCCTTGCAAATACCAATGATTACCTGGAGACGTTGGAAGAGCAGGAAGAGTGGACCAAGGTAAGAACCCCCGAAGGCAAACAGGGGTGGGTTCAGAACCGGTATCTTACCAAGCAGACGCCAAAGGCACTGATCATTGATCAGCTCAATGAAAAGGTAAAGTCGCTGAGCGAAAACAACCAGACCCTGCGCGAGGAAAACAAACAGCTGCAGAAGGAAAACCGTGAACGTACCTACAAGATGAGTGCCCTTTCAAAAGATATTGATAATGTTAAAACAGATTATGACAATCTCAAATCAGCCGCTGCAGAGTATCTTGAGCTTAAGAAGTCGTATGAGGATCTTCAGGGTCTGTTCAAGGCGCACTCCGAAAAGATGGGGATGCTTGAAAAAGAAAACAGCGCTCTGAAGACCTCTGAAAGGATTATCTTTACCCTTGTAGGCGGTGGTTTTATCATCCTGGGTCTGGTTGTCGGGGTTCTACTGCAGATCGTCAGGTCCAGACCGAAAAAGGCTGGATATAAATTTTAGGATATCGTAGATTATTAACCATGTTGAAAAAATATGAGCGATTAAATGAAAAGGTTACATTCAAGGAGATCCTGAAGGCCCGTGCTGCCATCTCTCATTATATAAACAAGACAAATCTGATCTACTATTCGGAATTAAGCAGGCTCATCGGGTGCGATGCCTTTGTCAAGCATGAGAATCACATGCCCACGGGCTCGTTCAAGATACGCGGGGCGATCAATTTCTTCCATAACATAAACAAGCCTGATGTGGAAAACGGTGTGCTGGTGTCCACCAGGGGCAATCACGGTCTGGCAATGGCCTGGGCAGCCCAGTGGTTCAATATTCCCTGCACGGTCGTCGTACCGGAAAACAACAACCCCGATACCAACCGTATCATTGAGAATTGCGGCGCAGAGCTGATCGAACACGGGCATGATTTTTACGATGCCCAGTTCTACTGTGACGAACTCGTTGCAGCTGCAGGATATTACTATGTGGAGCAGGGGAACGAACCCGAGATGCTCAACGGGATCGGGACAATGGGGTTCGAGATCTTTGAAGACCTGCCCGATGTCGATGTCATTATCTGTCCCATAGGAGGCGGAGCAGGATGTGCCTCTTTGCTGAAGGTTGTTCAGGCAATCAATCCCGGGGTGGAGATTATCGGGGTCCAGGCCGTTAACGCCCCTGCCTTTTATGAGTCTCTTGCGCGCCGTGACTGGGTCGTGCTTGATGAGGCCGAGACCATTGCAGACGGTCTTGCTGCCAGGAATGTGTTTCAGCTGCCCTATGTGATCATGAAGGATCACATCAAGGATGTCGTGTTGTTGAGTGAAGAAGAGATATCAGAAGGTATCCGGTGCGCTCTCATGGCCACGCATAATCTTGCAGAAGGTGCAGGGGCAGCATCCATCATGGCTGCGTTGAAGATAAAAGACAGGCTCTCCGGCAAGAAGGTTGTCCTTGTCATGAGCGGGGGCAACATAGACAGGAAGCAGCTTGAACAGGCCCTTATCTAGTCGGGTGTATCCTCGTCCGGGTCTTCGGTTGTATTGAAATAAGCCTCCCACCGGGCATTGACTTCCTGCTGCTGCTGTTCGATCTGAGAATCGGTGAGTATTGCGAAACGGCCCTGTGCACGGAAATAGTCCCTTGCCGGTAGCAGTCTTCTTTTTTCCATGAGTTTTTCTGAGGCCCCGGTAAGGCGTACATTCGAGTTTTCCACCTCGTAGAGTTCATATAATCCGGTTTCAACGGCAAGTTTGCCTATCTTTACCGCGTAGCGGGGTTCAAATCCCCAACCCGGAGGGCAGGGGGTATGGATGTGGATATATTTGACTCCCTCATAGGTGAGAGCCTTTTTTATCTTGTCATACAGGTCAAGAGGGTAGGCGGCAGAGCATGTGGCGACATAGGGTATCCGGTGAGCGCTCATAATGGCAGGCACATCCTTCTTGCGCTGCAACTTTCCTTTGATAGGGGTGTTTGCGGTCAATGCACCTATTGGGGTTGTGCCGGAACGCTGAACGCCGGTGTTCATATACCCCTCGTTGTCGTAGCAGACAAAGAGGAAGTTGTCTCCTCTCTCGCATGCGCCGGACAGTGACTGCAGGCCGATATCGCTCGTTCCTCCATCCCCTGCCCACCCAACTACATTGATGCCCTTTCTGTTGCGGGCCTTCAGCGCACCCAGCAGACCGGTTGCCGCTGCTGCGGTCGAGGCAAAGGTTACATTCAGACAGGGCAGTTTTGTGGCTGCAATGGGGTACAGACCCTGAAGAACGGTCAGGCAGCTCGGGGGGACCACGATGATGGTGTTCTTGCCCAGGGCCTTGAGCCCTATGCGGTATGCGATTCCGAGTGCGCAGCCCGCACAGGCCCTGTTTCCCGGATAAACCAGTTCTTCTTCCGGCAGGCTCAATATGTTTGTCTTGGTGTGCATGCACTTTCTCCTAGAGTTTCAGGCCGATCCACCTGGGTTTGTCCGGACTTGACGGCTTGGTTGTGCATGAAAGCTTCAGCCCTTCGTAGAGGTCTTTTGTCAGGATTTCTCTTCCCCCGAGCCCAAGGATATAATTCAGGACAAAGGGTCTGCTGCCTTCGGGGCCGACGTAATGATAGAGTGCTGATTTGATATCCGAACATACAGGGCCCTGATATCCGTAGCTCAGCGCCTTTTCAAATACGATGACGCCCTGGCAGTCTTTCAATGCCTTGGCAACGGCCTGGTAAGGAAAGGGCCGGTACAACTGCATGCTCATGACACCAACGCTGATGCCCTCATCCCTGAGGTCGTCCACAACATCTCTGAGGTGATACGACAGAGATCCGATACCCACGGCAATGAACCGGGCATCATCTGAGCGATAGGATTCGATAAACGGGCTCCCGCCCCTGCCGAAGATGTTCTTGAACCGTGAGTCCACTCTTTCAATCGCATCCATCGAAGCGAGCATGTCCTGTTGCAGTAAATGGCGGATCTCCATATATCCGTGAGCCTTTACGCCATTGATGTCAGTGCGCACATCAGAGAGGGTTACCGTGTTCAGATTCGCGGGTTCGTCCGGGTCAAGACAGTAGGCAGGCCTGTATGGAGGAAGAAATGAATCTGTTAGCGTGGCCTCGGGTATATCAAAGGGCATATAGGTATGGGAAAGAAGATAGCCGTCATAGCATACCATAACAGGAATCATTACCTCTTCAGCCAGAGCAAATGCCTTGATAACCGAGTCTATAATCTGCTGATGATCGTTTGCATATATCTGGATCCAACCGGTATCTCTCTGCGACATGGAATCCTGGTGGTCGTTCCAGACTGTCCAGGGTGCCCCTACTCCCCTGTTGACCACACACATGACAATGGGGAGCCTGGCCCCCGAGGCCCAGTGAAGCTGCTCATGCATGTACAGCAACCCGTTCGCGCTTGTCGCCGTGAATGATCTTGCCCCGGCAGAGGAAGCGGCAATGCAGATTGCAAGAGCGGAATGCTCGCTTTCAACAGGGATGTACTCGGCTGTCATGTCTCCGGCCTCTATAATCTCCGAAAGCTTTTCCGTCAGGGGGGTCTGAGGCGTAATGGGATATGCGGCGATTACCTGGGCGCGTGAGAGTTTCACTCCCAGGGCTGCAGCGACATTTCCTGATTCTATGATCTGCATCTCCCTATGTATCCTCCTTGATGAAACTCGATTCCTCCACCATCCTGATCGCCTTTGTCGGGCATTCCTCAGCGCATATACCGCAGCCTTTGCAGTACTCGTAATCTATCTCCGGCGGAATGCCTCGTGAGATTACACCGTCGGGGCAATACAGCCAGCACATGTAACATGAAGGGGTTCCCCGTTTTGCCGGAATGCAGACGGCAGGATCTATAACAGGGCGCAGTATTCTCCATGAACCTGTCTTGCCGGCATCTCCGGGTCCGCTTTTGCTGTGAGAGGTCTTCCGGCAATAATCATCCTTCATTGCAATCCTCCTATGACAGTATGTTCATAGGTTTCAATGGCGGACCCGGCATTTTCCTTTGGTTTTCTCCCCCTGAACTCTTCCTCGATAACCCTGGTAAGTGTATCCATGTCCGAAAGGTTTGATGCCTTGGCAAAGGCCCCGATAATGCCGGTGTTCACTACACCCTGCGGAAGCCCTGCCTTGTTTGCCAGATGTGTTACATCGGCGGCAGCCACGACCATTCCATTGAACGAGTACGCCTGGGGAGGCCTCGGTGTATTGACCACAATCAGCCCTCCAGGTTTCAGTCCCTTGATAATGTCTCCTTCTTCAAGGAGCAGATGGTCGAGAACTACAATGATGTCTGGATACTCAATAGGGGAGAGATCGTAGATTCTCTCCCTGGAAAGTTTCAGCGAGGTAAATACCGGCGCCCCCCTTCTTTCAGTCCCGAAGGTCGGAACCATAACGACCCCGGGGAAGCCTGTCTCAAAGGTTGCCTTTGCAACGATCTTGGCCGCGGTGATTGCCCCCTGTCCGCCTCTTCCGTGCCATCTGATCTCGATAATATCCCTTTTCATGGTATGCCCGCCATTGATCAAAAGATCATCCCTTCAGGGAGACTGTTGATCAATTTATTTTGTCGGTTCGGGATGTACCCTGCGACCGTGCAGGACTATATCTCAATTTGATTTATTAATCAAGGCACATACTTTGCATATCGCTTTAAGTGCCATCAGCAGGGAGATCCTTTAAGCGCAAGGAGAGAGTATGTTAATACGGCAGTTCAGGAATCAGGAAGTCAGAATGGACAAAATTGCCGGGCAGTACGCCAGAAGCGGAACGCTTGCCCTGTTTACCGAGAGCATGGTTTCCCTGCTTTCAAATGAAAGTTCGCACAATGCCTTCATGGATCTTGTATCCCTTATGGGGCAGACGTTTCCCCTGGCTGCGCCGGCCTTGTACATAGACAATATAGGTCTGCAAGCACGGGTTTATACAATGCTTGAAGGAACGTGCGGGGGAGATCAGGAGGCGAGAAAGATACTTGGGGGCAAGGCCTGTTCATACAACAAGGTCGTTATAGGAGGACATCCCCCTGTTGTCCATAACCGTATTGATTTTCTTATCATGAGCACTACAGGTATAAGGGTTGTTCTCTGCATAAACTCCGGGATACATGATGAACTGTTTCGGGAATGGGTCAAATTATTGACGCCTGCAGTGGCAAAACTGTTGGATCATGAGACACTCATGCGCATGGCATATCGTGACGGACTGACCTCTCTGCTCAATTACCGCGCCTTTGAGGAAATGCTCAAGGCAGAACATGACAGGGCTTCCAGATACAATACCACATTCTCTATTATGATGATCGACATTGATCATTTCAAGAAGATAAATGATAATTTCGGTCACCCCATAGGAGATATGGTTCTCAAGACACTGTCTGAGAAGTTGACCGAGGGAGTCCGCAAGAGTGATCGTGTATTCCGTTACGGCGGAGAGGAGTTTACCGTTATTCTTCCTCACACCGGATTGGCCAAAGCGATGAATCTCGCTGAGAGGATACGTATCACTGTAGAAAAAATGAAGTTCATTGCCGGGTTACAGGTAACGATCAGTATAGGCATCTGTCAATATTATGATGGACTTACCGGTGCCGATTTAGTAAAACAGGCAGACAGGGGTCTTTACCTGGCAAAAAACAAAGGCCGCAACCAGATAGGAATAATTAAGGATGTTTCATGAATATTGACAACTTGCTTGATTTACGTAAAGGGGTGCATGCCTTTTCTGCACGAGGAGAAGAGATTTCCGGTACGATCAGTGATATCTCGGGAGACGATACCTTCATATTGAATCTTGAAGGTACCCTAGATGTAGCCCCCGGTGGTATGGTGAAGATATCGGACGGTCAGGATTCGGTGCTTGCCAGGGTTGTGGAGAATACAAGTGGCGTCATAAAGATGTGCATAGAGTGTTATGCATCCCCTGGTAACGAACGAAGACAGGATGTGCGCATATACGACAAGATCTATTTCAATGCCGGTTTTATCTGCAACAAACAGGACAAACCGGGCGTTCTTCCTTCCGCGATAGAAAAGATACGTTCCAACAAGCTGATAATCGATTCATTTCTCAAAGGCAAATACGGGTATCCCGGGGCAGACGAGATGCCATATACAAGAGAGTCGCCGCATAATCAGGCCATGTGGGAGATAAACAGAAAACTCGACCTGCTCATTCACATGTACCTTGCACAGGATTTTAAGAATCTCATGAGTTCCTCTCCCCGCGATGTCAACATCAGTGCTTCGGGTATCAGGTTTATCACGGCCAACTCGTTTGAAATGGGGGATCTCATAGAGATCTCTCTGATCCTGCCTATGGTTCCGCTTCTGTTTATCAGGCTCGTGGGTGATGTAATACGCCTGAAGAAAGTAACGAGCTATGATGCTCAACGATATGCCGCGGCTGTACGGTTTGTCCAGATGGACGCCGAGACCAAGGACGATATTATCAAGTACCTGTTCAGAAGACAGAGAGAGCTGCTCAGGAAGAGGCAGGACTGAACCTTTTAAGCCATCTTGTTCACGAGAGATGGAACAACTCTGTGAGAGCGGTTTTCAGCCGCGATCTTATAAAAAGACGCACAACAGGTATCGCGTCCGAGGCTGGCCTTACAATCAGTCAGTATAGACGAACTGGACGTACGAAGATGCGCTCGAAGGGTGGGGTATGGATGCACCGAATCACAGATCAATCCATGTCCAATGATTAAACACCATGGAATGATTCAACTTCAGAACGAGGGTATCAGATCTTACCAGGAAACCAGGTATGTGCAAGACTTTTGGAGATTGACACTTCTTCGATGAACAGCCTATAGTCTCCTCTTGTGAAGCTCCATGTCCGTTATCTCATAGGCACAGGGATATGTCTTGGCCTGTTAATTGTGCTTTTAGGTACAGTAGCTGCCCTGGATGCATATCGGGAAATCAAAAAGATCGGCACAGGAACAATATGGAATATCCCTTCACGGATTTACAGCCGTGAACTGACCATAACGCCGGGGATGGATACCGAGCGCATCGGTCTTGAAGGAAGACTCGACAGATTGAGATATAGACCATCCCAGGATGTTAAGGCCCCTGGAGAATACAAGTGGGATGAACAAGGTCTTACCATCTTTCTCCATCCGTTTGAATACAGTAGGGGAAAGACTGAAGCAGCACTGGTTAGGCTCCATGTCAGCGGATCAAGGATCACCCGGATAATAAGCATCGATGATGCAAGGGATATTGATTCTTTTGTGCTCGAGCCCGAGTGCATTGCCGAGATCTTCGACGAACGCTTTGAAGACCGCACCATCGTAAGCCTTGATGAGTGCCCGGCCTTTCTGATCGATGCGTTGATCGTTACCGAAGACAGGAGATTTCATGAACATTGGGGTATGGATGTAAGATCCATGATTCGGGCAACCCTGGCCAATCTGCGTGCCGGCGGAATATCCGAGGGTGGCTCTACCATAACCCAGCAGCTCATAAAGAATCTCTTTCTCACTCACAAGCGAACCTTCGGCAGAAAGTTCAAAGAGATGTGGATGGCGCTCATCATGGATGCCGTATATTCAAAGCATGAGATCATGGAGATGTATATCAACGAGATCTACATGGGCAGGCGTGGATATTCCGGCATATATGGTCTCGGCCGTGCAGCCAGAGTGTTTTTCGACAAGGAAATTTCGGAAATCGATTTGGCGCAAGCAGCTTTGCTTGCCGGTATCATAAGGGCGCCGAACAGATATTCCCCTTATCTGTATCCTGCCGATGCCATTGCCAGGCGCAATACTGTGCTCGAACTCATGAAAGATAGCCAGATGATAGCCCCGGATGTTTTCGAGGAGGTAAGATGCAAGCCCATCGAGGTCATACCCATTAAACCTACACTGAAGCGTGCCCCTTATTTCGTTGACTATATTCTGGGAAAGATCCAGGAACAGTATCCTGCAACCCGGTTGGGAAAGGGAGGGTACCGGATCAACACTACGCTGGACATGAATATGCAGCAGACAGCTCAAACCCTGTTGGCTCATGGTCTGAAGACCAAGGATGACCGTATAGAAGGGGCTGTTATAATAAATGACCCGCTGACAGGTGATATCCTTGCCATGGTAGGAGGAAAGAGCTATATATCTTCGCAATTCAACAGGGCTGTTTATATCAGGCGTCATATCGGCTCACTTATCAAGCCTTTGATTTATTACACTGCACTGCGCAGAGGATATACCCTGAGCACCTTTATTGATGACAGCCCCATTACCGTACCGCTGGAAGACAATACCCTGTGGGAGCCCGAGAATTTCGACAAGCTCAGTCATGGCCGGGTAATGCTCAGAGATGCGCTTATCCATTCCTACAACCAGGCAACGGTACAAATGGGTCTGACAATAGGTTTGCCCTTTGTTGCCGAAGAGATACGATCGATTCTCCACGGGATTGCTTTTCAGGAGAATCCATCGCTTTTGCTCGGGGCGCTCGATTGTTCTCCCATGGAGGTGGCTATACTTTTCTCTGCATTTGCAAATCAGGGATACAGGGTGGAACCCTCCTGCATAGAGTCCATAGTCAATGACAATGGGACCTTGCTCTGGAAGGATCCTGGCGGCAGGAGGAAACAAGTCTTTGATCCTTCTGCTGTTTATCTGATCAATACTGCATTGATGGATGTTGTGACCTCGGGCACGGCACGGGCATCGCAGATGTACGGAATCTCAGGCGGCATATGCGGAAAGACAGGTACAACCAATGATTTGAGAGACTCCTGGTTCGTGGGGTTCACCAAGGATCTTGTCGTGACTGTGTGGCTCGGCAATGATGAATTCAAGCCCATCGGGCTTACCGGATCATCGGGGGCCATGCCGATTGCCTCGATGATACTGGCACGTGTCGCACAAGCCGAAACCTGGAGCGCTCCTGCCGATATCATCTTCTGTTCCATTGACCCTGTTAATGGAGAACTTGCCGGCCGCTGGAGCAGCGAGAAGATAAATGTTCCATATATCAGAGGGACCCAGCCCACGGTTGTCTCTGATGTCGGAGTTCCCAGGGTGTTGAAATTCTTCAGGTCGGTTTTCAAAGAGTGATCCAGGCGTCACTTAAATACTTGCCCTTTAACGAAACAGACAGTATGTATATCAGATACTATGGATTTCCGTAATAAACACTGCTCATGGTGTAGCAGGAGAACAGGATCTTTGGAAGACTGTGCTGCCTGTCCCAAGTATATGAAATATTACCGGGGAGACCCCCTGGTGCTTGATGAACACACGCTCTGCAGTGTGTGTGTTCATAAGCGGGATAATGATTTGAAGGTATACTGTGACACAAACAGGCATTTTCAACGAAGCAGTGGCGAACCGTTTGAATGCTATAAATTCAGCCTGAATGAAAAGACGATCAAATGAAGCAGGTCCATGTCGTTACAATATTTATGCACCATAAGGGGAAGATCTGCCTGGTACGCAGAAGCAGTGAGGTCAGAACCCATAAAGGGCGATGGTCAGGGATAAGCGGTTATCTCGAAGGGGATCCGCAGGAGCATTTCATGGTGGAGCTTCAGGAGGAAACCTCGCTTACGCCCTATGAATATACCCTTGTCCGTCATGCACAGCCAATCGATATCCCTGATGACACGAATGATCAGATCTGGTGTGTGCATCCGTTTCTGTGTGACGTCCATGACCCTTCGCTGATCAGGCTCGATTGGGAGAATACCGAGCTGGAATGGATCGAACCCGGGGAGATGAGGAACAAGGATACAGTGCCCGGTCTCTTGGAGGTCTATGAAAAGGTTTCCAGGTTGCCGCTGGAAAAAGAGGTTGAATGTTTTAAGATGCAGATCAGTGCCGACAGAGACAGCGGTGCGCATCAGATAGCGATTGCCTCTCTGAATTTTCTGAAAAAGATCTGTGAGATCACAAATGCCGCAACGAGCAAGACACTTATTGAAGATATCGAATTTGTCTGTAAAGAGCTAAGTGCAGTGAGACCGTCAATGGCCATTATCTCTACAACTCTCGGACTCTTATTCAGAGATATCAGCTCGGCAAGCTCCCTTGATATAAAGCCTGCACTGAAAAGAATACCCGTGATCATCGAACAACACTCTCAGGAGATGGATTTATCGCCGAAGCTTGCAGTCAGGCATCTCAGAGGGATTATCCAGGAAGGATCTGCAGTGCTCGTCCATTCATACAGCTCTTGTGTTAATGCCGCTTTTAGAATACTGAAAGAAAAAGGCTGTTCCGTGGTTGTTACCGAATCAAGGCCGGGTCTTGAGGGAAGAAGAACAGCGATGACAGCACTGGAGATGGGTCTTAAGGTCTCGCTCATCACCGATGCCCTGGCCGCATATGCACTTCAAGTTGTGGATATGGTCTTGCTAGGAGTAGACAGCATAGAGCAGGATGGTTCGGTGATCAACAAGGCGGGCTCCATGCAGATTGCACTGGCTGCTAATGCTGAAGGGGTGAAGGTGTATTGCCTGGGTGAACTGAGAAAGATCTGTATCCATGAACAAGCCGTGCAGCTCGAAGAGCATGAGACCGAGGAAGTATGGCAGGATGCACCGGATGGGATTCTTGTCAGGAATGTATACTTTGACAGGACCGCACCTCGATATATTACCGGGATCATTCTTGAAAAAGACATTGTAGAACCCTACCAGATAAGGAAGATTGCGCGTTCTCTCGGGGCATTCAGCCGCGATGTATCTCATGGAGGCCCCCTTTTATTGTAGGGATATCACAATGTGCTTCGATAAGAGGAAAGTTTGTGATTGCGTTGTTTCTCTCAAGGAATTATATCCTTGCAAAAAGATACTGCCGTTGTTTTTTTAAGGAGGTTTGATGAATATTTATTCTTGGCTGAAGGATAATGCACAGCACAGGCCGGACAAGATATGTATCCGCTATAAGGACCAGGAAATCACCTTTACCCAATTGTACAGGCTCACCAGTGCCCTGGGCGGTTCTTTAAAAAGGGCGGGAATCAAAAGAGGAGACCATGTTACCATTGTGCTTCCCAATGTGCCCGAGTTTATCATCTCGTATATGGGGATAATTGGAATTGGGGCTGTGGTTACCCCGGTGAATCCTTCTTTTACCTCACGGGAACTTGGCCATATCCTCAGGGATTCAGATTCAAAGGCAATAATTATGGAATCAAGCGGGTTTGAAACCTACCGGGATATTCAGGATCAGTGCCCGCAGGATATTGTAATCACTACCGGAGAAAAAGGGAATTTCTCCGAGTGGGTGACACAAGAGGGTGACGGGATTATCGAAGACATGGCCCAGGATGATACCGCGGTCATGATCTATTCTTCCGGCCTTACCGGATATCCCATGGGGGCCATGCTTACCCAGAGAAATCTCGATCACAACTCAGATCTCGTAAGGCTGTGTCTCAATGGAGATCATACGGATACCGCTTTGACGCTGATCCCCTGCTTTCATTCTTTCAGTGCAAGCGCGAATATGCTTTCCATGCTCCGTTTGGGAGGTACTGTTCACCTCATGAAAAAGCTCGATTTCAAGGAGCTGCATCACATCCTTGAAAATGGCGGGATAACCCTGATCTGTGCAGTACCGACCCTTTTCTATGGTCTGATTTATCACCCCGACATGCAGGATATCGATTATGGCCGCATCAAGGCATTGATTGCAGGGGGATCTGCCCTGTCCATAGATATCTACAATGAATTCAGGCAGCGTTTTAACGCCGATATCAGGCAGGGCTACGGGATCACCGAGGCATCTCCGGTATGTGCGGTCAATAATGTTCATGTGAAGAACAAGCCCGAGTCCATCGGTCCATGCGTACCCGGGGTCGAAGCAAGGGTTGTGGACGATGATGACAAGACCCTTGCTCAGGGAGAGACGGGAGAGATCCTCTTCAAGGGGCCGAACATCATGAAGGGCTACTACAATAAACCCAGGGAGACGCAAGAGGTCATTAAAGACGGGTGGCTCTATACGGGGGATCTCGGCTACATGGATGAGGACGGCTATATATACATAACCGGATATAAGAAGGATATGATCATTACCTCGGGCTTCAATGTCTATTGCCAGGAGGTGGTGAATGTCCTGAATTCCATTCCGGGTGTACAGGATTCTGCCATAAGCGCCCTCCCGGATCTCATGAGAGGAGCAATCGTCAAGGCGTATGTGGTAGCAAATAATCCTGACCTTACGGAAAACGAGGTGAAAAAGAGTGCACGAAAGATGCTTGCATCATACAAGACCCCTAGGAAGGTTGTCTTTGTTGAAAGCATCCCGAGGGATGAAAATGGGCGAGTCCGCATAGGAGAGCTTGACGCTCAGCAGTGATGGGATGCACCCTTTGTCCAAGAGCATGCAAGGTAAACAGGTCTGAAAAATCAGGGTACTGTTCTGCGGGCGAGGATCTCCTTGTAGGCTCTGTTGTCATTCACCGGGGTGAAGAACCCCCCCTTGTACAGGGGGCAGGATCCGGTGCAATATTCTTTTCAGGCTGCCCTTTGAAATGCAGCTATTGCCAGAATATGCAGATAAGCCATCACGCAACCGGGCATACCCTCTCGGCCTCGGAGCTTGCATCCTATATGAAAAGACTTCAGGACTTGGGCTGTTCGAACATCAATCTGGTAACACCGACCCACTATACCTATGAGATACTTGATGCCCTGGACAGGGCGCATGACCTGGGTTTGAGTCTTCCGGTCATAATCAACTCAAGCGGATATGAGGCCGTTTCCACACTGGAGCTGTGGAAAGACCATGCAGATATCTACCTTATGGACCTGAAGTACGGTGACAATCCCACAGGCAGTATCCTGAGCAATGTCGGCGATTACTGGGACGTGGCAAGACAATCGATAGCCTATATTTTTGAGTCCGCAGGGGTATTGCGTATGGACCAGGAAGGCCGGGGAGTTGCCGGGCTTGTTGTTAGGCACCTCGTCCTTCCTGGTATGCTCTCGAATCCCTTTGCAGTGCTTGATTTTCTTTCAGACCTCTCTGTCGAGATCCCTGTAAGCATAATGTCGCAGTACAATCCAGATCCATATCGGGGAGACATAAATGATATGAAGCGCCCGTTAGTAAAGGATGAATACGAAACAGTCCTGGAACGTGCCCTTGAGCTTGGATTCTCCACCATATTCAAACAGGATATGGATGCTTGCCGCATGTACGTGCCTGATTTCAAGGCAACCGATCCATTCGGAGATGAACCGAACCTTCTTTAGGTCGTCTGCTTATCTGACAATATTGCTCACAGTCTGCAGCGGAGTCTTTCATTTTTGAATAAATGTTTTGCTGTAGTAATCCGATAGAAAGAATACGTATGCTTTCGGTTAATGAAGATTATTACAAAAGATATAAAGAGGAGACAAAAGACCTGTTCTATCAGCGGGTGTTGTTTATCCTGCTGGTGGGGATTGTCTTTATACCGCTGTTCGGCATCCTGGACTTTGTCGTTGCCCGAGAATACTTCGAACTCTTTGTGGTTTACCGTCTTGCATGTTCCGGTACCCTTTTGCTGCTGTACCTCATATATCAGACAAAAGCAGGCAGGAAGTATTCTTACCTGTTAGCGATCATTGCCTATTTGATATCCGGGCTATCCATATCCATGCTCTGCGTTCATATGGGGGGGTATGACTCCTTTTACTATGTAGGGGTTTTGATGGTGCTGGTAACCTTCACCGCGATACTGCCGCTTACAGCTCTCCAGGCTGGTATTTCCGGTATCCTGCTCTATGCTATCTACGCTGTTCCGATCGTGCTTTTTTCAGAGCCTACAACTCAGAGCCTCAAATTCTTTTTCAGCAACAGCTTTTTCTTTGTCTTCTTTATCGCGATCACTGTTCTTCAGTGCTATGAAGAGACACGGGTAAGGGAAAGGGAATGCAGGCTCAAGGTTGAAATGGATTCCCTTGCCGGCAGATTGTCTTACTATGCACATAACCTCGAGGCCGAGGTTGAAAGGCGGATGAAGGATCTCGAGGAATCCGAAGTCCGTTACAGAGAGCTGTATGAAAATATCATTGATATCGTCTTGCTGATTGACAGGAATGCCAAGATACTCATGGCCAATCCGCGTTTCTATGAGGCCATCGGGATTCCGTTGAGCCAGAAGATTGAGTTCAGTTTCATGAATCTTGTTTCTGATCCGGACATCACGCTGATAGAGCGTATGATAAGCCGTCTGGCAATTGAACAGTCTGTCAAGGATTTTCAATTCAGGATTAAGAACCGGACCGGTAAGGTCTTTGACGTGGAATGCAATGCCAAGTGTATCTACAAGGATGGCGATCTTGTGGGTTTTCAGATGGTCATCAGGGATATCACGGTTCGCAAGAAACTTGAACAGGATCTTATCGATTCGTATAAGAATGTCCAGAGCGCGAGGAATGCAACCATCCTGGGCCTGGCAAAACTCGCAGAATACCGGGATGCCGATACCGGGGCTCACCTGGAAAGGATTCGTGAGTACAGCAGGGTCCTGGCAGTAGAGCTTTCCAAGAATCCTTCCTATGCAAATTATATAACAGCGGATTATGTCGAAGATATCTATAACTCATCTATTCTGCATGATATCGGCAAAGTCGGTATCCCCGACACTATTCTGCTCAAGCCGGGAAGACTTACCCTTGAGGAATTCGAGGTGGTCAAGCGCCATTCCTCCCTGGGCGGAGAGGCCTTGAAGGCCGTTGAAGCCAAGATAGATGGCCAGTCTTTCCTGAGTCTCGGCAAAGAGATCGCTTTTTATCACCATGAAAAGTGGGACGGTTCGGGATATCCTCTGGGTCTGAAGGGAGAGCAGATACCGCTTTCTGCACGGATTGTGGCCCTGGCCGACGTATATGATGCACTGACATCGAAGAGGGTCTACAAGGAGGCCTATTCGCACGAAAAGGCCATGGAGATTATTGTCAATGAGCGGGGAACACACTTTGATCCTGACGTGACAGACGCCTTTATCGCCCTTGCAGAAGATTTCCAGGCGATTCGTTGTCACATGATAGAGGATAAGCAGGATGACGTTCAGCAGGAAGGCTGTGCAGTGTAGTATTCTCCTCAGTTATCTTCTTTTTTATCCATTTTTCGGTAAAGGGTGCGTGTCGATATGCCAAGGAGCTTCGATGCAAGGCCCTTGTCCCCTTTCGTATGCCGGAGAGTCTCTTCCATGAGTACCCGTTCAACCTCTTCAAGCGAGGTTCCAAGCGGAATGGTTACTGATTCGTTTGAGCAGATAGCGGTCTTGGCGAGTTCTGTGGGGAGATCATCCGATCCGATAATGCCGTCCTTGTCGAGAACGACACTGCGTTCAATCACATTTTCCAGCTCCCTGACATTTCCCGGCCATTCATAGTTGAGCAGTATCTCCATTGCCTTTGATTCGATACCGCCGAGTTCTTTTGCGTTTTTCTTTGAAAAACGGTTGATAAAGTGCTGAACCAGATTCGGGATGTCTTCTCTGCGGTCTTTGAGGTTCGGCAGTTCGATGGTGATGACGTTGAGCCTCCAGTAAAGGTCTTCTCTGAAGAGCCCTTCTTTTACCATGGCTGCCAGGTTCTTGTTGGTTGCTGCGATGATGCGTGTATCCGTGTGTAAGGTCTTGTTGCTGCCGAGTCTTTCAAAGGTACCCTCCTGAAGAATTCTTAAGAGCTTGACCTGAACCGAAGGCGGTATCTCGCCGATCTCGTCGAGGAAGATGCTTGCCCTGTCGGCAACCTCGAAACGGCCTTCTTTTCTGGAGGATGCACCGGTGAAGGCCCCTTTCTCGTAACCGAAGAGTTCCGATTCGATCAGTGTTTCCGGGATTGCCGCGCAATTGACCTTGATCATGGGTTTTGCTCCCCTGGAAGACAATTTATGTATCATGTCGGCAATGACTTCCTTGCCGGTGCCGGATCCTCCCAGGATCAGGACCGTTGCCTGGCTCGGGGCAACCTGATGGACAAGATCCACGATATCTTTCATCTTGGAGCTTGCACTCTCTACGATAGGGGCGGTTTCAAAAGCCTCTATACGTTCTTTGAGCATGATGTTGTCCATGGTAAGGATCTGTTTTTCAATGGCCCGGTGTACTGTCTTGAGGATATCCGCCTTTTTAAAGGGCTTGGTAATGTAGTCGTACGCTCCTTGTTTCATGGAGTCCACAGCAGTGTCTACCGATGCATAGCCGGTGATCATTATGACCTCGGTGAACGGGGAAACGGATTTCGATACCTTCAGAAGCTCCACTCCGTCCATGCCTGCCATCCTGATATCGGTTATCAAAAGATCGATATCACCGCCACGGATGATCTTGAAGGCATCTTGACCATTGGATGCCGTATCAACCAGAAACCCTTCTTTTTCCAGAATCTTCTTGAGGGACTCTCTGATGCCTATTTCATCGTCTACGACCAGGATCTTTTTATTCATGGCTCGAACGGGTCCTTTGTCAGATTAGTGACCATAAGTTTATTTGTATTGTCTTTAACCGTTATTTCCGAAAAGATGGCGTTGCCCTGCGCATTACGGCCGTAGAGTATGTATTTGCCCGGGTCGATCCCCTCAAAGCGGCAACGGTTTTTATTATCAGGGCGTGTCTGGAAGCGTACGGAGGATTTTTTCAGGTCTTCCAGTGAGGCAAAGAGGTCTTGAATACGGGCCTCCTGATCAGCGGTATATGCTTTCAGCGCCTTATTATAGGCTGTTTCCTTGGTCAGCTTGTCTGCCTCAGCCTTTTCTGCGGCTGTCTGAAACTGCTTCAGCCTTGCCTCAAAGGCCTCTTTAAACTCCATCACCTTAGTCTGATCCTTATATCCCCGTTTGTTGGTGAAGTGCATATCTATGATTTCTATGGTGAAACTTGATTCTGCTTCTTTCTGTATCTTCTTGAGTTCTTCTCTGGAGAGTTCACCGATGAAAAATGAGAAATGTTCTGGGGTGTATCCCTTGTTAGAAAGGGTCTCGCCGGGTCCCAGGCCTGATATCAGTGTCGTGGGATGAATAAGTTCAAGAACCAGAGACGATGTCGTGGGAAGAATAATGTCGGAGATAATGGGTTTGTATAGGATATCCGTTATGA
>DSAD01000086.1 GCA_011372875.1 Deltaproteobacteria bacterium
ATATATAAAATTTGAAAGTATTGTTGGAATGTTGAATTACATGAGATGAATGGATCCCCTTTCTTGAAGAACCGATGTGACTGGAATGATTGAGGGAAGATTGTCTCTGCTCTGAAATATATCCTGATGCAGTAAAATAGTGGATAGAATTTGATTACTCCATAACCCTGATTATATTAGGATGAGATGAAAGGGGTTGACATCAAGGGCTTGAGAAACTAGTGGTAATAATAATCGTTACTGAAAAAGGAGGATGTTTATGACAAAGCGGTTAGAGGTTTATAAATGTGAGATCTGCGGCAATATAGTTGAGGTTCTTCACGAGGGAAAGGGAGAGCTTGTGTGTTGTGGTCAGCCTATGAAACTCTTTACAGAGAATACCGTTGATGCGGCGAAAGAAAAACATGTGCCTGTTATTGAGAAGACATCGGACGGATTCAGGGTGAAAATCGGCAGTGTAACTCATCCCATGGAAGAGAAGCACTATATAGAATGGATAGAGATTATTGCAGATGGAAAGGCCTATCGTCAGTTCTTCAAGCCCGGCGATGCCCCTGAAGCTGTTTTTTGCATCGAGGCAAAAGAGATTACCGCCAGGGAGTACTGCAATATTCACGGCCTGTGGAAATCGTAGGCAATAATAATCATAATTGAAGGATGACCATATCATTCTCCTTGAAAACAGGGATCGATGGGTTATCACAACAACGTATTCCATGCATCGAGTTGGACAGTATGGAAGTATGCATCGGGGGGTATGATCATGCAGAAGAGGTTTAATGCTCGCGAGGTTTTTGAGATGGCGATCGGGATAGAAAAGAACGGTGAGATCTTTTATACCAGGGCTTCTGAGATCTTTGATGACCATAAGGTTAAAAGCATGCTTACAGGCCTTGCCTCGATGGAGGCTGAGCATGAAAAGGTATTCATGTCCATGAGGGATGAACTCACGAAAAATGAGGAATACAACAGCGGTCTTGATCCCGATGATCTTGCGGTATTGTATCTGCGGGCAATGATTTCAGGTGAGGTCTTTGATGCCATGGCGCCATTGGACGGGACCGAGAGATTGAGGGATGTTTTGCGCAGGGGAATCGAGGCGGAAAAAGATTCCATCGTGTTCTATACAGGGCTCAAGGGTATCGTTCCCGAGGTTCTCGGCAGGGAAAAGCTGAACAAGATTATTGAAGAAGAGATGAGGCATATTGTCATTTTAAGCGAGAAACTCTCGCTATGTAAAGATTAGGAAAAGGAGATGTAAGAGATGCCGGGCATTTATAAAGCTGTTAAGATCAGCGAGCATGTGTACTGGGTCGGTGCTGTTGACTGGACGATCCGGGATTTTCACGGGTATACGACAAAACAAGGGAGTTCCTACAATGCATATCTGATCATGGCTGATAAGATTACGCTCATTGATACGGTAAAGGCCCCGTTCAAGCAGGAGCTCTTAAGCCGCATTGCCTCGGTTACAGATCCTCGAGATATCGATTATATCATATCGAATCATTCCGAGATGGATCATTCCGGATGCCTTGCAGAGGTGATTAAAGAGGTCTCGCCGGAAAAGGTCTTCGCATCGACAATGGGTGCAAAGACGCTGAAGGAACATTTCAGCATAGATCAGGAAATCCTTGCATTGAAAGACGGTTCCGAGCTTCCCCTGGGCAATGTCACGCTGGAGTTTATGGAGACACGGATGCTTCACTGGCCCGACAGCATGTTCAGCTATCTGAAAGAAGACGCACTGCTGTTTTCTCAGGATGCCTTCGGAATGCATCTGGCGTCGGCTAAGCGCTTTGCCGACGAGGTGGATGATGCCATCTTGGACTATGAAGCAGCCACCTACTATGCGAACATCCTTCTTCCCTACTCGAACCTGATCCTGAGCCTTCTCGAAAAGGTGGGCAAATCCGGTCTTGATATCTCGATCATCGCTCCGGATCATGGTCCTGTATGGCGAAAAGATCTCGGGAGAATGCTCGGTTATTATGAAAGATGGGCACAGCAGAAACCGAGAGACAAGGCTGTTATCCTGTTTCATACCATGTGGCACAGCACCGAATTAATGGCCCGGGCGATCGAGGAAGGTCTTGTAGCGGGCGGGGCACGGGTGAAGGTGATGTCCATGGATGTTTTTCATCGCAGTGATGCGGCATACGAAGTTCTCGATGCAGGTGCACTTATAGCCGGTTCTTCGACCCTGAACAATAACATGCTCCCCGCAATGGCCGATGTTCTGACCTATCTAAAGGGTCTCAAGCCCAAGAGCCTTATCGGCGCTGCATTCGGATCATACGGATGGAGCGGAGAAGCTGCCTCGCATATTCATGATATTCTGGCCGCCATGAAGGTTGACCTTATAAGTGAACCCATTAAGGCAAAATATGTACCGGATGACGAGGTACTAAAAAGATGTTATGCTCTGGGTAAGACTGTCGCAGAAAAACTTCAGGAGGTTGCAATTGATGAATGATATTCTGGATCGTCAAGCCCTGTGGAATATCTCCTACGGGTTGTATGTCGTATCATCAGTGTCCGGTCAAAAGACAAATGGCCAGATCGTCAATTCAGTGATTCAGGTAAGCGCTGACCCTCCTTCGATAGCGGTGAGTATCAACAAGAACAACCTTACACATGAATATATCCAGGAAAGCGGGGTGTTGGCGGTATCTGTTCTCGAAGAGGAAACGCCGATGAACCTGATAGGGCTTTTCGGCTTCAAGTCCGGCAGAGATGTGGACAAGATGTCCCAGGTATCCTGCAGGGATGGTCAGACAGGATGCCCGGTTGTAATCGATAGCTCCCTGTGTTTTTTTGAAGGAAAGGTTGCAGGGAGTGTGGATTGCGGTACACATACGATATTTGTTGCAGAAGTGGTGGGAGCGCAGGTGATTAAAGAAGGCACCCCGCTTACCTATGCGTATTACCGGAATGTCATGAAGGGGAAGGCATCGAAGAACGCCCCGACCTATAAAGGGGATACGGGACTCCAGGACAAACCGGAAGATAAAAAAATGGAGGGTGGAATGAAAAAATATGTATGTAATGTATGTGGTTACATTTATGACCCCGAAGTGGGTGATTCGGAAGGCAACATTGAGGCAGGCACTTCCTTTGAAGATTTGCCGGACAGCTGGACATGCCCGGTATGTGGCGCTTCAAAGGACGAGTTCTCGCCAGAGGAATAGTAATCCATCTCATGAATCTTCAAAAGCAAGCTTTTGCCCTGAAGATTTATGATCCGGTATTACTTTGAATCAAAGACAACTCTTCTATGAAGATGAATAACCATATCTCCGAAGATAAGTATGGAGCATATCAACAGGATAAGGGATTGCCTGCAAACATATCCCGTATATTTTGTGATGAACTCTATATGAAGTACAATCATCGCAGGTTTATCTCCCCTGATCCTCTCGAGTTTGTATGGCGCTACAATGATCCCCTGGACCGGGAGATAGTCGGACTTCTGGCATCGGCCCTTGCCTATGGGAGAGTCGGCCAGATAAAGAAAAGTATATCGGGTGTACTCGAAAAGATGGTGCCTACACCCAGGTCCTTTATTGAAGAAGCATCCTGCCAGCATCTTGCCGCAGTCTTCGGGGGATTCAAGCACAGGTTCACAACAGGTTTGGAGCTTGCAGATTTTATCCTTGGTATACAGCGGGTAATCCTCCTGTACGGATCTCTTTATGCATGTTTCATGAACTTTCTTGAATCGGGCCACGAAAATACATGCCTTGCTCTGAGAGGGTTTGCAGATGAGCTGCGTCATGATTCTCCCCATCAATATAACAGCCTTCTGCCTCATCCGGACAGGAAAAGCGCCTGCAAGAGGCTCCATCTTTTTCTGCGGTGGATGGTGCGCAGGGATGATGTGGACCCTGGCGGGTGGGATGGAGTTTCCCCTGCTTTACTGATTGTCCCCCTTGATACGCATATGTATGCCATATGTTCCCGCCTGGGAATGACATCCTGCTCCCAGGCGAACCTGAAGACAGCACTTGAAATAACTGAGGGTTTCAGGTCGATTATCCCCGATGATCCGGTGAAATATGATTTCGCGTTGACTCGATTGGGCATACGCCCGGACGCGGACAGAGGATGTCTCGGTCAGAGATATCCATAGAGACAGTATTATAAGTTCAGGAGGTGATTGTGGACGAAAAGTTGCTGGATGACTTGCATCAGGCATATACAGGTGAATCCAAGGCCACTCTAAGGCTCAAGGTCTTTGCTGAAAAGGCCCAAAAGGACGGCTATCCCGCGCTGGCAAATCTTTTCAGGGTAATATCATTTTCAGAAGAACTCCATGGAAAGCGGGCGCTGAAGCTCCTGAAAAAAGTAAAGAGTACAGAAGAGAACCTTGCCGAGAGTTTCGAGTCTGAAACCAAGGTTGCAGGTGTTGCGTATGATAGTTTCATAAAACATGCCGAAGAGGCCGGCGATAAAGCGGCATCGCTTTATTTCAGCCAGTCCAGGGATGTTGAGGAGATCCATGCCAGGCTGTATAAAGAGGCCATGGATCATGTCCTTGAAGAACGGGAGACGATCTACTATGTCTGTGATGTATGCGGCTATGTCTCCGACGGGATACTTCCCGAGGAGTGTCCGGTATGCGGGGCCAAAAAGGACCGGTTTGTAACCTTTGATTGAAGATTTGTCTGATCAGGTTGCAGCTCATAGTCCAGGGGTATGGAGATTCACGAAGGAAAAAGGGGGCTATGCTGTTTCCGTGCGCTGATAATAAATATAAAAGACCATGGTATATGAATGCCCAAGTCGGATTTTGAGGCAGAAGGTCTTATCTGTTAATAAGACCGTTCCAGGGGTTCTCTTAAAAGGATACTTAGTTCAAAGACCGAAAGCTTGTCAGGTTTAACCAGTACAGTTCATATTCCCGGCAAGCCTTTTTCAGTTCTTCAATCCTTTTGATTCCCATACGAGATAATTCTTCGAGTATCTCTCTTCGTGTAAGCGACATCCCGATCCACCTGATGATTCGTTTTTAAACCTGTAATCCGCTTATGCTTCAACGTTTGTGAGAGATATATAGCAAAGAATCAACGATCAGCCAAGTAAAATGAATGCTCAATGTTATTTTCTATTGTCCGGTCTGGGGTCTGTAGGCAGGCTTATATTGATTAGATCAAAAAAGAACCCGATTTGCCGGTAATCAACACCGGTTTCATACGAATACAGAAATGAAAGGGCAAGACGAGAAGACATCTCATCTCTGTGGTAATGGAGTGTATGCCACAGAATATCAATGAGATATGTTCCGTCCTTGTCGATAGAGCGTGCAAGGGTAAGTATAGGCAGCCAATTGTTTTTATAGCCGGCGTCATCAAGAGGCAGGATCCAGGGGAAATGCCAGGAAAACCCGTTTGATGTTTTTGATTGATACCATATAGGCCATAAGGTGGTATCTGTTTCTTCCTGTCCCATCTCGTTGATTGTATAAGAGTGATTGCTGAGAATGAGGATAGTTGTTTTATGGCGCCTCAACTCTCCATTGTGGTCATGATGGAGTTCATTTTTGTACAGAGGCCACCCAATGGTTTTCATAGAATAAGTGCCTGGTATGATCTTTTTGTGGTACAATGGGAAGATCCTGATTTCTTCGTAACCGCCTTTTGCGTATCTGATTAAAGGCCATGGAGCGTCAATACTGGTGTGCTGCGCCTGAAAATCCCTGCTGAGGGTAAAAAACGGCCAGAGTATGGATGTGCTCTCGTAATTGTCACCGTATGAACGCTGAAACAAAAAAAGCATCGCATCCATATTTCTTGGTCCTCTTATGTGGTGGAATATGGGCCAGAGCAGAAAGTCATGCCGGGATTCAAGGTTCTTTTTATAACCATATAAAGGAAAAATCTTGAACGTCCGGTCTTTGCAGTAGGAAAACACGGGCCAGAGAATATTGTGTGTCCTGATAGTGTCGTAGGTTGTAGATGAATATACCGGCCACAGGAAAAAATGTGATTCATCATAGCCGAACCGATGATAGAACTTCCCATAGACAGGGAATAACCCTGCATAGCTCGTGTTCATGTAACTGCCGTGAAAAAAGGGGAACAAGGTTCGATGCATGCTGTTTTCTAAAACCCTGGAAGAGTACACGGGAAAGAACAACCCCCTGCTGGAGGTGTTTTTGCCGAGAGGGTAAAGGATGTCAGTCCCTTGTTCTTCTATGTGTAACAAGGGTCGCAAGGCTATCCTTTCTGAAGAAAACTCCAGGATCGGCCCTGCCATCTTTATTGAGTAGTCTTCCTCCCCGGATTCATACAGCAGGACAGGGGAAAGATTCAGGCATCCGGCCAATGCCCCTTGCCAGCCAAGTACCGAGTACGCGATGATGACCAGAACTATGAGCCTGAAGGGCATGATATCTACCAGATCAGCCCCAGTATTGTCCCCATGACCGTTATCGGGAGTTGTTCTTCAATGCCCTGTGCCGCAAGGTTTGCGTTGCGTATGGCCTCATTGAGCTGTTGATACAACTCTTCGTCAACGAGGATATGACCCATGGTACCCCTGCCTTGTGAAAGCTGATCGGTGATAAATCTGATGTTTTCTGCTATAGCCACGATATCATAATAGAGTTCTGAGTCATTCAGCAGCATTGCGATGGTGTTGTCTTCATTCAATCGTGAAGTGAACTGCTGGATATTCTCCATGAACCCCATGGTTGAGAGATACAGTGCTTCATCGTTGATTAGCCTGCCCATGGTACCATTGCCGGAATTTATCTTGCCTATGATTTCTCCGAAGTCAGCCGATGTCCCTGCCAGGTCCTGAGAGACCATGGCAAAGTTGTCGGTGATCTCTCTTAATTGAGAGATGGTAACGGATATGTTTTCCTGGTTCTGCGATACCAGTGCTGCAGAATCTTCGCTGAAACGGCTGATATTATTGATGATATTACGCAGGGCATCTTCGTCTCCGAATGTCGAATTCAGTGCCCCTGTCAGCTCGGCCAGATTTTCTGCAAGTTCACCGATCTGCATGAGAATGTGATCAACGGAAGGCGGCACGGTTGTTCTTGCAAGATTTCCTCCCGGCTTGATAGTGTTTTCAGAGACACCCGGCGTCAGTATTATGATCTTGTCTCCAAGCACACCCTTGGTGGCTATGGATGCAGAGGAATTGATCGGCAGTCTGATGTCGTCATATATTGCCGCTGTAACAACAGCGGAATAATCTTTGTTCAGGGAGATGCCGGTTACGGTCCCGACATCTACCCCTGCCAGTTCCAGAGGAGAGCCGCGCTTAAGCCCTTCCACTGAAGAGAATACCATGGTCATAGTATAGGTGTCCTTCTTTGTGAAGCTTAGTTCGCCGATCTGAACAGACAGGATTATGAAGATGATGATAACAATAACAATAAAGATCCCGACCTTTGCTTCATTAGTCATGGTTTCACCTGTTCGGCTAAAGTATTTGCTCTGACAATTAATTATTCAAGCAATTCATTGATCTTTTCTTCTATCCCCTGCCTCTTGTTATTCAGAATGGACGATTTTATATAATAATCCAGCGCTTCGTTGGTTCTCTCGAGGTCCTTGAGAATATCGCCCATATGTTCGAGCATGATGGGATCGGTATCCAGTTGTTCCAGTGCCTTTTCCATATACTTCAAGGCCTGAACACTCTGGTTTTTTCTGAACAGCACCCATGCCATGGAATCGAGGATATAGGGGTCGTCCGGTTTCATATCCAGGGCTTCTTTGATCATGTCATGAGCCTGGTCCAGATTGATCCCCTGGTCGGCCCAGACATATCCGATGAAGTTCAGGGCAATAGGGTCCTTTGGATTCCTGTCGAGGAGTTCTGACGCAATCTCCAGGGCCTCATCTCTCCTGCCTGCGATGTCCAGTTCGGTTGCCAGATGATATCCTATTTCTTCACAACCATCTTTATCATTGTGATTATCCCATGCGGACAAGAGTATATCCAGGGCCTCTGCTTCATTACCCATGTCTTTTTCTATGGAAGACTGAAGCATTGCCACATCGCATCCGAGCTTTCCTGCAACGGAAATCTTCTGCAGAGCCTGCAGCGCATCTTCGTACCTGCTGAGTTTTGCATATGCTATGGCCATATAATAGATGTCCTGGTCGGTCTTTTCTTCAATCTGTTCGAAATCAGACAATGCCTCGCTGAACAGACCCTCTTGAAACTTCAGCATAACAAGCTTCCGGATTATCTGAACATGCGGGTTTATCCGCACGAGTCTTTCTATGGTGGATATGGCGCTGGAATAGTTCTTTTGTGAAATATAGAACTCAGACAAGGCGATGAGCCCGTCGTTTGAATATGGATCAATATCCAGGAGCTCTTTATAGGCAGTCTCTGCAGCCTCTGGCCGTCCGAGCAGTTCATTGGTTTTGCCGAGGTCGATGTAGGCAGGAGAGAATCTCGGGTTGGCAACGATGACGTCCATAAGTGCTTTTCGTGTGCATGAAAGATCCTTCAAGCCCAAACATGCCTTGGAAAGGGTGTAAAGGACCATACTGTCGTCATTGCTCACGAGAAGATCTTCAAGAATGATTTTAGCCCCTATGAAATCTGAGATTATTATTTTGAGGTTTGCCAGGAATAATTTCAGTTGACGGTTGTCGGGGTGCTTTTCTGCAAGGGTTTCGGTATCATTGATTGCCTGCTGCCAATTACCCTTGCGTGCATAGATCTTGGTTCGCAGTTCAAGCGCCTCGTCCGCATAGGCATCCTCCTGAATAAGCCGGTCTACAAATGCCAGTGAATCGGCGGACTGATTCAGTATGAAATGGATCCTGGCTTGGGCAAGCCATGAAAAAGGATCGTCGATCGTGGCGTAAAGCTCAAGTGCCTTGTTCCAGTCTCCATTATTCTCGGCATCGCGGGCCAGCAGCATGTTCAGATAAGGGTTGGATCTGTCCGGTTCTACCCCAGTCTCATTCTGTGGTACATGGGCACATCCCGAGATCGTCATGAATAACGCGATCAACAGGATATAGTTAAGATTCATTGGCCGCTGCAATAGAGAACATCTCCTTTATCGTGGATTCAGGATCCACGCTGTTGAATATACTTGATCCGGCAACTATCACATTGATTCCCAGGCCCAGGAGCATGCCAAGGTTGTCCGTTCCCACACCTCCATCGATCTGGACAAGGATATCCTTTTCCGATATGAGATCCTTCACCTTCTTTATCTTCGGTAGTACCGCATTGATGAATGATTGTCCTCCAAACCCTGGATTTACGCTCATGATGAGAATAAGATCGGTAACATCGAGTATATATTCAATAGAGCTTGCAGGTGTTGAAGGGTTCAGGGATACTCCTGATTTCAGCCCGAGCTCGCGAATCCTCGAAAGGGTTCTATGCAGGTGTGTACATGTCTCGGTGTGTATCGTTATCCCGTCTGCGCCTGCATCGGCAAAGGCATCTATATATCTGTCCGGTTTAGATATCATCAGATGGCAGTCGAGATAGGCATTGGTAATGCGACGGATATGCCTTACCACGACCGGGCCTATGGTAATGTTTGGTACAAAGTGGCCATCCATTACATCGATGTGAATCCACTGGGCGCCGGCGGAGACAACCTTTTCAACGTCATCAGCGAGGTGCGAGAAGTCTGCAGACAGGATTGACGGTGCCAGTATCATTGAAGCCCTCCTTGTGAAAGTATTATCCGGTCATTTTTCAGGCCGCATGAAAAGGCATGGGAATCCACAATATTTCTGCCTTCGATCTGGAGGGCGTGGGGGATGATGTAGCCCCCTGCGCACGCAATCTTCAGCCCGGAAGCGTCCTTGACAAGAGACCCCTGAGGCAGGTCATGGTCTTCGGCAAGGTACGATGCCTTCCATATCTTCAGGGTTTTTGGCCCGATATGGGAATGCGCACACGGCCATGGTACGAGTCCCCTGATCATGTTGTGTATGGTTATCGGATCCTGATTCCAGTCAATCTCACCTTCATCCTTTCTGAGCATGGGTGCATATGTTGCCTTTTCATGGTCCTGAGGTATCGGCTGGAGATTGTCTCTTTCGACAAGATCGAGTACCTCAAGGAGCGTTTCTGCTCCCAGAACACCCAGTTTTGATGAAAGGGTCACGGCATCGTCATCCGTCTCGATGGGGATTTGCACCTTGCGATAGACCGGTCCGGTATCCATGCCTGCATCGATCTGCATGATGCTGATCCCTGTTGAGGCGCATCCCTGAAGGATTGCCCTGTTTATCGGTGCTGCTCCCCTGAGACTGGGCAACAGGGATGCATGAACATTTATAAACCCTTTTACAGGGATATCGAGCATTTCGGCAGGCAGGATCTTTCCATAGGCTACCACAATGACTGCATCTAGCCGGTATTGAACAAGAGAAGTATAGATCTCCTGATTATCCCTGATCCGCACAGGCTGAAGGACCGGAATACCTTTATTCATGGCATACTGTTTCACCGCAGGGGCCTTGACATGCCTTCCTCTGCCCTTAGGTTTATCCGGTTGAGTGATCGCACAGACAAGGTCATGCCTTTTCGTCTCAATCAGTGCCTGGATGGTGGGTAACGCGAAATCTGGGGTACCCATGAAAGCGAGTCTCATAATTTCCCTTTTTTCCTTTTCTTCAGGTAAATGGAACGTTTCAGATGAGACGCATAATCCAGGATAACCTTTCCGTCGAGATGATCTATCTCATGTTGAAAGATTCTCGCCAGAAATCCTTCGGCCTCGATCCGGATCTCTTTGCCCTCCAGGGTAACCCCCTGCACAACGATACGTTCTGCTCGGGGGACATCCACGGATACCTCGGGTACACTCAGGCACATTTCACTGTCCGTATCTGAACCTTCCTGTTCTATGATAACCGGGTTTATAAGCGTGGTCAGATTTCCCGGTTCCTTGTTTGCTGTGGGATCCACGAGGATGAGACGCCTTGAGAAACCAACCTGTGGCGCAGCGAGCCCTACTCCTGGGGCTGTATACATGATGTTCTTCATGTCCTCGGCAAGGTCGATGATTTCAAGGTCTATGTTTCCGATCTCGCCGGCCCTGATCTTGAGGACTTCGTCAGGATAAAGACATATGTGATTTTTTGGCATAATGCCTCACCATAAATCCAAAGAAGATAAACTGTCAAGTGGCGCTGTTCCTTAGATGTTTATACTGATCCTCAAACAGGGAAGGGTTCCTGTAGGCGCGAAATACACTGCACTTCTTGTTGAACCTGCATGTTTTACATACTTCGATCGCGATTCGGGGATTTCCTTTCCTCATGCAGCATTCAAGGTAGATCCTCATGATATTTTATACCCCACTGTTCCAAAAGCGCTTTCCAAAACAGTATCAGGTACGTCTATGCCTGTCAGCAGCCTGAAGTTCTGTTTTGTCTGGAAATAGAGCATGGCGTGACCGGGGATGACCTCGAGGTGATTTTCCGATGCAGTATCCGATAATACACTTGGCCTCATTACAGTCTCCAATACCCGAGTGTCTTTTCTCAGCTTCTTTAAATCAAGGCTGAAAGGGATGCGATCCACAACAGGAGTGGCCTGGATAACAACATTGATCTTTTCAATATCTGCAGGGTCGAAGATCGAGACATTGTCCGAAGAGAAGATATCAAGGAGTTTTTGAGAATTAGAAGAGGATCTGTTTGAAAAGGAAATCCTTCCAGCGCCTGCCTTGAGCAGGGCATCCACAATGGATCTTGCTGCACCGCCTGCCCCGAGCACCAGGCAGTGGGTTCCCCGAACATCCCCGATGGCCTTTTGCGCACCGATGCCGTCGGTATTGTATCCTTCGAATGTACCATCCTCGTTTCTGATGACGGTATTTACAGCCTTGACCCTGGACGATACCGGGCACTTGGTTTCCAGTAATTCCGCTACGGATTCCTTGTACGGGATGGTTACATTGAAGCCTGCGAGGTTTTCCCATGAGCGGAACGCTTGAATCGTATCGGTGATGCCATGAGGTTCAATATCGTGCGCAATATAAGACATATCGAGTCTCAGCTCATCAAATATGTGATTATAAATGATTGGTGCAATCACATGGGTGGCGGGATGGGCCAGGATGGTAAAGATCCTTGTTTTTCCTGTTGTCTTCACGCTAATCCTTTATTCTTCTTATCTTTTGCTCGATGATCGAGAGTATCTCGCCTGAGCTGCCTTGAATGAGGAAATCTGAAACCTTTCCGGTCAGGGGTGTCGCCTCCTTGTTGATCTCTATGACGTGGCACTGCTGCTTGGGGATAGGTATTGTTCCAAGGCCTCTTAGCAGAGAGTTCATGCCTTTTGCAATCATGGGCAGGGATGCGGCAGGTTCCACCTGGGCAGAGGTGCCGATGACGAGCATGAGATCACAATTGTCAGCCTCCTGGAAAGATTCCTTCAGTGCACCCTGGGGGATTGCCTCTCCGAAGAAGACAGCATCTGGTTTTAATATTCCGCCGCATGGACATCTCGGTGGGAATCGTTCTTCCAGATCTTCAAGGATCTTTTTATAACCCGATTTCAACGAGCATTCCATGCATTTGGCATAAAGCATATTCCCGTGGAATTCGATAACGTGTCTGCTTCCTGCCTTCTGGTGAAGATTGTCGATGTTTTGTGTGATAACGGTCTGTATGATACTGATCTCTTCAAGATATGCCAGGGCATGGTGACCTTTATTCGGTATGGCGTCAAAGAGTTTGAATTCCTGGGAACTGTTCATATCCAGCAGGCATCTCCAGACTTCTTCGGGATCTGCAAGAAATCTTTCGATGAAGAACATGGTGGGATCGTATTGTTCCCAGATACCTCCGGGGGATCTGAAATCCGGCACGCCTGACTCGGTTGATATTCCGGCACCGGTAAGTACAATAACATGCTGTGCCTTCAACAGGAGTTCCACGGTCGTATCGATGAGGGCAGAATTCATGTACAATGCTTTACCAGAGGGATCAGTTGAGGTCAAGGTATTGACGGAGCAGGCAGATTTCATGATTATGTCGGGTATGCCTTTGTTCTCTCAGGCCGCGGAGATTTTCACTCCGGTTTCTGATTCAAGAAGAAGATATCTTCCTGCATTCCAGTGTTGAACTGGTAATCACTCAGAACAATGGTGCTGTTGTTTCCCGTTGCATCCTTGAGCAGGATCCTGCTTATGTGATCCGATTCATCTGTCTGAATGGAAATGAAGCCGGTGCCGCCTTTTGGATGCAGGATCAGCTCATCTTGGGTGTCTTCGATAGTGTAGTCTTCATCAATGCTGTTCAGCCCGGAGAAAAACCCCAGGATGTTCTGTGAAGCGATCTCTTTCGGCAGTTCCTGACAGGTCGTGGTGTTTTCATCAGGCAGGTGAATGAGTACGGTCTGATCCTTGAGAATGATCATCTGCCGTTGTGGTTCGTACACATCCATACGCACCCCGACATCACGTTTGTAAAAGACCTTTCCGGTGAAGTGGATCCGTTTATCCACAAGGGCCTGGTAGGTGTCCTGTGTGAAGACTACGATAAAGTCGTTGTATTGCATATACCTGCGCTGAATCTCATCCAGGGTCCCTGCATGGGACCAGGTGGCGAGGATGAGTATGAAAAAAGATACCAAAGAGCTATTCTTCAAGTTCTGCCGCATAGGGTTTTACCAATACCTTTCTGGGTTTTCCCGCAGTATCAGAAGGGCCGATAATGCCCTCTGTTTCCATCTGTTCCACAATCCTGGCAGCCCTGTTGTAGCCTATCCGGAACCTTCTCTGGATAAGAGATATGGACGCACTTCCCTTGTTTGTCACAAACTCCAGGGCCTGATCATATACAGGATCATATTCTTCGAATCCATTGACAGGATTCGAGTCTTCCCTGGCAAGGCTGGCAAACTGGTCATCGAGACCTTCTACATATTGTGGTCCTTTCTGCCCCCTGATGAATTCCACAACCCGGTCAAGTTCCTCTTCTGAGACATACGGGCCGTGTATCCGGGTGAGATGAGATATCCCCGGAGAGAGAAACAGCATGTCTCCCAGGCCTAAAAGCTGATCAGCCCCGGATGAATCGAGAATGGTCCGCGAGTCGATCTTGGAGGATACCCTGAAGGATATCCGTGACGGGAAGTTCGACTTGATAAGCCCGGTAATAACATCCACGGAAGGCCTCTGCGTCGCGACGATCATATATATGCCTGCTGCACGTGCCATCTGTGCAAGGCGGGCGATATGAATCTCGATCTCCCTGTTTACCATCATGAGATCTGCCATCTCATCGATGATGATAACGAGCTTCGGCAGGAGACCGAACTCCTTTTCTTTCTCATGGAGTGTGGCAAGAGAGGTCTCCGGGTTTTTATTATCCCTTTTGATCCGTTTGTTGTATGTGTCGATCCCTTTCACGCCGAGTTCCTTGAACCATTCATAGCGCCCTTCCATTTCTGCTACCGCCCATTTCAGAACAGGAAGGGCCTCCTTCGGATCGGTCACGACCGGATGGAGGAGATGAGGGATGCCTTCATAGTGAGACAGTTCTATCCTTTTCGGATCTATCATGATGAATTTCAGTTCCGACGGATCGTTTCTGTACAGCAGGGAAAGGATCATGGTATTGAGCCCCACACTCTTGCCTGTACCGGTTGCTCCTGCTATGAGAAGATGGGGCATTTTTGCCAGGTTTGTAACCATAGGAATGCCCTCGATATTTGTCCCGAGCCCCAGGGTCAGAGGTGTGTTTGCCGTGACGAATTCCTTGCTTGAGAGGATCTTTCTCAGATTCACGACTTCACGCGTGCGGTTGGGTATTTCAATGCCGACGGCATTCTTTCCCGGTATTGGCGCCACGACGCGGACAGGAGAGGCCTTAAGTGCCATGGCGAGGTCATCTGCCAGGGATACGATCTTGTTTATCTTGATTCCGGGCGCGGGTGTGAATTCATACATGGTTATGACCGGTCCGGGTTTTATTTCAAGGATTTCTCCCTCTACACCGAAATCCTTGAGCTTTGACACAATAAGAGATGCATTGGCCTTGAGTTCCTTCTCCGTAATCGTCCTGCTTTTCGATGTGGGTTTGTTGAGCAGGGACAGGGGGGGGAGCTGGTAGTCATCTATGAAATCGAGGCTTGCCTGTCTCGGCACCTCTGATGGCAACTTTTCCTCGTGCCCGGCTATGGTGATCTGGGGCTCCGAGGGTTCATTCTTGCTGGGGGTTGCCGCTGATTCTTTGTGTTGCCTGATGGTTGACCGACTGGGCCTTGAGCGGTTTTCCATCTCGGCCCTTTTCTTCCTGAACTCTCGGTTTTCCTTGATGGAAGCAACAAGCTCCTTGGCGGATCTGTAGGGGGTGGATACATCATAGCCGATCATGAAACCCGCACACAAAAGCATGATAAGTAGGACCAGGGATCCCCATGCATTGAGATATGCCAGCAGGGCACCGCCAATGATATGTCCTATGAGCCCTCCGGCATTCATGGTCTTGGAGAATATGGATATCTCCTTGATAAAGATGCTCAACAGCCCGACAGCAACGAAGAAGATGATAAAGGTGCTTAAGAATTTCACCCAGTTCGGGAATCTTTTCTTCCTGAAGAAACGGTAGCCGTATTCAAGGAGAAACAGCGGTATGATGTATGCAGTGATCCCGAAGACGATATAGAGCCCGTCTGCGATATACGATCCCACGATGCCCATCCAGTTATGGATGTCCCTGGTCTCTTCAAGGTGGGAAAAGCTGGGGTCCGATGGATTATAGGAGATGAGAGAAAGGAAGAGAAATATGGCTGTAAATCCCATAAACAATCCCAGGACCTGGACCGGGAAGGTATTGTCAGGTTTCTTTTTTGCCATCTTATTCCCTTTTATGAAGACTAAATGCTGAGCGCAAGATAAGTCAGCCCTGCAAGCCAGCAGTACACGGAGAATATGAAAAAGTTATGCTTCTTTAATGTCCATACCAAAAACTGCAGAGAAATCAAGCCCACGATAAAGGCAGTTACACCGCCGATTATATGCAGCCATGTCAGGGGCTGTGTGGTTCCGCCCCATTCCAGGATTACCGCCCCTATGACAGCGGGTATTGCCGCAATAAAGGAATAGCTGGCAGCCCATGTGCGCTCCATACCGCACAGAACACCGGCAAATATTGTGGATCCGGATCTTGAGATTCCCGGTATTATGGCTAAGGACTGAAAGGCCCCGATGATCACTGCATCGCGTATGCGTATTCTTCCGTATTTCTGCTCAGGTTTCCTGATTCTGTCGGTGAAGAATGTAAGAAATCCGGTGACAAGGAGCATGCCTGCCGCCAGTTTGGGCATGGAAAACATGGCATCGAAAGAGTCTTTGAAGGAGATGCCGACAATGCCGGTGACTATTGTGGTGATAAGGATGCACATGACAACAATTCCCTGCTGTCTCTGATAGGTTCCTGGCAGTATCCCCCTGATCATGCCCAGGATGTCCTTGTGAAAGAATACGATCACAGCAAGGGTGGTGCCGAGATGCACGGATACATTGAAGAGAACGTCCCCGAGCCATTTGTCGCCGATAAACCCCTGTACGATGGCAAGGTGCCCGGAGCTTGATACGGGCAGAAACTCTGTAAGTCCCTGAATGGTGCCGAGAAGAAGTGCAATGAGAAGGTCTGACAATCAAATCTCCATAATGATAGGTATTATCATGGGTTTTTTCCCGAGACGAGCCTTCATGCGCGTCCCGAGAGTTTCTCTGAGTCGGTTCTGCAATATCTGGACGCTGAGTTCTCTGCCCATATATGAATGGAGGATCTCTATTGCATTGAGCCTTATCTCATCCATGATTTCCTGTTCCATGCTTGCGGGGACAACCCCCTTGCACATGATGTCGGGACCGAGAACGATATCCGAAGAACCACCGTCAACAACAATAAAGGCAACGACAAGACCACCTTCGGAGATATGCCGCCTGTCCCGCAGTACCACATCCCTGATATCGCCTGTCAGCTCACCGTCCACAAAGCATTTTCCATGAGGGACCTCCCCGGTCAGGTTCATGCCGTCTTCCCTGATGGTCCAGATCTGGCCGGGTCTGGCGAGAACAGTCTGTGTGTTCTGGTCCGGGACTGTCGAAGCCATTTCCGCCAGGGCCTTCATGTGCCGGAACTCTCCGTGTACAGGCATGACGATCTCAGGTTTCAGGGTTGACAGGGCCTTTAACAGTTCTTCATGGGGGGCATGACCGGAGGCATGGACATCTGCCACGTCCGGGTAATACACCTTTGCCTCGAATTCGATCAGTTTGTCTATGCAGCGCGCTACAGCAAGTTCATTGCCGGGTATTATCCTGGCCGAGATAATGACGCTGTCGCCTTGTTTCACTTTGAATTTATGCCATCCTCTTGAAATAAGAGAAAGTACCGAATATATCTCACCCTGGGTGCCGGTGCATATGATCATGACTTTGTCTCTGTCCATGCAGACCAGTTCATCGGGCCTGATCATATCACGGGGGTCCAGTTCCAGAATCCCGAGGTCTGAGGCAATATCGACGACCTGATTAATGCTTCTGCCGATAATGCTGATCTTTCTTCCGTTCATGACCGCCAGGTCATAGAGCCTCTGTATACGTTTTACATGACTGCTGAATGTGGATACCACAACAGCGCCTGTAGTGGTTTTTATGATGTTTTCCAGGCATGACAGTATACTGTCTTCATCCGAACATTTCGGATCTACCTCGGCATTGGTACTGTCGCACATGAAAAGTCTCACCGCGTCGCTTCGTGTGTCGTGGTATTCCTGGGGCATCTTATTGAAATCGCCCGAGTGGATGATTCTTCCCTGGGGTGTGAGCATGTCCAGAGAGTAACATCCGATAGTTGAATGGAGGGTCTCGATAAAGGTGATTTCCATGCCTGAAAGAGATATCCTCTGTCCCGGGGTTACCGGGATAAGACTGATATTGTCTTGCATGTCATATTCTCTAAGCTTCTTTTTTACCATTTCCAGGGTAAAGGGATGACTGTAGACCGGTATCGGGGCATCCTTCAGAAGATATGGGAGGGCTCCGATGTGGTCTTCATGTCCGTGTGTGAGAACGATACCCTGAAATACCTCCTGATTTTCCTTGACATAGGTGAAGTCGGGGATGATCTGGTCAATACCCGTGGGATGGAATTTGGGGAACATAAGCCCTGCATCGATGACAAGGGAACCCATGCTGGTTTCGATCACCATGGAATTCAGGCCGAATTCACGTACACCGCCAAGTGGAATTACCCTTACATAATTCACTGCCGGCACCCGCTCAGGTCGGTTATATGA
>DSAD01000236.1 GCA_011372875.1 Deltaproteobacteria bacterium
GATATTGTCCAGAGCATTATATATGCATATGAATCAGGGGTTTGCCTCTATATGGTCGCAGACTCTGAGGGCAACTTTATCAACATCCTGAGGGTATCAGTTGTGGATGATCTTTGCTATGCAGCCCAGTTTCTGCCGGGATCGGATATGGTCATAGATGCAATTGAAGATGGGATATCCTTGATAATCCCTCAAGACGGTCTCAACGGAAGCATCCCGATAGGCATCGGCTGCGAAGGCATTGTTCACAGCGGATCTGCCGTTCAATCCATTAACGATACAAATGCAATACTGTTCGATGTTGTCCCCTATGGTCTGGCGCTATCAGCCCCTGCACAGATCAGCGCTGTCTATGACGGTGATTATCCTGTTGTGGTTGAGTTTTACGATGATAGGCAAAAGAAGTGGGTCTTGGTAGAGGATGTTCAAGAGCTTGACAACATGGTGACGTTTTCCACCGAGATTCTTGGGAGTTTCAGGATATACTCTGCAGCCGGCAGCCGGGGAAATACCATGCCCGAGGCCTTTACCTATGAGAGTTCCGCAGGCGGAGGCTGCTTCGTGGCTCTGGTCAGCGAGATGCCTCCCCGAAGATACCAGATCATAGTATCCCTGCTTGTTGCAGTGCTTGCGATCTGTTCATCTGTCCGTTATCTTCTCCCGCGTTAAAATAGAAACATGGGGTATGAATCCGGGTTCTTGCCGAAACAGGTGAGATCGTCTATTTTTTCGATCTTCGCTCCACGCAGCAGTGCATACAGGGTCCTTTCGACACCGATACCCCCTCCAAAGGTTTCCGGGAAATATGACCTGCCATGATCATCTTTCATTGCAACAGCGCAGAGGAAAGGCCCGTAGCCTTCAAGCGCCTGGATATTGACCAGGCAGCCATTTTCAAATATCGGACGTTCGGAGATGATCCTGTTGTCTATCAGTCTTTCGATGATCGGTTCATAGAGCCACTCACGCATACCTCCGGAGAGGATCTCGAGTGCAGGCATCCAGGTGTTTGACTCTCTGATGAGCGCTTTTGTGCAGATATCGTAGTTGTAGATCATGTCGGAAGTGAAGGATGAGAGCGGAACCTTGCTTCCATCGGGCAGAATATAGGGGTAGATAAGATCGTAGTTCTCTCTCAAGAGCCCCTGTATCCAGAAGAACTGGGAAGATATCTCTTCTCCCGCCTTGGTCTCGGCGGCGCGCTTGCCGTATCTCTTTATGGCGTCATCCAGCTTGATCCTGGGGAAAGGCTGCGCAGGAACTTCCACAGCGACTCCCAGGTATCTCAGGTCATCCTCGTTTTCTTCGACAACAGCGCTCATTGCAGCGATAATCATACGTTCAAAGAAATCCAGCGCCCTGTCAAGGTCTTCCTTCAGGATAGACCTGACCTTATCCGGTTCATGCTTGTACATCTCGAAATCTATGCCTCGATTACGTCTGAGCTCGATGTCGATCTGCGAGAAGTCGATAAGATATTTTCCACGCTGAGTGCGCAGTGGACTTTCAATCTCCAGTCTTATATTGGGGGAGTCCACGTAGACACCCTTGATCCTCTGGTTGAAGCATGCGAGGAACTTGCTGTATATCATGGAGTGCGTCGTAACATACGGCATGCCTTTGTAGTGTACTGTCGGGGTATGTTCCACATCGTGAGCCAGGGGGTCTGTAACCGGACTTATCTGTACCTTTTCCATATTGAACAGGCCCTCTGAAGCCAGGAACGCATGAATGGCAGTCATCATGGTTGTACGTATCGCCATGGCTGAATAGATAGTATCACTCACCCACTTGTTTACATATTCATTCCTGATGAATTCCTGTATACTTACACCGCTCTGTTCCAGTGTAGCCTGAAAATGGAAAAGATCTTCACTTATAAAACCCATAAAAACCTCCTGTTTTTCACGGATATGATGTCCTTGTTGATGCTTGGTTCACGGTATTATCGCTTTACAGCGAGTTGCCGTGATACAGTCAAACGAGCCCATCATGAGGGATTATTTACTCAAATGCAACTGTTACCTCAATAGATGGAGTGTTCTTGAACTCATTTTGTGATATGGAAGGTGATAATGGGAAGTATGGTACCTAAGGTAAGGCAAGAGAGTAAATAAAGTTTATGATGTTAAGGAGAATGCCGGTCATGCTGTCGTGCAAAACAAAAAAGGATGTTGCGGATATTGTAAAGAAATCTAAGGTGAGCTTTATTCAACTGTGGTTTCCCGATGTACTGGGGAGGCTCAAGAGTTTCAGTATCACTCCCGGTGTTCTCGAAGAGGCCCTGGAAGAGGGAATGGGGTTTGACGGTTCCTCGATCGAGGGTTTTGCGCGTATTGAGGAAAGTGATATGATCGCCATGCCCGATGTCAGGACCTTTCAGCTGATCCCCTGGAGGCCCAAGGATCTTCCGGTTGCACGGATGTTCTGCGACATATTGAATCCTGACGGTACCCCGTATGAGGGGTCCACGCGTCACGCACTCAAACGTGTACTCAAAAAGGCGTCAGACCTGGGATATACCTGTTACCTGGGACCTGAACTTGAATATTTCTACTTTGCAAACGATGAATCACCCGATATTCTCGACAAGGCCGGGTACTACGACGGGCTGCCGGTGGACAAGGCAACCGATATCAGGAGGAATACCATCTTTGCCTTGCAGGATATGGGCATATCGGTTGAATACAGCCACCATGAAGTGGCGCCTTCTCAGCATGAGATAGCGCTCAGATATGAAGAAGCCCTTGTCATGGCGGATACGGTCATGACCTATCGGACAACCGTCAAGGAAATTGCACGCCAGGCAGGTGTTTATGCCACGTTCATGCCCAAGCCCTTGGGCGGTGAAAACGGCAGCGGCATGCATGTTCACCAGTCGTTATTCAAGGGGGATGTGAATGCCTTTTTCGATCCATCGGACAAGTATAATCTTTCCAAGACAGGAAAACACTATATTGCAGGAATTCTTGCCCATGCAAGAGAGATCACGGCCGTTACGAACCAGTGGGTAAACTCGTACAAACGGCTTGTCCCGGGCTACGAGGCCCCGGTGTATGTTTCCTGGGCTCGTCGCAACAGGTCAACAATGGTCCGTGTGCCCATGTATAAACCGGGAAAGCCCAATGCAACAAGGATGGAATTCCGTGCGCCCGACCCGGCCTGTAATCCTTATCTGGCCTTTGCCGTCCAGATCGCTGCAGGCCTGAAAGGTATAGAGAAGAAGTATCCACTGCCGGACCCTATCGAAGAAGATATCTTCGAGATGGATGAGAATGCAAGGAATAAGGCCGGCATAACATCTCTTCCCGGCAATCTCTTCGAGGCAATCCAGGAGGTGTCCAAGAGTGAACTGGTCAGAGAGACCCTCGGGGATCACATATACAACAAGTTCGTCGAGAACAAGAAAAAGGAGTGGGACCAGTTCCGGACCCACGTGAGCAAGTACGAGATCAACCGGTACCTGTCCATGCTATAGTGTTCATTCAGATGATACGCAAGCTGCTTGTAAGCGCTCACAAATTATCCTCGCCCCTTAAGGGAGAGGATAAAAATGAGAGGGAAACAGTAGAGAGAGTCTTTGATCCCTCTAAAGCTTGCGGCGAGGTATTTCATTGAGATGACAGAAGTTGAACAAGACATCTCTTGATGTTAGGGTTGCGGACTGAAGGAAATAAGGAAATGCCTCGACATTTCTGGCTGGCAAGGTCGGTTTTAAGATTGTACCATTGCGTCGATACTCAGGTGCTCCAATATCTCAGATGAGGGACATCCCTGGAAAAACAGATGTGAGCGAAGAACCGCTCAGGATATTTCCTCATCTCTGAGATAGCATGCCGGATCCTCTCCCCATGGGTCATCCGTTGCAGCCTCGGCCCGCGCCCTGAAGTTGCCTGCGCACACGTCGAGCCATCTGCAGGAGAGGCATCTTCCCTTGACGTGCGTCTTTTTATCTTTGAGTTTCATGAGAAACTCGTTGCCGGTGTCTTCCCAGATATCCGAAAAGGCCCTCCTCGTTACATTTCCCAGCACGTGGTGTCTCCAGAACTGGTCGGGGTAAACATCCCCGTCCCAGTTGACACAGCCGATGCCCAGTCCGCTGGAATTGCCGCCGTTCATCCTGAGCAGTTCCAGGACATCATCTGCCCTCGGGTCTGATTCTTCGATCATGCGCAGGTAAATGTACGGGCCGTCGGCATGGTTGTCCACGGTGAGAACCTCGACATTCAGGCCTGTATCGATCATTGCCTTTGTGCTGTCCATTATGAGGTTGAGCGTTTCTCTGGTCTGACCGTGCGAGAGGTCTTCTTCCATGATCTCTTTTGCCCGGCCGGTATAGACCAGGTGATAGAAGCATATCCTGGGTATGCCCTCTGTTGTCATAAGGTCGAATATTTTGGGTATCTCGGATATATTACCCTTGTTCATGGTAAAGCGCAGCCCCACTTTTATGCCCTCGTGCATGGCATGATAGATCCCTTTCATGGCTGCGGAAAAGGCTCCGCTTACCCCCCTGAAAACATCGTTGATCTCCTGGAGCCCGTCCAGGCTTACTCCTATATAGGAAAGGCCGTAATCACTCAATTCCATGGCCGTATCCTGCGTGATGAGGGTCCCGTTTGATGATATTACTGTCCGAAGATCCTTCTTGACAGCCCTTTCGATGAGTTTGGGCAGATCCCTGCGCATGAGCGGTTCGCCGCCGGAGAAAAGGATCACCGGAGATCCGTAATCGCTTAAATTGTCTATGAGTTCAAATCCCTGAGCTGTATCCATCTCTCCTGAAGCCTTGCCGGCAGATGCATAGCAGTGAATGCATTTCAGGTTGCAGGCGCTTGTGATATTCCATACAACTACAGGTTTTTTATCCTTTGAAAACTGCAGGAGGTGTGATGGCAAATCTTTTGAAGCCCTTGCATAGCGTAAGGGGTCTGATGCCTCTACTGTTCCGCAGTATAGTTTAGATATTCCGATCACTGTTTATCTCCTTCTAACACCGAAATGATCCCTTCGTCGGTATATTCCTGTGCCACCAGATGAGCTTTGAGCCCTGCTTTTGCCATCGCCCCGGAGGTGACCGGCCCGATGGCGATAAGCTTCTTATCGGTGAGTAACGCGGTATCACCTTCAAGAAGCCCGCAGGCATGCATGAACCCCGAGGGGCTGGTAAAGACCACGGTCTGGACCTCATCAAGGGCACGACAAAAATCATCCTTGTTGGCATCCGCAGGCAGGGTAGTCTCGTATACGAAAATCTCGGATACTGTTGCGCCCCTTTCTTCGAGAGCCTCCCTGAGATATGCCCTTGCGCTGTGTGCACGGGGCAGGCATATCTTCATGCCGGCAAGATCTTTGTCTTTGAGCATTGCCATAATCCCTTCGGCCCGGTAGTCTTCTGCCGTTATATCGGCTTTGATTCCGTACGAGACAAGGGCGTCCCTGGTCTTAGGGCCGATACAGACAATCCGGCTGCCTGAGAATGACCTTGAATCCATCCCAGCTGAAAAGACCTTTTCAAAGAACAATGGGACCGCGTTTTGTGAACTGAATATGAACATGTCGTATGCAGACACATCAGGAAGGGTGAATTCAACAGGGGTGATATCTACAAGCGGGTATACCACACAGTGAGCCCCCTGTGACGCAAAGAGAGAAGCGCTTTGAAGGGCAAGGTGTGCAGGCCGGGTAATGAGTATGCTTGTTCCGCTCAACGGCAGATCGTGTTTTTCATGCAGGATCTTGCTCAGTTCCACGACCCTGCCCACTACTATGATGCACGGTGAGGAGATCTTCTCCCTTGCTGCGTCCATGCCTGCGGATTGGAGGGTGGATATGATAGTACGCTGATGCGGTGTTGTTGCGTCCTGAACCAGTGCACAGGGCGTGTCCGGGTTCATGCCCTCGGCCATGAGTCTGTCAGCGATGGAGGCTATACGGCGTGCACCCATAAGGAATATGATTGTGCCGTTGTCTTCTGCAAGATTGGCCCAGTCGAGAAAACCCGATTCCTTGGTAGGATCTTCATGCGCGGTGACGAATCTAACCGATGAGGCATAACCTCTGTGTGTAGGCGGTATACCTGCGCTTATGGGGCCTGCAACCGCAGAACTGATTCCCGGTATGATCTCGAACGGGATGCCTCTTTCCTGAAGATGAAGGGCTTCTTCACCTCCTCTGCCGAATATGCACGGATCCCCGCCTTTTAGGCGGGCTATTATGTGGCCCTTGCGGGCCAGATCTACCAGAAGATCGTTTATTTCATCCTGTTTCATGTAGTTTTTACCGGCACGTTTGCCCACATAGATCTTCTGTGCACTCCTGCGTGCATGCAGGAGGATCTCCCTGGGGATGAGGTCGTCGTAGACGACCACATCACATCCGGCAATGATGCGTTGAGCCTTGAGTGTAATCAGCCCCGGGTCTCCGGGCCCCGTACCTGTAAGGTATACCTTCATTTCACTCTCTCCCGGTGAATACGTTCCATCAGGGCACGGGCGAGCCTTGTGCCCACCGAGGGATCAGAGCCCATCATACTCATGCTTTCCATCCTCGTCTCATCCGTGGAACCAAGCATTCCAAGGATGGTTATATCATGTTCGTCAAAGGTTGCATATGCCCCGGCAGGAAGATTGCAGTCCTGTCCCAGCATGGCCAGGAACGACCGTTCAGTTTCTCCGCAGATACGGGTCTGGAAATGATCGATAGCGCTGACAAGGGCTGTTGTATCATGATCATCGGCCCTGGTCTGGATCGCTATGATGCCCTGGCCGGGCGAGGGGATCATGGACGTTATATCCAAAGCTATGCCCGGGGCAAGGTTGAGGCGGATTATGCCTGCCGCTGCAAGGATGACCGCATCCACGCCCTTGCCGATCTTTTTGAGCCGTGTCTGGACGTTGCCTCGTATATCCACGATCTTCAGGTCCGGCCTCTGAGAACGTATCTGGCACCTTCTGCGCATGCTCGAAGTCCCAACGGTAGACCCCGAGGGCAGGCCAGCAAGGGTATCGTTGCCCCTGGAGAAAAGCATGTCCCTGGGATTTGCCCTTTGCAGGTATGCACCTATGACAAGTCCTTCCGGCAATGATGCCTGCATGTCCTTGAGACTGTGAACCGCGATATCGATCTGCCCTGCAAGGAGGGCTTTCTCTATATCCTTGACAAAGACCCCCTTGCCGCCGATTGTATCGAGCGGTACATCGCAGAGCACGTCGCCCTTTGTCTTGATGATACGGGTGTGCGTTTCGATATCCGGGTATATTTCAGCCAGAGCACAACGCACTATCTCTGTCTGGACAATGGCGAGAGCGCTACCCCTTGTGCCTATCCTGATAGTCTTCATCGAGTTGGAATAACCTCCGTGTATGTTCAATATAATCAATCCCAGGGTGTGTCTTCAGGAAGCTTACCGGTCTGTGTACAAACCTTCGCAACGCTGTCCTCAAGGTCTTCTCTGCTGCAGCGGCTTCCTTTTCACCAAGGGCCATAACATCGAGCTGTTCCTGGATATAGGTATCCACAAGAGAGAAAAGATCGCTGATTGTTGTATGCGTATTGAGTGCCCAGAGCCATTTTTCAAATCTTCCAAGTTCGGTCTCGATAATCGCAAGAGCCTGTGATGTCTGCTCCTTCCTAAGAGAAAAGTGTCTGTCAACGATGGATTTCAAGGAGTCTATATCATAGAGGTAGCAGTTGTAGCATTTCCCGACATCCGGTTCCACGTCACGGGGTACCGCGATATCGATGATGAAAATCGATCTGTTGCGCCGTTTCTTCATGATATTCTCGATCATCTCTTTGGTGATGATGGGGGTTGTTGCCCCTGTCGAGGAGATAACGATATCGCAGGTGGCGAGTTCTGTCTCGAGCGAATCAAAAGGCAGGGGCACTGCACCGAGTTCCCGGGCAAGATCACATGCAGCCCGGTGGGTGCGGTTGATAACGACCATCTTATTCACCCCGCGGCCTGCGAGTCTTTTTGCAGCAATGCTTGCCATGTCTCCGGCCCCGATAATGAGTGCGGTGCTGGCACTGATATCTCCGAAGATATGGCAGGCGAGTTCCACTGCCTCGGATGCAATGGAAACCGGATATCTTCCGATATCGGTCTCGGTTCTTATGCGCTTGGCCGTCCTGAATGCCCTGTGAAGGGCCTTATTCAGGAATGTGCCGGTAGTTTCGGCTGCAAGACAGTCTCTGTATGAGTCTTTTACCTGGCCGAGGATCTGGGATTCACCGATAACAAGAGAATCAAGCCCTGCTGCAACCCTGAACAGGTGCCTGACAGCCTCTATACCTTCAAAGTACTCCGATGAACCCCTGATAGTCTCTTGAGAAACCCCCGAGACTCTTGAAAGGAGATTGTAGATAATGTCCTGATTCATACCCCTGAAATAGATTTCTGACCGGTTGCAGGTGTTCAGGGTATATGATTCGTAATCTTTCTCCAGTATCTCTCTTATATGTTCAGGTTCTACGCAGATCTTCTCACGTAGATCCACGCTTGCAGTTCTGTGGTTGATGCTGATGCATCCGATCAGTTTCATGGGATGAGCCCTATTCCATGGGCATGGGGATAGGCGAGGTTGATTGCGATGAAACCGATTATCATCACGGAAAATCCGATTATCGTGATGATGGCTGTGCGCCTGCCCCTCCATCTGATAGCGAATCTCTGATGTACACTGAAAGCAAATACGAACCAGGTTAGAATGCCCGACAGGATCTTAGGGGCTATATGTGCATATTCCAGATCAAGGCTCGATGTCCACAAAGCCCCGAGGATCATGCCGATGGTTATGGCGATAAAGCCTGAACTCAAACACGTGTAGAGTATTTTATCAAGAACGGCAAGAGGAGGCAGAGAGCTGACCATGCTATGGATGGCCCCCTTTTTTATGATCCGTTCATGGATAAGGTAGACCACAGACGTTATGAATGCCACTACAAGAAATGCCTCTCCTGCGATCACGCTTAAAGTATGCAGGAGATGCCAGTATCTGAAGGATTCGACAAAGATCCCTGGGTCAAGACTGACCGACGGTGCGATGAGGACCAGTGCGAAGGTGGCGATCGGGAGAAAGAATGCAGCCAGTACGGTCGTCAGCCTTTTCCAGATCAGGAATGTGAAAACAACCGATGCAAACAGGACCATCATATTCATGGCCTGGGGCGGGGAAGAGACAGGGATCTGCTGCATCTTCAAACTCAATCCGATCGTAAAGATCAGGTGGGCCGTAACACTAAGGATGAACAGGATGCGCCCCCCGATCGCTACCCGTTTGTTTCTGGTAAAGAGATATCCTATAAACCCTATGCATGTCATGGAATAGAGAGCCACAACCACTGATATTAACATGGGAAGAATTCCTCCAGGTCGATATCTTCCCCGAGTGCTTCAAGCAGGATTTTCTCGGCCAGTTCCCGGTCATGTGAACGTATCGCATCGAAGAGCTCAGAGTTTACGAGCACATCGAAGACACGTTTGTGATATTCGTGCCCGCCTTCTTTGGAAAGTACCAATGGCCGGATCTTTCCCATGATCAGTGCAAGGGTGCCATATTCATCGCCGATAAGGTTTCCGATCTGCATGCGTAATTTCCGTGAAAGCGCAGGCGAAATGCCGCCGGTCGAGATAGCGATCTTGACAGGCCCTTTTTCCACTACGGACGGGACAATAAAGCTGCACATACCTGGTATGTCGACGACATTGCAGAATATTCCCATGGAAAGAGCATCCGAGCTGACAACGGCGTTGATTTTCATATTGTCGGTTGCGGCAATGACAAGCACCGCCCCTTCCAGATCGCCGGATTTATAATCTCTTTTGCAGAGATTGACCTTGTCCATCGCAAGGACATCATCAAGGATATCCGGGGCAATGACGTTAACTTCGGCCCCGCAGGCGAGCAATGATTCTATCTTCCTGAGGGCAACCATGCCGCCTCCGACAACGACCGTTCGTTTTCCTCTGAGATCTGCAAAGATGGGATAATAAAAGTTTTCCTGATAGCTCATATGATCTGACGGATTCTTTATCTGACTTCCTTGAGCCAGTCTTTGATGATACCGCATGTTCTCGGGTCTTTCCTGAGCTGATGGGTCGCCCCTTCGAGCACGATGAGCTTTTTGGGATGAAGCGCCGATTCGAACAGTTGTTCGGCATGCCGGGGCGGGACGGTTTCATCCCTGTCTCCATGAATTATTCCCACCTTCCGTGGAGAGATTAAGGGGAGGTATGTCTCAGGTGTCAGATCGAGAAAATCCTTGTACCACCTGTTCATGTCATCGGGGAAATCGATATCTCGAATGATGCCGATCTGAGAGAAATGTTCTTTGAGCATATCCGGATCATCCGGAAGGATGTCGGAAAGATTGCAAGGGGCAGCCATGAGCAAAAGGCTTTGTATGTGCTCATCAAAAGAGGCGACCTTGGCTGCTATGGTGCCTCCTGCGGAGAAACCTATGCAGTGAATAGAAGCCGGGTCAATGCCGGGGGTGTTGTAGATCTTGTTTGCTACGGCACTCAGGTCGGTAAACCAGCCTTTCATGTCGATGTTGCCGCCTGAATCTCCGCAGCCCCTGAAGTTGAAGGCCGCGCAGCTAAATCCTTCAGACACGATCTCTTCGATCAGGCCCATATATCCTGAATCCGAAGGGTCTGGTCTTGAACCTGGTATCCCGTGGCAGAGAATTACCGCAGGACGCAACCCCCTGAAAACATTATCAGGAGAGTAGAGCCATGCCCTGATGCTTATTCCCTCCAGGGTTAGCTGAAACTCGCTCGATTTCATCTTCAAATAAATCGTATCTCCTGTATACAAGAGCCCAAGATCTTAATTCGTGTTCATCCAGTATGAGCTCATCATGATCAGAGTATGTCCTTGCCGGAATCCTGTTGTTCAATGCCAGCAGCCGTATGGTATGTTCCGGTATTTCGAGTAGCGTTGATGCCGTCTTGAGGGATGTCTTCTTCTGCTTTCCTCCCCCTACCTTCTTGAATACAAATGTCAGCAGGATTGTTTTTTGTGTTTCTGATTTATTGAGGGAAAAGGCCTTGTCAAGGGTATTGATATAATCGCTGCCCATCTGATATCTTATGTTTGCGAGCTCTACCATGGCCCGGATATCCTCGGGATATTCTTTAAGCATGATCTCGAGAATATCCCTGGCATTTTCCATATTGTTCATGAAGAAATTGATTTCCGCCAGATAGAGATATGTGTCCCGTTCCTTGTCGCCTAAGTCCATGGCCTTTGAAAACATATCGAGGGCCAGGTCCAGATGACCCAGTTCACGATGGCAGATACCGATGAGCTTGTAGATCAGAGGTGATGAGGAACACAGAATATTCGCCTTTTCCAGGTCATCTGCAGCGATTGTGTAATATCCCTGGGCTATCTTGTCCTTTGCACGGGACATGAAGATCTTGAACCGTTCTTCGAAATCCTTGTTCGAGAGGCTGTCTTGAGCATGTTTAAAGTGGAAGCCCGAGGTGCATAGATCTATGAATTCCTTGTTCTCATGGAGAGGATTGTCGGTGTCGAGAACATCGATGACCCTCTGGCAGAGATTCTTTATGGGTAACATGGAAAGGATCTTGTTCGATACATTCAGCCCGATGCCGCATAGATCAGACCTGTCTATCTCCGAGAGATTCCTTGCTTCTGTGATCAGTTCCTTGAAAAAGACATTGGTCATCTCTTTTGAATTGTTTATGGGGAGAACCATTGCAGATTTATATTGCCCGCCAGGGCAGGTGTATTCATAGCTGAGCCATAACTCGTTATATTCAATGTCTATTCTCTCAACCTCAACTGATATCAGCTCGATAAGTCCTCTGGGTTGTTCTAATTTGCCTCGCATAGATAAACGATGTATTCCGTCAGGGCATAAATGTCAACACCAAGGGGGATGCACAGGATAAACACTGGATAAATACGTATGGAAACCGCAATGATTTTATGATAGTTCAATGGCGGAGGTGAGGCAATGTTGAGATTTGTAAAGAACACCGGAATGTTCATAGCAATTATCGTTGTGTTTGCAGCAGGAAATGTATACTGCTCACCCAGGATAAAGGTAGACAACCCCATCTTTGATGCAGGAGAAGTCCCTCAGGGGAAAGACATATCACATGAATTCACCATCGAAAACATTGGCGACGAAACACTGTCCATAACGGTCAGCCCGTGTTGAGGGGTCAAGATAACTGCCCCGGGGGGGCAGGATCTTCAGTCTCATGAGAAGAAGATCGAGCCGGGAAAAACACAGAAGATAATTGTGAGCATTTCCACCAGAGGGTATACCCAGACGCTGAGCAAACAGATAAAGATAAAGACCAATGACAAGGATGCAGGCTCGGTAATACTTACCATGAAGGCAGAAATCCTTGAGATATTGAGCGTAACACCTGCTTTTGTGAATCTGGGCAAGGTGGATGCCGGGTCAATAAAGAACAGTGGAATGACTGTACTTAACAAGGGGAAAGCCCCTGTATCCATCTCCAGGGTCACCGCCAAGCCCGAGAGTATAATCAGTGTCTTGCCCGATCAGGCGTTTATTCTCAAGCCGGGCGAGAAAAAGCAGCTTGATATAACCTTTAATTCAGGTTTTTCAAAAGGCCATACCGGGGGATATGTTACGTTGGAGACCGATATCGAGAATCTTCCTAAAAAGATCATCCGTGTCCGCGCACAGGTGGTTGAAAAGAAAGAGCCATAGTGTCTGGAGAAGACCTTGCCGGCAGTGGCATGAAGGTGCGTGCAAAAAAGAATATAGCCGCTGTTTCAGGCCTTACCGGTATCAGCCGGGTCTTGGGCTTTGTCCGGGATATGGTGCTTGCCTGGCTTCTTGGCGCCGGCTTTCTTGCCGATGCTTTCATAGTTGCCTTCAGGATCCCGAATCTTCTGCGCAGATTCATGGCTGAAGGTGCGGTCAGTGTTGCGTTTGTTCCGGTCTTTTCCGAGGCAAAGGAGCGTGACGGCATAGAGAATGCCTTTGTTCTGGCTCGAGGTATCTTCACGCTCATGTTTTTGGTATTAACCGCAGTGGTCATTGTCGGAGAGATTGTAGCCCCTGCGGTCGTAGCCGTAATTGCGCCCGGATTTATCAATAACGAGGCTTTTGATACGGCAGTCCACCTCACACGTATCATGTTTCCCTACATTCTTCTTATCGGGATCGTGGCCCTTTTCATGGGTATATTAAACTCTCTCGGCCATTTCTCGGCGCCTGCCGCTTCCCCGATTCTCCTGAATGTATTCATGATAGGGACACCCATTGTCTTTTACGTGATGTTTCCGGCATTTTCATCGCCTGCAGACGCTTTTGCATGGGGTGTCATCTTCGGGGGGATAGCACAGGTTCTCCTTCATGTGATACCGTTGAGGCGTTTACGTGTTCCGTTATTGTTATCATGGAATTTTATCCATCCTCGCCTGATGCAGGTTGCCTCGCTCATGGGGGTGGCTGCGATCGGCGCATCAGTGTATCAGATCAATGTATTTGTAGGAACACTGCTTGCATCTCTGTTGGCTACGGGAAGCGTATCATATCTCTATTATGCAAACAGGATTGTCGAGTTGCCCCTTGGCCTTTTTGCGTTTGCCGTGGGCAATGTAATGCTTCCATCCATGAGCAGGGCATATGCCAGATCCGACCCGCAGAAACTCTCGAGTCTTGTGGGGGGATCAGTCTCGGTAGTAATGGTATTCACCATACCCGCAACGATAGGGATCATGGTTCTTGCCGAACCTATTTTTTCCATGCTCTTTTTAAGAGGCGCATTTACCATGCAGGACGCCCTTGCGAGCGCATATGCTTTGCGTATGTATGCCATTGGCCTGTGCGCGGTTGGGATCTCCAGGATCCTCACCCAGGCACTCTATGCCATGCAGCAGGCAAGGTCTGTTGTGAGGATCTCATGGATTGTGCTTGCGATAAATATTCTTTTGTGTGTAGCGCTCATGGTGCCCATGAAACATGCAGGGATTGCTCTGGCAAGCAGCATCTCTGTGTCTTTTCAAGTGATACTATTGTACAGGGTTCTCGTAAGGAAAGGGATAAGGCCGGGAGGGGTTCCCTTAATGCATTATGCCAGGATGATTGCAGCCGGAATTGGTATGGGTATATGTCTGATTCCTTTTCTGGCAATGCAATTCTGGTTTGAAGGCTTTACGCTTTCGGGACTGGGCCTTCTTTTTCTTTCAATCTTTTCGGGGGCTGTTGTGTATTTTGGTCTTTTGTGGGTTTTAGGGTTCAGGCAGAGTTACACAATGTAATGCTGTCCTTTTCAAAACTTAATGGGATAAATGGGCAATATATTTCTACTGGCCTTTCGCAAAAAAACAGTATGTAATTTCTTTCTTATAAAGAGTAACAAAAGTTCTATTTTGCACAAGAAGTGCCAAGCCGGCGTTGTTGAAAACACATATAAATCAAAGTTATATTATTATGTTATGCCAGATAAAAGTTGTGGCATCATGTTTGCAGTTTAGGAAAAACAAGATATTTATTTGGGGGCAACCATGAAGCTTACTCGCAGAGAGATCCTTGAACAGTTGGGCAGACTGGGAATAAATGGTATTTATGATCTTAAAAAAGCGTGCCGTGAATTTGAAGCCTATTGGGATTGTGTAAGGTTTGGTTAATTATTTATGCCTCATCTGGTGTGATCATATGATGGAGGTGGTCGAGTATTCCCATGTTTAATGACAGACTAAAACAAAATGTTATAAATCAGACACTGGAGCTTTCTCCGGAATTTATAAAAGATAATGCAGAGGTGATTCCGCTGCTTTTTCAGGTTCTCCTTCTCAATGATATAGATGTCCGAGTGGAGAAGATATCCGATCTTTTCCTGAATTTTGTAAACCATATTACCCCTTACGATGTCGCCCTTGTATATATATGGTCTCCGGGAGATGCCTGGTTCTGCAGAGGGCTGCAGGGGGAGATCCCGGAGGAAATAGAAAAAGGGGATATATTCACCTCGACAATTCGTGATACTGCACGTCCCTTGCTCGTTTCGGACCTTAATGAAACAAGTCTTGAACCCCATGAGATACCCATGCAGTTCTCTTCCATGATTGGGCTTCCGATTTACAAGGACACGAAGGTTATCGGTTGTCTGGAGCTGTTCAGGAAAGGGGGTTCGAAATTCAGCGTTAACGATCTCATCCTGATTAAGCACCTGCTGCTTAGCTCTGAGAATATCATTCAGCAGGTCATTTCGCCCGATATCGATTATGATGGTGCGCTTGATGTCCGGATCGATATCCCTCAGAAACATATACTGCTTGAGGTTCTGCATCAGTATGAGGAGCTGTCCAAAAGGATGTCTTTCCCGCTGACTGTCGCGATTATTGAGATCGAAGACAGGAATAAATTCGGATTGTACAAGCATATCCCAGAGGGGGTAAGAACGCTTAAAATGCTTGCCAGGAGAATTCAGGACGGTCTCAGGTGTTATGACAAGGTCTTGAGGTATGAAGAACTCAGCTTTTTTGTTATTCTTCCCGGATGTTCATCTCAGGATGCCATTACAGCACTGCATAATGCAACGCTGAATCTGGGTGCGGACCTGGCCAATAACATGACCTTGGGTATAGCTACGCTTCCGGATGAGGCTCAGGACGCTAAAGGCCTTGTCAATATTGCTCATCAGGCCCTTTCCCATGCAAAGAAGAAGGGTATTCATATGGCCAAGTATTCACAGACCGGGGCCATAAAGCACACGAACCTTTCTCTGGAAATCAGGATGAGGAAGATCCTTCAGGCCGGTCCTCACGTGAAGACACTGAATGAGCTTCTTGATCTATTCAGAATCCAGTGTCATGCCGATGAACTCTCCATCCGCTACGAACCGCCCGGCACCCCGGTTCACTGGCAGGGGTTTGAGCTAGGTTATATAAACCACGAGGGGTTGTCGGATGATATCCTTGATTGGATAAAAACCTATCTCTCTCCGGCATGGGCTGTTTCTCTGGGTATTGATACGGATATCCGGAACTGGTCTCTGGGCATTATATCTACGACTTCCATTCTCAGTGATCTCAGGGCAGGATATCCTATGGGGTACTCGATCAAGGTTGCCGACCAGATGTATAGTCTGGCAAAGGAATTGGGTAAAGGCGATGTTCAGGCGACGAATTGGGCCAATTCTTCTCTGGTTGCCAATATCGGATATCTAGGCATTCCCACGGCAATCTTCACCAAGGGGGATATGTCGCCGTTTGACAAGAAGAAGATTCATGCCCATACCCTGATTACCTCAAGGATGCTCAAGGACTCCACGGTTCTTGATCTTGATGAAGATATCCTCATGTATCATCATGAAAATATTGATGGGAGCGGGTATCCAAGGGGTCTCAAACAAGAAGACATACCTCTTGGGGCACGTGCCATGAGGATCGTCGATACATTCAATGCCATGACGTCTCCCAGGCTCTACCGGTTTCAGATGGATACCAAAGAGGCATTGAGGGAATTATGCGCCATGAGCGGTAAAACACTGGACCCGGAGATAGCCTCGATGTATGTGGATCTTATCGGTTTTTGATCCACCTGGGGTGAGTGATGCCGTATTTTCTGATCTTATAATGGATTACCCGTTTGCTTATACCTAAAGAGCTGGCAGCATCTTTTTGAATCCAGTCATTTTTCTGGAGTGCATCCAGAAGGATTTCCTTTTCGGATATTGCCAGGCTGGATAAGGCTGGATCATCTTTTGGAGCGACATCGTTTGTGCAGTGATGGGTTATTGAAACATCATGCCTTCGAATAACATCCCCTTCGGTCAGGAGAACTGAGCGTTCCACGCAATTTCGGATTTCTCGGACATTGCCCGGCCAGTCGTAATCCCGCATGTACTGAAGAGCTTCCTGATCGATATCCATATCGGTCTTGTTGAATTCCCGTGTGTATTTCTTTATGAAATAACGGATAAGGGGTTCGATATCCTCTTTGCGCTGTTTGATGGGCGGTATATGGATGTTAACCACGTTGATCCGATAATAGAGATCCTCCCTGAATCTTCCTTCCTGGACAAGGGTATAGAGGTCTTTGTTCGTGGCTGTTATCACCCGCACATCGACCTTGATCGTCCGTTCGCCGCCGACTCTTTCGAATTCCCGCTCTTCGAGTACCCGCAAGATTTTTGCCTGGAGGCCCAGGTCCATATCCCCGATCTCGTCTAAGAATATGGTACCCATGTTTGCCTGCTCCACTCTGCCTGTGCGCATCTTGATTGCACCGGTAAAGGCGCCCTTTTCATGGCCGAAGAGCTCGCTTTCAAGGATGTTGTGTGGCAGTGCCGCACAGTTGACCTGAACGAAATTGTTGCCGGACCGGTTCGAATTATGATGTATCGTACCTGCTATCAAGCCTTTTCCGACACCGGTTTCCCCGGTGATGAGCAGTGTAGAGTCTGCATTGGCGACCTTCTCCGCCATGGATAAAACCTTTTTAAGCGTTGCACTTTCACCTATGATATCGGTGGTGCGGTATATGATATCTTCCTGCGCGTGCCTGAGATAGTCGATCTCATTTCTCATTCGCTTTAACGCCAGGGCATCATCGATCTTCTGAACGATCTCATGGAGACCGAAAGGCTTCTGGATAAAGTCATGGGCCCCGTTCTTCATCGCGACGACCGCGGTGTCTACTGATGCATAACCGGTCATTACAATGACCAGAGTGGTTGCGTTGGATGTCTTCACCTTCTGCAGCAGTTCAATGCCATCTATGCCCGGAAGCTTGAGATCGGTAAGTATAAGATCATAGATATACTTGTTTATCCTGGCA
>DSAD01000156.1 GCA_011372875.1 Deltaproteobacteria bacterium
CCTTTTTTTCCGGAGAACCTTCGGCCCGGACTGAGACAAAAGGCAGCGGCATCCCCTTTAATATAATTATAAATGAGCTGACAATAGCTGATGGGGCTTTCCTGTATGAAAATAAAGACAGATCTTTTAAGGCTGATCTCTCAGGTATTGAGCTTGGGGCGGATGCAGACCTGTTTGCCCGATCAGTGAATTTTACGGCACAGGCGGCCAGGGCGAGCTTGACAGGGGACAAGATCCAGACAGATCTGACAGGATTGCTCGCCCGAACAACGCTACGGAAGGATTTGCTCGCCCCGCTCCTGATCCATGCGGAGACAGGGTTGTCGAAGATCAATATGAAAGGCTCTGCAAGGGATCTTTTCACAGAACCCGGTTTTGACGTCACAGTTGATGCGACCGTGTCCCTGCCGGAACTGAAAGACGCCCTGCGTCTGTCGGAAGAGCTGACTGGCGAGATGACGATCCGGTTTGATCTTGAAGGGACACTCGATAATCCCGAGTTCAAGATGTACATCGGTTATGACGGAGGTATCATTGCAGGCGTGCAGGTGGACAGTGCCAATCTCGATGCCGGGTTCATAGACAGGATCCTTGAGGTGAATGACGCACATATCGTAAGTGATTACGGGACTGTCACTGCAACGGGACATGTCGATCTTCAGAAGGTCTTTCCTGAAGGGATCTTCGCCGGTAACAGGCAATTCGATGCCCTGTCCTACAGCTTTTCAATCAATGGAGAAGGCATCGAGCTCGAAAGACTGCCGGTCAACGATACCGCACTCGAAGGCAAAGTGAATACGAATATCGACTTTTCCGGTACGGGTATATCTTTTGAGAGTATATCTTCTCGCATCTCTGCCGGAATATCGTGCGAAAGACTCGTATTCAATCAAAACGGACCTGTTGTAGATGTCTCTATCAAGGCGCTCGGAAGAATCGAAGGTTATATTGCACGAGTAGATGTCCTGGAAGTAAGTTCAGCGCAGGCATCGCTTGAAGCCAGAGGTTCTCTCGATCTTTCATCGAAAGAAGTCATGGCGCGCATTGAGCTCGATGTGCCTGATCTCGAAGGTATACTAAAGCCTTTTGATGTTCATGGAGATGGCAGGCTTTCCATTGCAGCAGAGGTGTCCGAAACCATATCGTTGCCCATGATAGAGTTCTTTGTCAATGGGAAACAGCTTCGGTTTGAAGGGATAACCGTTGGAAATATTACCTGCACAGGCGGCCTTGACAGACAGGGCATTGTAAGAATATCGAGCCTGGTCCTGAAGAACAAAGGTTCGCGGATTCAGGGATCAGGCAGTGCCCGGCTCTTTGAAAGGTTTCCGGATATCAGGACCGACCAGCCCTTGAATGTTGCCGCAGAGATACATTCTGTCAATGTGCAGGATTTTATCGATGTGCCCGGTTTTAAAGGTGTCTTTGATGGAGAAGTGATGGTGGACGGGAGTGTGGATACGCCCGATGCACTGATCAATCTTACTGCTACAGGTATAAATATTAAGGATTACCGTATCGGGAATGTTCGATCCTCGATGGGCTTTTCCGAAGGAATGTTTTTACTTGATAACGTGCTAGTCGAAAACAATCGATCCCGCCTTCATATATCAGGGGAGGTCAAGGTGTTTGATCCGGAAACCAAGCACTTTTTTCAAGACCCGCAGATACGGATCAATCTGGATGGCGCCACGGTTTTTCTGCAGGATATTGCACAAGGGTTAACCGGCAGGGTAAATGCTGCTGTCAGCCTTGAGGGAAGCATGAAGCATCCTCAAGGATCGGTTTCGCTATCAGGGAATAATATCGATCTCGGATTTCAGAAGATAGATGAGATACTTGTCTTATCCACTCTTAAAGACCAGAGGATTATGCTGGAGACCTTAAAACTTGTTCCGGGAATTGGTGATGAGCCCATTACCGGCACCGGATGGTTCTCGCTGCAGAAGGAGTATGCGTTTCAACTCTCGGGCAGCGGGATTTCTCTTGAGAATATCGATGTGCTCGCTGCCAACCATGTTTCCAGTGGCTGGGCAGGGTTCAGTATAACAGGCAATGGCACCTATGCAGAGCCTTGCCTGGAGGGAGAATTTTTTTTCGGCGATGTATTCGTTAATCAGGAGCGTCTGGGCGATGTCAGGATTGTCCTCGATCTTCATGACAATATTGTGAGGTTGAAAGGAAAACAGGGTCTGGACTTCCATGCAACATACCTCATCGCGCAGGGGGATCTTTCCGGATCCGTTGTCTTTGACAGCCTGGATCTTTCGCCGTATTTTCAGATAGCCAGATATCCCGACCTGAGCGGAACTGTTACGGGAAAGATCGAGGGCAGCGGCAATATACACAGCATAAAGGATGTAAAGGCTTCCATGGACCTCAATCATCTTCGCGTAAACTTCATGAATCGCCAGATTATCTCCGGAGAGTCTTTAAGGGCGAGTCTTGAGGGAAAGGAATTTTCTGTCCCCGGGATTCATCTGGTTCTCGGCGAAAAGGGATGGATCAATATCGAGGGGGGCGGCGAGCTGCATGGGAATCAATCAATCAGGGCGCAAGGAGATATACCTCTGCAGGTGCTGGACCCCTTTATCGAAGATCTCTCGGATACTTCGGGCAGCCTGCTTCTTTCCGGACACATGGAGCTGGTCGATGGTGAATGTGGATTCATGGGAGAGCTTGAGCTCCGGGAGATCTCTTTCAGAGTACCGTATACCGATCAGCTGATACACGGCACCAGCGGTCGGATCGTCATGACCCCGAAGGCCCTGGAGCTTAAGAATATCGCCGGTGCGAGTGAGACAGGCAGTTTTGATCTTTCAGGGACTGTAGCACTCAAGGCCATGAGGCCGGAAGAGATCGATATGAGGCTTCAGGCGTGGTCTTTGCCGGTTAATGTGCCAGACACCCTGGACCTGCTTGTAGATATGGATGTTGTTGTCCGGGGAAACAGGGATGATACACGCATGCAGGGAAGTGTCGTGCTTCTCGAGGGGTTGTATTACAAGGATGTGGAGGTCGATTTTGTGAAAAGAGTCGTCGGTGAAAGTCCGGAGACCAGGGCTCCAAGAGGGTCTATCGGACTTGCCTTCCTCAGGAACATGAAGCTGGACATCTCGATCAGCCGCAGAAACCCGCTGTTTATAGACAACAATATAGCGCAATTGGATATAAATCCTGACTTGCGTCTTTCAGGCACCCTCAATGATCCCGTCATCTACGGAAGGTCAACCATAGAGTCGGGCACGGTTGTGTTCAGGAACAGGATATTTACGGTCACCAAAGGGGTGATAGATTTCCTCGATCCCTATGCCACCCGGGCGACCATTGATGTCCAGAGCAAGGTAAGGGTTCGGGACTGGAAGATATATCTTGATGTTTTCGGTACTCCCGATGCGCTGAGCATCTCTTTGAGATCAGATCCTCCGGCAGAAGACAACGATATCCTTTCGCTTATCGTTCTCGGAAGGACATCCCAGGAAATCATCACAGGCAAAGGAGGCAGAACACCGTCTGCATCGACTATGGTCGCCACTCTTATCGCATCCCGGTATGGCGAAGACATCAGAGAGTTCACAGGACTGGATCTGCTTGAACTGGAAAGCGGTGTGGATGATGACTTTGCCGATACGGTCAGACTCACCATAGGGAAGGAACTTTCACGGAGAATCATGCTCAAATACGCAATGGAATTGAAAGACAGCGAGATCTCCCAGCGTGCCGTGGCAGAGTACAGATTGTTCGAGAATATTGTCCTGAACGGGTTTCAGGATACCCGGGGGATCTTCGGGGCGGATATGCTCTACAAGCTGGAATTCCGCTAGAATGGGCAGCAGGGTATTATGCATAAGGTGTATCTGATTGTCATTGCCACGTGTTTTATGTCTCTCCTGATCTCCTGGTCCGGGTATGCCGGGGATGATCATCCTGGCCCGGCAGTGATGCCCGATTCCGGGATCCTTCTCGCCATAGAGATTGATATCGTGGACGTGCCCGGCAGGGTTGAGGGGTTTGAAAGACTCGCAAGAGACCTGATATCCCTTGAACGAGGACGGATAGTCCTGGATGCCGAACTCGCTGATGCCGTTGACAGACTGAAGACTTCTGGCAGATTTGAAGAGGTCGGTGTGCACGGCAGGCAGGAGGACAGAGGGCTTGTTCTTTCTTTTATGCTCAAACCTTTCCGGCTAATCAAGGACATCAGGATCTCGGGAAGCTATCCTCTTTTTGAAAAGGATATCCTTCGCGCCATGACCATGTATACGGGCGGTACCTTCAGGAGGGCATCACTCGCGGAACAGGAAAGATTGATTGAAGAACTCTTTGTCCGAGAAGGATATATTGAACCGGCAGCCAGCGTTACTGCAAGCGAAGATGAAGAAAGTGGAACCATCGTTGTACAGGTAAAGATAGAAAAGGGCCCGTACTACATCCTCAAAGATATTTTATTGAACGGGAACCGGACATTTGCGGATTTCAGACTCAGGTCAAAGATGAACATATGGCTCAGCTCGTTTCTTCCGGGCCATGCAGGCCGTTTTGTTCAACGAGATCTTGATAAGGATCTGAAAAAGCTCCAGAGCCATTACCGGGAAGAGGGTTTTTATGATTGCAGGATAGATGTTCTCTTGCACCGAGATCCTGCCGGCAAGATTGTCACGATCAATGTAAAGATTGAAGAGGGGCCAGAGTACAGGATCTCCATCTCGGGTAACGAAGCCTTTTCCGAGCGTACTCTCAGGAAGGATCTTGTTTTCCCCCGGGAGGGCAATGCCGGGGGGAAGGGGCTTAGAAAGAGCAGGAGGAACATTCAGCGGCGCTACATACAGGCAGGATACAAAGATGCTCGTGTGGAAGTTCGCGAGGACACCGTTCATGCCGGGGATGCGACGATGCGCAACCTGGAATTTATTGTTGATGAGGGTTCACGTACTCTCATAGAGAGGGTTTCTTTTGAGGGTAACATTGCCTTTGATGATGCAAGACTTCTCAAGCAGATGAACATCAGGAGCAGGGGTATTTTTACAAAGGGGACATATTCAACAAAGATTCTGGAAGAAGATATCCTCGCACTGAAGACCTTTTACCGGCAAAACGGGTATCTCGATGCGGCAGTTGAATACGAGGAGGTTCTCACGGCGGACAGGACCTGTGTCGACCTGACCATCCGCATCCGGGAAGGCGGCCTGACCGTGATCTCGTCGATACGAATAAAGGGTCTGCATGCAATCTCTTTTGATCAGGCATGCAGGGTGATGAGCCTTAAAGAGGGCGAACCGTTGAGAGGGTACCTGCTCAAGAGCGATGAAAATGTACTCAGTTCCGTTATATCCGAGCAGGGATATCCCTATGTGACGGTTAAGGCATACACCCTTTTCAGCGAGGACGGATCACTTGTTGATATAGTCTTTGACGTAGATGAAGGTCCGCAGGTAGTCATGGGGGGCATATATTTCAAAGGGAATTTCAGGACAAGCCAGAACATCCTGATCGATGAGATAGAAATGCGCCAAGGTGAGCCCTTTTCCCTGAAAAAGATGCTCTACGCACAGAAGAATATCAGAGACATGGATATCTTCCATAGCGTTCAATTCAGGACAGTGGGTCTGAAGGAGAAAAACGACGAGATCACACTGCTGGTGGATATCGAAGAGAAAAAGCCCTACTATGTCCAGTTCGGTTCAGGCTATGAAAGCAATAAGGGTGTGTTCGGACAGCTCCGGGGTGGAGACCATAATCTTAGGGGTCTCAACAAGCATATATGGACCGGTGGAGAACTCAGCCAGGTCGGGTACCGGTTTGAGTTCGGGATAAGTGAACCGAGATTTTTGACCACACGCATATCCGCAGGTCTCGGTATATATTCGGAAAAGAAACAGGAGTTCAATCAGACGTTCGGCATCCGCACCTATGGTGCCACCCTCGCTTTCAGCAGGAAGATATCACAGGACATCACTTCATCACTTGGGTTTCGTTATGAATCCAGGGATGCATACGTTCAGGACTGGGTCGTGGAGTTTCAAGAGGTCTTTGATCAGGACACCCTGGATCCAAGGGGTTTTCTGGTTGTGACCCCGGCGATGGTGTTCGATACCAGGGATTCATTCGTAAAACCCACCAGGGGTGTTTTTTCTTCTCTGAGCGTGGATATTTCCAAGGGAATAAGGAACTCTGCGGATAATTTCCTGAAATATCGACTGGATACAAGGTTTTACGTGAGTCCCATAAACCGGCTAACCCTGGCGTTCCTCACGCGTCTGGGGTATATCAATGATTACGGAGTCAGGGCCAGGGTGCCCGACGATCAGCTTTTATATCTGGGAGGCACGCTCGATGTCCGCGGTTATGATGAGAACAGTCTCCGTATCGATGTGAACGGAGACCCTCAGGGTGGGCTTTTCTCTGTTGTCGGAAGTATTGAAGCGAGGATTGATCTTGGGCGCCAGATTGAACTGGCCTGTTTTTATGATATGGGAACTGTGCGTGATACTTATGAGGATATGGGGTCGAATGATGTGCGTACATCTCTTGGTCTGGGGTTTAGATACGTTACCCCTATCGGACCTATGGGAATCCTCTATGGTTATAAACTGGGCAGAAAAGAAGGGGAATCCCCCGGCCGGTTCCATTTCTCCGTAGGGTATACGTTCTGATCTGTTCTGGGTTTCCGGCAATATTTCAGACAGGATATTCTCTGCAGGAAGACTGATGAGATCTTTTTGTCTTTGTCGGTCGGAGTACAGGCAAAGGAAAAGGGAACTGCTAAATGTGGGATAAAACAGCTTTACGATACCACGGTATCCTGTTTATATGGGCATGACGGTCGCATCGGTTTTTCGGGCATCTTTCTCGTTTGCGCAACCTGAGTAAAAAAACATGAGTAAAAAAACGTCTTGAATAAGATGTGTAGCAGTGGTAGTTTTTACATATTACCATGGAAACGTCATTACTGGCAGATCTGCTTATTGTCTTCAGCCTTTGCATTGCCGTGATCTTTCTGTTTCTCCGTATCCGCGTACCGTCCATTATAGGGTTTATCCTTACCGGAATACTTGCAGGGCCGCACGGGCTCGGGTTGATCGGTGAAGGCCGCGAGGTGGAATATCTTTCCGAATTCGGTATAGTGCTGCTCCTGTTTACCATAGGGATCGAATTCTCTCTGAAGAATCTCCTGGAGATCAAGAGGCCGGTCCTTCTGGGAGGCTCTCTCCAGGTAGGGTTTACCCTGGCACTTACCTATGCACTTGCAGTATTCGGCGGTCTTGCCTGGAACAAGGCCGTTTTTATCGGGTTTCTCGTATCATTGAGTTCTACTGCCATCGTCCTCAAACTGCTTGACGAGCGGGCTGAAATCACGAGACCGCATGGAAGGAACACCCTTGCTATCCTGATCTTCCAGGATCTCATCATTGTTCCCATGATGATATTCACCCCTTTTCTGTCCGGAATGCCGGGGGAAACCGATGTGAGCTTTGCAACTCTTGTTGTCGAAGGGCTGGCCCTGCTCGTATTCGTGTATGTTTCTTACAAATGGATAGTCCCGAACATTCTCTTTCAGATAGCCAAAACAAGAAGCCGCGAGCTGTTTCTTCTCAGTATCGTGATGATCTGTCTGGGTGTGGCATGGATGACGGCCGAACTCGGGCTTTCACTTGCTCTGGGTGCATTTCTTGCCGGACTGATCATCTCCGAATCAGAGTACAGCCATGAAGCACTCGGGCGGATCCTGCCCTTCCGGGACATCTTTGTCAGTTTTTTCTTTATCTCCATAGGAATGCTTCTCGATCTTTCTTTCCTGGGAGAAAATCTTGCGCTGATCCTCGCTCTTGCGTTGGGAATAATTATACTGAAGGCTGCTACCGGGGGGATAGCAGTAATGTTATTGGGATATCCGCTTCGCATAGCGGTATTGACCGGTCTGGCCCTGGCACAAATCGGGGAGTTTTCCTTTGTCCTGAGCCGGACAGGCATGGAATATAACCTTATTGACGAGACAAAATACCAGATCTTTCTCAATGTTTCCCTGCTTACCATGGCAGTGACACCCTTTATCTTGAACTTGTCCCCCAGGGTGGCCGATATCCTGATGAAGTTCCCTTTCCCGGCCAAGATAAAGAACGGTTTTCTGTCTGTGAGTTTTGATGCCTTTTCGGAAAACCGGCATATCATGGATGACCATCTGCTCATCATCGGTTTCGGGGTAAATGGCAGGAATGTTTCACGGGCCGCAAAGATGGCGGGTATCCCATATGTCATTCTCGAGGTGAATGCAGAAACAGTACGGTCAGAAAGGGCTTCGGGGCAACCTATCTTTTACGGTGATGCCACACAAGGGGCTGTCCTGGAACATGTCGGAGCCAAGAATGCACGGGTGGCTGTAATTGCGATTCCCGACGCTGCTGCCACCAGGAGAATAACCACGGCATTGAGGGAGTTGAACCCCAATCTTCATATCATTGCCAGGACCAGGTTTGTAAGAGAGGTCTCCCCCTTGTATGAATTGGGAGCCGACGAAGTTATTCCCGAAGAATTTGAGACCTCGATAGAGATCTTTTCCAGGGCGCTTTCGGAATATCTTATTCCCCGCGATGATATTGAGCGCTGTATTGCGGAGCTGCGCGCAGACGGCTATAAGATGCTGCGAGGCCTGTCGGGCGAGGCAACGGCCATCCATCGTCTTGAACAGGAACTGCCGGAATTCAAGGTGGTGACTCTGCGGGTGAACGAAGGCTGTCTGCTGGCAGGCAAATCCCTCATGGAGATTGAAATGAGGAAAAAGTATCATGTAAGTATACTGGCGATAAGAAAAAATGGGACATCGGTATTCAATCCCGGCGGAGAGGATGTTCTTTGTCCAGGAGATGCCATCATCGTTACCGGCCAGATAGCAAAGATTCTCGATATTATCCAGTTACTCCGTAAAAGAAATACTCAGAGCCCGCCTGCTGTTTAAGATGATCAATCTGTGACACTCTGTAACACGCTCTGTGACAGCTCTGTGGCAAGGGTCTTGAATTATACCTGAAATGTTGTTAGTATAACGAGTTGACCTGTCAAGTGGCCAGGAAAGAGATCTTTATGCGCCATAGCCTTATGAGAATGGAGAAGGATGAATGGAAGAAATATTATTGAAGATTGAAGAACTTGAGAATAATCACGATCAGGTATCACCGGAACTGATAAAAGAAAAGGACATAAAGCTTGGTTTGCGGAATCCGGATGGTACCGGTGTTGTTGTGGGTATTACCTCGAAAGGCCTTGTAGTGGGTTATGACAAGGTGCCTGCTGAAGACGGGAAAGGCTATGTTGCCCAACCCTGCGAGGGGAGGCTTTTGTACTGTGGTTACGATGTGATGAATCTTGTTGGTAATATCCATGCAGAAGGCAGATTCGGATTCGATGAGATTGCATACCTGCTGCTTACAGGTGAACTGCCCAATGAAAAAGATCTTAACCGGTTTTCGGACATACTGGCAAAAAGAAGGGCATTGACAAAGCTTGAGAGAGGTATCCTCATGCAGGAGGCAGAGAATGAAAATCAGATGTTTGCACTTCATGCTGTTATTTCTCATCTTAGCCGGTGCGACCGGAGTCCACGATCCACAGATCTCAGGGATGAAACGAACCGGTGCATCAATCTGATTGCAAAATTTCCAACGATTGTAGCGTATAATTATAATGTCATGAAATACAAACAGGGGTTAAATCTCAACATTATTAAACCCGATGCGGAATTATCAACTGCAGAAAACTTCCTATACATGCTCAAGGGGAAATTGCCGACTAAAGCAGAGGCACTCCTGTTCGATCTTGCTTTGATATTGCATGCCGAGCATGGAGGCGGAAACAACTCCACATTTACAGTAAGATCGGTTTCTTCGAGCGGGGCCAACACCTACATGGCTATCTGCTCCGGTATTGCTTCATTGAGCGGGCACCTTCATGGAGGGGCAAATGAATCGGTGAGAAGCATGATGAAGACCATCAAAAGGAATGTACGGGATTGGGCTGACAGGGATGAGATCAGACGCTTTCTCGAGAAAATCCTCGATGGGCAGGCTCATGACGGAAAAGGCACGATCTATGGTGTCGGGCATGCCGTATATACCCTGTCGGATCCCCGTGCAGTACTTCTCAAGACAAAGGCAGAGGAACTGGCCAGAATCAAAGGTTCCATGCCGGAATTCCGGCTGTATAATCTTGTCGCCGAGGTAGCGCAGGATATATTTACTGAGCGCAAGGGTCTGACTGTTGCTGCAAACGTTGATTTCTACTCGGGATTTATCTATAAACTTATGGGAATACCGGTTGAGCTCTATACCCCGATATTTGCCATGGCAAGGGTGGTGGGCTGGGCTGCCCACAGGATTGAACAGATCATTCAGAACAAGATCATGAGGCCGGCATATGTAACCTCTCTTTTACAGGAGAACTCTTATATTCCATTGAATGAGAGGGAAAACAGGGACTCGATAGGTGGTTAGCAACCCCAATTGTATCTCAAGATAAGAGCAACAGGTATTTCTTGCCATTGTATTAGCGATGGTTGCGCTTATCAAAAGGAACATTATATTTATTATTGGACAGTTTCTCGGGCAGAATCTTTATAATTATCAGATTGCTGGTCCGGTCCATAAGGAATATGATGCTGGGAGGTTTATATGGATCTTGATCCGTTATTTGCCCCGGGAAACATGGCTGTAATCGGTGTATCATCGGGCAATGACCGTCATCCCGCAAATGTTATTTTCTTCAAGAATCATCTTCGCTATCCTCTTGATGTATATGCGGTGAATCCAAAGGGGGGGATGCTTCACGGCGAAAAGATCTATAAACAGGTATCTGAAATACCTGAGAAGGTTGATCTTGCTGTTATTGCTGTCCGTGCGGAGATGGCACCTGATGTTATCAGCGATTGTATTCGTTCCGGAGTAAGATCGGGCGTGGTAATCTCCGGGGGTTTTGCCGAGGTGGGAAATATCGATCTTCAGGATCGTATAGCCGCTCTGGCCCAGGAGGCCTCTTTCCCATTTATCGGGCCAAACTGCCTGGGTATATATGTACCGCGCCGGGTCGATAGTTTTTTCCTTCCCATCGAACGGATGGTAAAGCCCGAGCCCGGCAATGTAGCTTTAGTAAGCCAGAGCGGGGGTATCCTGGTGGATCTGATGATAAAGTTTGCCGAAGAGAGGATCGGCCTGTCCAGGGCTGTAAGTATCGGGAACAAGGCAGTACTCAATGAACTGGATCTGCTTGACTATTTTGCGCAGGACCCGATGACACAGGTCCTGGCTTTCTATATCGAGGGCTTTGGCAAGGATGAAGGCCGGAGGTTTGTTCTGGATGCCCGGAAGTGTCCGAAACCGGTTATTGTACTCAAATCCGGCAAGAGCCCTGCAGGGAAGAAAGCCGTTTCCAGCCATACTGCATCACTGGCCGGAGACTATCAGAGTTTTTCCGCTGCTCTCGCACAGCATGGGGTTGTTGAGGCGGAAAACGAACTGGAGCTTGTTTCATTCTGTGAATCTCTGGGTGCCTATCAAAGATTCATAGACGGCAGAATAGGTATTATTACCGGCAGCGGAGGTCATGGCGCCATAGCTGTTGATGCCTGTTCGAAAAGGGGTCTTACTGTACCGGCTGTGTCCATTTCTGACCAGGATCAGATCAGGGAGATCCTCTCTGAAAATATTCAACATATCGCATCGATTAACAACCCCGTTGATCTCACCGGTAGCGGTGTTGACGAAGACTTTGTCGCTACTGCCCAGAAACTCTTTGCCCTGAATGAAATCGATTGCGTGATTGTCCTGCTCCTTCCATATTTACCGGGGATTACATCCGATATAGGTTCGAAGCTGAGCAGTGTGTCCAGACAGTCAGGCAAACCGCTCGTTGCTTATGTCCCCCATGTGGATAAGTATGATATGCTGATCGAGGGATTTGAGCTCAACGGTGTACCTGTGTCTCCTTCGATTGAAGGTGCCGTACTCATGGCTACCGCATTGAGGAGGAACAAACCATGCTGAAAGACGAGATAAGAAATATTCTGTCTGCATCTAAAAAATGGGGCTGGGTTATGGAGCCTGATGCAAAGCATGTTTTTTCCATTGCCGGTCTCTATGTTCCCCGATTTGCTGTGGTCAATAATCCGAATGAAGCCGCAGTGTTCGCTGATGATATCGGTTATCCCGTGGTAGCCAAGGTGGTCTCGCCTGAGGTTATCCATAAGTCGGAGGTGAAAGGGGTTGTTGTCGGGATCGAAACCAGAGATCAACTTGAACAGGCCTTTGCCGGATTACAGCAAATTAAAGGGTTTTCCGGAATGCTTGTGGAGGAAATGCTTGTTGGCGGGATTGAGCTTATCATTGGCGGAACAATGGATTACCAGTTTGGACCCATGGTTCTTCTGGGCATCGGCGGTGTAGGAGTGGAGATTTATCGGGATACGAGTTTGCGGATGGCCCCGATAGATATGAACGATGCTCTTGCCATGATAAATGGCCTCAAGGCACACAGATTGCTGGAAGGTTATAGAGGAACTTCTCCAATAGCAATGGATGAGCTGTGCAAAACACTCATGATCTTTTCCGAACTGTTGACAGACCTTGACGGGCTTATCGAAACCATAGATCTGAATCCGGTCATATGTACATCTCATAGGTGCATAATTGCCGATGCAAGGATCATTCTTGCAAAGAAAGGATAATGTCAGCGTTTCAAGGCAGCTCAGCCTTGTCCAAGGCTATGTTCCGGCCTTTGATTGCTGTTTTCATAACCTCTTTATCGAGGGTTTCTCAGCATCATCGATCTCAGAATCAGAAGCATGGAGAACAAAGCCGTCAGTGCGGCTGCATAGTAACCGAATGCAGTTATAATATGCTGCCTGGAAGATGACTGGTTATATCTTTCGATATAGTCATTAACCTCGCTTATCAGTCTGTTGAGTTCTTCCTGGGCAGCCGAGGAGATCTTTCTGCCGGTTGCATCACTGATGCTGAACTTTATGGGTTTTATGGTCTTCATCGCAGCGCGGATATGAATAAACCCTAAAATAAAACGTATCAAGGAAAAGAAAAGCCAGCTTAAGGCAAGTGCCTTCGTGCTTTGAAAAGGTAAGGTCTTCATTCTTCCCCCAAAATAATTAAAAACGTTCTCTTCGAATAATCACAGTGTCTATAATGAAGAAATAAAGGATTATAAGATATTGTCAAGTCTTCTTGCCTTTTGTTGCCTTGATGGTATTATTTATGAGCTATTGACAATACCCGGTATTATTTTGCTTTGAATTGTGAGGGGTAAGGATCCTATGGAAGGATATGAAGCCGGTATAAAACCTGGACAAGGTGATTCTGCAAATAAACTGGGTACCTTTGCCGGGGTGTTTACCCCGAGCATCCTCACCATACTCGGGATCATTCTCTTCATGCGTCTCGGTTATGTCGTGGGAAATGCCGGTCTGATAAAGGCGCTCCTGATTATCGCCCTGGCCAACACCATCTCCGTGCTGACCACGTTTTCGCTGTCGGCAATAGCTACCAACTTCCGAGTAAAAGGAGGAGGGGATTATTATCTTATATCCCGCACATTGGGGATTGAGTTCGGCGGAGCGATCGGGATAGTACTCTTTCTTGCCCAGTCGGTTTCCGTTGCATTTTATTCGATCGGTTTCGGCGAGGTCGTTGCAGAGATGCTGCCACTGACAGTAGCGTTTCTTCCCCAGATCATCGCAGCCGTTGCGGTTGGGTTGCTGTTTATACTTGCATGGCTCGGTACTGATTATGCAACACGTTTTCAGTATGTTGTCATGGGTATACTTTTGCTGGCCCTGATATCGTTCTTTCTGGGCGGCTACCTGAAGTGGGACAGTGCCCTCTTGAAGACAAATCTTGGTTCGGTGAAATCATCTGGGGAATTCTGGATACTGTTTGCCATCTTTTTTCCAGCGGCTACGGGATTCACTCAGGGGGTAAGCATGTCGGGAGATCTCAATGACCCGGGAAAAAGTCTTCCCATTGGGACATTTCTGGCCGTGGGCATTTCCATGGTCATATATTTTTGTGTTGCCATAGTTATGAGTGCTTCAGCTCAGAGGGATCTTCTGGCAGGCGATTACGGCGCCATGAAACAGGTTGCCTTATCAGGGTTTTTCATAGATGCCGGGGTCATTGCCGCTACACTTTCCTCTGCAATGGCATCCTTTATGGGGGCACCCCGTATCCTACAGTCCATGGCAAAGGATAAGGTTTTCCCGTTTATTGTTCCTTTTGCAAAGGGCCATGGGCCCGGTGATAATCCCAGAAGTGGAGTTCTGCTCTCTGCCGGGATCGCATTTGTAACGATAAGTCTCGGCAATCTCAATATTATCGCTCCTGTAGTATCCATGTTCTTTCTTATCTCTTACGGTCTGCTCAATTACGCTACGTATTTCGAGGCTCGTGCTGCAAGCCCTTCGTTTCGTCCCCGGTTCAGATTCTACAACCTCAGACTTTCCCTGATGGGGGCGGTAGCCTGCCTTGCGGCAATGCTTGCCATCAATACGATTGCCGGGGCTCTTGCCCTTGCAATACTCTTTGCCATATATCAGTATCTGAAGCGTGCCGTAGGCGTTGAACGATGGGTGGACAGCCGGCGATCATTCCATCTCCAGCAGGTGAGAGATCATCTCCACGCTGCTGCACGTGAGCCCGAACATCCCAGGGACTGGCGGCCACAGCTCCTTGCGTTTTCGAACGATGCCCATAGAAGACAGCATCTTCTCCAGTTTTCATCCTGGCTCGAAGGCGGCAGCGGTATGACCACAGCTGTGCGTATCCTTGAAGGACAAGGGATAAGGATGCTGAAACTCAAGCAGGATGCACAGGACGAACTAAGAAAGAGTATTGAGGAACATAACCTGAATGCATTCCCTCTTGTGGTTGTGGCTGCTAATGCTCAGGATACAATCCAAACCCTTGTGCAGGGATTCGGTATCGGCCCTGTCAGGGTAAATACGGTTTTGCTCAACTGGTTTGAACAACTGGATAAAGGATTTTTCGGGGTTCGTGAGATGCGATACGGACTCTATCTGAGAACAGCATTCAGGCTTGGCTGCAACCTTATTATTCTCGATTCCAAGGAAGATGAATGGGCACTGCTTGATACTGTCCCACCTAATAAACGCAGGATTGATGTCTGGTGGTGGGGTGATGCAACAAGCCGGCTTATGCTTCTGCTCGCATATCTTATGACCCGAAGCAGGCAATGGAGTGATGCAAAGATAAGGATGCTTGGGGTTGCGCAGGCATCTGAAGTGAATAATGCCAAGGGACCCCTGTGTAGAGATTCGAACGGAAAATCGATCGCAGCACCCGGGGGAGTTGAGGATTTGATCAACTGTCTTGATCAGATGCTTGATGAGGTTCGTATCGAGGCGAAAATAGAAATCATTAACAATGTTGACGCAGATTCTGTGGCTGAAAAATCAGCTGATGCAGCTATGGTGTTCCTTCCGTTCCGGCTTAGGGAAAACAAGATCCTAGATCCCTTCGGCGCCAAGGTTGATGACCTTCTCGATCTGCTGCCGATTGTGGCGCTGGTACTGGCGGCAGAGGATATCGATCTTGAATCAGGGCCTGAAGAAGGAAGGGTTGCAGAGCTCGCAGACGCTCTCGATGCAATGGAGACCGCTAAGAAGAGATTGCATGAGGCTAAAAAGGATGCAGCTAAGGCAGCAAAACAAACAATCGATAAAAACATACAAATTGAGGAGATGAACTCTCTTGGCGCCGACGAGGAAGAGATCGTGAAAGCACAGGCAGAAAAAGCGCAAGCAGATGCACTCTCAGAAACAGCTAACCGAAAGGTTGCAAAGGCATCTGCTAAATTTAACGAGGCGAAGGCCCTGGCTCTGGAGCTTGGTGCGAACCCCGGCGATGTAGGTTCTGATCAAGAAAAACCTCCGGAAAATCGCGACGATGCTCTTTGAAGGATGGAGCCGAAGGGAATCGAACCCTCGACCTCTTGAATGCCATTCAAGCGCTCTCCCAACTGAGCTACGGCCCCGTACAACGTAGCTGTTGCTATCATAAGAGATTACATGAGTCAAGATTATTGAATTCTGTCTGATTATTGAATTCTGTTGTCGCTTTCGCTCCCTGCTTCGCTTTGAACTACGCAGGATATGTTGCCTGATGAGAAGCTTAGTGCTCATTCCCCGTAGCAGGCTTAAGGAACAGAGTCCAGGGCTTTCACTGGGGGTTCATATTATTGATTAACACCAATGGGGATGTTGGAAAATAAGGGCTGGTTCTGTACGAAGAGTTTTGTTATATCATGCAACTGATCAAATTAAGGCGTATCTGTGAATCTGCGAAGTTGTTGTTTGCCCCATGTAATACAGAGAATGATAGATAGCAACATATATAACAGCAATATAACAATATTAGTTGACATAAAGATAGCAACTATAATAGTTGGAATGTATATGGCCAAAAAGGTTGCGTTCAATACCAGGGTAAGCGATGTACTTCTTAACGAATTCAGGGCGTTGGCCGTGCTGCTTGATAAGAGCCTGAATGATTTTTTTGAAGAGGCCATGTTAGACCTGATAAAGAAGTATGATCAGGACAATCTGATTGTTGAATTACGCAAACTCAAAGCAAAGGCTCAGAAAAGAAGGTAGTTTTACCGGAGTCGGCCTTTACAGTGACTGGATAATATAGGGCCAGTAAGACTGTTCATTCGTATTCTTTCTTTTTTGTACCCCCTGCTTTGACCGCGTTAAGCGTATCCGTAAGGACAGGAATGACATTGTCTCGAATATCGCCCGCAACTACAATAGCGAGAAGATCGTCACCGACATTGAGTTCACCCTCATTTACCTCAACAAGGATTTCGACGATGCCTGGACGCTTCTTCTGTTCGGCAACGACAGCATGGATTGCATCAAAGTCAGCCCTGACATCGATCCTGGAAACCGGCTTGCCGTCTCGTGAGGTTCCCCTGACAACCCCGTTGTGGCATAAGATCATGCCTACCTTGCTGTAATCATCTCTTGCCTTTATCTTTTGGATCAGAGAATTTATATTCATTTAGGGCCTCCATCTTCTATGGTTATGCTTGAGTATAAACAATGACTGAAAAAGTCAACCAGGGAAAAAGGTTTATTGGTGGAGCATGGAAAATAAGCAGATGGTAAGGATTGCAATCATGAATGTTACGGTATACATAGAGTCTTTGTTTTCTGGGAATCTTCTTGGGGATCCGCTTCGGAAAGAAAGAAGGTGGTCAGGAGGATAGTATGAAAGAGATTCAGGCAGGCAAATCCAGGCTTCAATTTGTCACGGGTGACATTACGGCACAGGATACCGATGCTGTGGTGAATGCGGCAAATTCAAGGCTGGCTCCAGGCGGAGGTGTAGCCGGTGCCATACATCATGCAGCAGGTCCGGGATTGTGGGAGGAGTGTGCAAAACTCCAAGGATGTGAAACAGGTGAGGCAAAGATCACAAGAGGATACAATCTCCCCAATAAATTTGTCGTCCATACGGTGGGTCCGGTATACTCAGGAGCGCCGGACGACCCGAAGCTTTTACGGTTGTGCTACATCAACTCGCTGAAGGTAGCTGATGACAATCATGTCAAATCCATCTCTTTTCCTGCTCTCAGC
>DSAD01000043.1 GCA_011372875.1 Deltaproteobacteria bacterium
GCTGAATATTGCTCGATATATGTGAGACACCTTTTTGTGATTTCTTTCGTGTTGAACGATACGATAACGATTGTAAGATCGATGCTGCTATCCATGTATCTTCCCGTCGATGATGGAGACATGACAATAGATACAGGTATGCCTAATCACTGCTGGCATCCTTGGACTTGCCCTCGGACAGTGCCGAAGGGATGGTCTCGATCCTTCTTCCCAGTCTCAGCCGCTCGAGCTGCCACGCATGCAGGGATCTTCTGAAGCCAGGATAATCATATCGAGGCGTTTTAGTGATCAGGCCTTTGAGATATCCGAGCATGATCAATATGCCGCCGATGACAAAGGGTCTCTCGAGCATCCTGTAGAAACCGACTGCAAGGATATACAGGGGGTGGGTGCCCATGAAGTACTGCCCCCATCCCCACCTCAGCCTGCCATGATAGATGCTCTTGTAGGAGGAGCCCATAATCCTGTGGTCGTAGATCCTGAGTTGAGGGTCCCGGAAGCTCCTTGTCCTGTAGCCCTCCATGCGGCAGCGGTGGAATGTGATCCCGTCCCACATGACCTCCCGAACAAATCCGCCTATCTCTTCGAAACACTTCTTCGACAGGCACAAGACGCCGCCAAGGACACTCTCATCCGTGATCCTCTCTTCAGTGAGGCCCCCGTCATCGAGCTGCAGAAAGAGCTTGCCGCTTCCAGCACCCAGGCAGGGGTCTTTCCTGAACTTGTCGAAAAGGGTCTCAAAATACAGAGGTCCTACCGTGAGATCGCCGTCCATCTTGCAGATATAGTCATAGTCTTTCGACCGAATGGTTCCATATCCGTCGTAAAAGGCCTCAACGACACCAGAGCCAATCTTTCGTTCTCCCCTGTCTTGACGCTTCACACAGTGTATCCAGGGATATTTCTCGCAGGCTTTCTTAATGATGTCCGGGGTTTTATCTGTGGACCCGTCGTCAACAAGGATATATTCAACCGGGTGTATGCTTTGTGCGGCAATACTCTTGATGGCTGCCGATAGATACTTTTCCTCGTCCCGGACAGGGCAGATGATGACATATCGTGGTGTCTCCGGTTTCATCCGATAACCTCCTTATAGAGATGGGCAAGTCTCGCGGTATTTTCTGCAAGATCGAAATCGAGCAGCACTCTTTTGGCGGCATTTTCTGTTATGATCTTCCTGAATCTGCTGTTGCCTGCAATCTTCTCGATTGCAGCAGCCAGTTCGGAGGGATTGTCAGGAGCAGCAAGGCAACCGGTTATCCCGTCTTCAATCAGTTCGGGTATCCCAGAGATCCGTGTACTCACAACCGGGACACCCGAGAGCATCGCCTCCATGAGCACAACCGGGATGCCGTCCATGTCACCGTTATTGTCTTTTCTGCAGGGCAGAACAAAGATGTCCTGATCTTGCAGCCAGGAAGATACGTCCTCATGTGCAATGGGGCCGGGAAAGGAGATATGGTCTGCCAGTCCTTTTAATTCTGCCTGTCTGCGAAGGTCATCCATCAGCGGACCGTCTCCGGCGATATCCATGTGCAGCGATCTTCCTGAATCTATAAGAATTCCTGCTGTATCGATAAGGACATCAAACCCTTTTTTCCCCACCATTCTGCCGAGAGAGCCTATCTGCAGGGTCTTTGACGTGCGCCGCCTTTTGCGTGGCTGAAACGTGCCGGAATCGACCCCGCAGTGGATGACGTGGATCTTGTCTCCGGGAGCGCGGTTCTTCATGAGAAAATCTTTGTTGAATCCTGAGATCACTGCACTGAAACCCGAACGCTGAACCTTTTCCTTCAAGAGCCACCCGCGTTCAAAGAGATCGTTTGCATGGGCGGTGAAACTGTATGAAATCCCGGCGAGGGACGATGCATACATGGCAATATCCGTTGGTATGTGTGCAAAATGCGCATGGATATGACGGCACCTGTTCTCGATGAGGATCTTTGCCAGGGTTGATGCCACGCAGAAGCGATACATGATCCCCAGTGCAGTGCGTGGATGTGCGAGCATGCCCAGCGCATCGCGAGATGCCGTGCACAATGTTTTCATGAACCCTGCCGGGTTGGTTAGAAACATCCTGGCATTGTCTGTGATAAATCCGGCAAGAGGCGTTTCATAGAGACAATGCGTTCTTTTCCCCAGCTCTTTTGCAGCCTTTTCCATGGCAGAAGTCCCCGGTCTGTGTACAGAGACCGGTACGACACTGATGCCGGTTTTTTCAAGTTCAAGGATCTCATTGTAGACGAATGTGGCAGATAACGCTGGAATCTCAGGTGCCAGATAGGCTATCTTCAATCTTTTCTCCATATCGTATCTGGGCCTCTGCTGTTGCCGGCAGGTCACTAGCTCCTTTTCTTGATAACCTTTGCCGGTACCCCGGCAGCGATCGAGTATGAGGGGATGTCAATGTTCACAACGCTGTTGGCCCCGATTACGCAGCCTTCTCCGATAGTCACGCCCGGCAGGATACAGCTCCCGCGACCGATCCATACATCTCTGCCGATATGTATGGGCGCGCAGGTATGATTCTGGTAACGCATGGGCTGGCTCGGGTCCATGCCATGATCGGCATCCCTGATGGAGACATATTCCCCGATTATGACATAATCATCGATGAATATCGATGAATAAGACACCAGGGTACATCCCTTGTTTATCCTTGTATCCTCACCGAGATGGATGCTGCCCTGTTCAACTGTTCTCAGTTCTGTGTTTCTGCCCAGCCTGGATCTTTTCTTGATGGTCACATTTCTTGTGCCTTCTACATGGATCCGTCCGTCACACTGAACCGATACATCGACATTGCCGATATCCGCTTTAAGTAACATCAGGTAATAGATGCGTCTCAGCAAAGAACAAAGAGGCCTGATGACCCTTATCAGAAATGATCCAGGCACTGTTGTTATGTACAATATGATTCTCTTTATTAAGATGATACGTAAACTGCTTGCGGCGAGGTGCTTCATTGTCTTAGGCCTTTTGATCATTAAATGGTCTTGTTCCTTCCCACAGAATATACAAACCGCCTGAAGCTGCAAGAGACAGTACTGTCATGACAACAAGAAAGGGTATGTTGTAGGTGCCGGTGTTTGCAAGTGGAGTCAACAATATGCAATAGAAGGATATAATGGATGCCGGGACCAGGAGTATCTGGTACCAGAGATGCAGGACCTTTGAGAAAGGGAATCGAAGGGCAAATATAAGATTGAACGACTGTGCGATTGTAATGGCAAGTATTGATAGGAACATCCCTGCCGCCGCTCCTGCCATGCCGAAGTATTTCGCCCCCAACGGGATAAGAATGCAAACAAAGATGGCACCTACTGCCATGGACATGGTCTCGTATTGTGGTCTTCCCATGGCGATGAAGGTGTTGCTGTTTATTGCATTGAGAACCAGCAGTATCCCGCTCAGGCTGAACCAGGACATGGATATCGCTGCACTCTGGTATCGCGGGTCATACAACAGTCTGATAATGTCGTGTGAAAACAATGCAAAGATCATTGAAACAGGGATGATCAAGGCGAGAGCCAATGTCGCGGTTCTTTTATATATTCGGATGGTGCGAAAAAGATCGGTATGTACCGAACTGATAGCAGGCATATATGACTGGACAAATATCTGAAGACAGATCATCCATAGTAGCAGTCCGATATTTCTCCCGATGCTGTATATCCCGAGATCCGTCATGTGTAATACCTTGCCGACTATGAATATATCTGCATTCATGGCGGTGAAGCTGATCAGAGTATTCATGAAGATGAATTTTCCAAAATGAAATATCTCGAGAGCGTAGGTCCTGTTTAGCTGTAATGCGGGATGGTAGGGCGCTACTATGAAAGATCCTAACGTTTTATAGAGCACTGAAAGAACAACCCCGATGGCAAGTGCATATACGGATTGCATGAGGTAGGCCAGGACTATTGAACTCAAGAGTCCGAGGGTTTGTGATCCAAGCTCCAGTGCAACCTTTTTTTCCACCCGGAAGATCTTGATCATTACCGTGAGTGCAGGGTTTTCAAAGCCGCTGATCAGCGGGCTCAATGCCATGATGAGCAGTATTGTCTTGATTTCCGGCTGGGCGTAATAAAGGGACACAGGCCATGCAAGTATAATAATAACAAGAGAAAGGACAGCGCCGCGGCACAGACAGATGAACCATGCCGTATTCAGGAATTCCGGCTGTGCACCATTTTGATTCTGGACAATGGCGGTTCTTATACCTACATCGGAAAAGAGCTGTATCATGACAACAAAGATCTGTGCTGTTGCCATGATCCCGAAGGCTTCGGGAAACAGTATCCGGGTGAGGATGAGGCTTCCGATCATTCTCAAGGCATTGCTGCCCCCTTTTTCCAGTGCAGACCACATGGCTGCGCGTATGCTCTGAAGTTTCAGGGAATGATCCTGGGGCTTGATGATCAGGTTTATAAACTGATGAAGTTTTCCCATAAGGGCTGCCCTTTATGCGATGCTGTGCTGATAGAATGCGTGGCAATTGTTCATTTTAACGCTCGAGATGGATAGTTTCCGGTTTATATGCTAGATAGTTATGCAATCATGAAAAGACAATGGATCAAGACAACCCTTTTTTCCTTTGTTGGCATTGGTGCATGTGTCTTGATCTACTATATGGTTTCTGGCACACATCAGGCCACGGTTTCTCGTCCGGGTTCAGATGGGATGGCAATAGGGATGAATCTGTCAGCAGTATCCTATTGGACACGAGAATTGCCGTTTGTTGATGTAGCCAAGTGTTCCATGGAATGGGTGACACAAAACCATCATCAGGTTCAAGGCGGAAAGAATTCATGGCACACGGATATGCTTGATTCCATACCCCTGGACCATGACGGGTATCCGATCTTTCTTCCTGTTGAGGTTCAAGGAGCCGAAGCCCCACAGATTGTCGCTTCTCTGATGTTAAGGACTGTCTATCCACATTATCCTGCAGGGAGATATGTCTGCCTGTATGATGGACAAGGCGAGATCCGGTTCGGGTTCGATGCAAAGATGATCAGTGCCGAACCGGGCCGTATTGAGCTGGATGTCACGCCGTCACCTGGTGGAAACGGCATTCTCATGAAGATCATGCGTTCTGAAAAGGGTGACCATATCAGGAATATCCGTGTTATTATGCCTGGTTTTGAGACAACCTGTGAAACGAAGCCATTCAATCCGGTATTCCTTGAAAGACTGAGACCTTTCAAGGTCATCCGGTTTATGGACTGGCAGAAAACAAATGATTCCGGCATGAAGAACTGGTCTCAAAGAACAAAACTTTCTTCATATACGCAGGCTTCAGTATCCGGGGTGGCCATTGAATATATGGTTGATCTTTGTAATGAATTGGGTGCTGACCCATGGTTTTGTATGCCGCATCAGGCCGACAGTGATTATATAAGGCGATTTGCCCAGCTCGTAAAAGAACGTCTTGCCCCTGATCGGAAAGTGTATCTGGAATATTCAAATGAAGTATGGAACGCGATGTTTAAACAATACCACTGGGTTAAAGAAAACGGTGAATCCGGATTATCACATCCTGAAAAATATGCACAGTTTGCCGGGCAAGCCTTCAATATCTGGCAGATGACGTTCGGTGATCAAACAGGCCGGGTCATACGCGTTGTAAGCGGTCAGCAGGTGAGTCCCCGCATCATACAGGGCGCAATAGATTATCTTGGCCCTGACGGTATGGATGCCATAGCAACAAGTGCCTACTTCGGCCTGGGAAAGGACGACTATGAGGAACTCCGGATTCTTGGTCCGAGGGCTACGGCAACCGATGTTATGAGACTTGTCATGGGTAATATTGAGACTGAATCGATTGCCACAATAAAGAAGCACTCACGTATTGCATCAAAATACAATGTCGATCTTCTTGCATATGAAGCAGGTCCTTCAATCTGTTCCTCGCCGTTAGGTTCATCACCGCCTTATCTGCAGGCCCTTTGGGACTCCCAGAGATCATCGGATCTTTACCGGGTTTACAGGGGATTTCTAGGTTCTTGTAAAGAGATGGAGATCAAGCTCTTCATGGCCTATTCTTATGTAACTGCACAAGAGACAAAGTATGGTTCCTGGGGCCATCTCGAGTATCTGGATCAACCCGTTACAGAAGCATTAAAATACAGGGCGCTTCTTGATGAGATGGATATCCCGTATATCAGGGAAAAATAGCACAGTGCCTTCATTCCGATACCACGTTCCGACAATTCGATATCATGTGGCCAGTTCACCCTTTTCTTGGCGCGGGGCATTGCATTATAAGAATCTCGGAGAGTACACGAGATCTGTCTGAATAACATCCATATGATCTTCCGAGGGTGTTTTTATTGCAAGGGCCGCAGGGGCAAGTCCTGCGATACCTCCTGCTGCAACGATGAATATGGGATTAACCATGGCGTTGAGCAGATTGTCTATCATATACAGGGCCAGGAGCAGAGCCAATACTACGGCAGAGGCAACATGAGGATTGTCCCAGTATCGTGCAGGATAGTTTCGCAAGAGCACGAAAACCGGCATCAGAACAGCCAGGGTCAACGATGCAAGCCCTACCAGGCCATGATTGCCGAAGGCGATAATCCATAGACCGTCCGTAATAGAGACGTCATTGCCCTGATCGTCGTAAACACGGGCCTGCCCCCATGTTCCCCAGCCGAATATCGGCCTTTGCAAAGCCTTTTCTGCGAGTATATCTTCATTGTGCATCCTGAATTGGAGTGATTCCGCCCGGTCGAAGCTTATATTCTCTTCTATGAATGAGACGAGGTTTTCGCCTGTCCATGTCCCTGTGGCCCGTGTAGGCAGATAAAGGAGAGGGATAGCGATCAGGCAAATGAGAAATGTGGGCTTGCGTAAATGTTTCGACATGATGAGTATCCCGATACCCATGATCAGATATCCTATGGCTGCAGTTGATTTACACCATATGGTAGTAAGGATGAGAGCCGGAACCAGCAGCTTCATGGGGATTCCCCAGATCTTTTTTATGATACCGGTTATCCACAGCCATACCCCGGCAAGTGAAGCACTCATCATCCACATCCCAAGCATCAATCCATGAGCCAGGAACACCATGGGCCGCCAGCCGCCCCAGCGGTAGGTCTGGCCAAAGGTGTGCTGGTAGAATCCGTAAACGTCGTAATGCAGTTGAGGACTCATCCTGCTCTCATAGAGACACAGGGGAATATAGATTATGCCACCGATAAATATGCCGACGGCAAACTCTTTCAGGCCTTCCAGGCTGTTAAAATATACTCTCCCGATAAAATATGGGAAGCCCCAGGTGACTGTCTGCTTAAGAGCCATGGCGAAGCCGTCATAGAGACCATACCCGTTGGCAAGTGAGGATGCAAGGGGGCATATGCACCAGATAACCATGGGGAGGTCTATGAGGCGCACTCTGAATCGCATGAGGTTTTCCATGTCGAATATTGCTGCTGCTATGAGAATACCCCAACACGTAGCAGAGATCTTCGTGTAGTTCGGCAGTCCGGGGAGAGGATATTCGGCGTTGGGAAGGAAGAGCCAGGCAATGAGAAATGATGCAATCACGGCATGACGGGGTTTTAATCTGGAAAAAAGCACGATTACAACCGGGATCCATCCGAACATGGCTATATGAACAATCGGGCTCATCTCTTCCCTGCCTGTTTGAGTGATGGATAGTTCATTGATATAGTATCATTATGTATCATATTCACATGAAGAAGCCATGTCTGCGAATAATATATCCTGATCCCTGAATTACATAAGCAGGTAATGATCACGGGATAAAGTATTTCACATACTTCGGGTCTTTTCCCAGTACCTTTGCAAGAATCTTCTCAATGGGCCACAATATCCTGGATACGACGATCTGAGCCTTGTTGAGGTTTCTTGGCGCACCCCAGTTCAATACGGCTGCAATGGCCTTAACCTTAAGCCTGAACAGGATGTTTCCTGCCATATAAAGGTCTTGATACAGAGACTTGTCTCCCTGGATCACGGTAATCACCATGTCCGACTGTAATGCCAGATATTCCGTCATGTCGCTTAAGAGTATGGGCGGAGCATCGATAAAGATAAAGGAGTATTCTTTTTTCAGGTCACTGATCATCTGCTGGAAGGTTGAAAGATCAAGTGATGCAAGTTCACCTGATGACGGTGTGTGCCCGGGAAGGATGTAGTCGATACATCGCTCATAGTCATGAACGATACAGTCCTTGATATCAGTCTTGTTATGAAGGAAATCTATGAGGCCGGATTTTGTAGTGCAGGTTTGCGTAATGCTTCCTATGCACGGGTGATCCAACTGAGCATCGATTACAAGAATCTTTGAGCATAACTTCGTAAATGCATAGGCGGTATTCAGCAAGATCTCGGTTGTTCCGCATCTGCGGTCTATTCCGGTGAATACCGCGCACTGGGAATTGTGCTCTTTGCGCTCCTTGTCTATCCTGATAGAAAGGCTCTGTATTGCCTTGGCAGCCACATTCGAAGAATCATCTATGGTAACCCTCGAAAAAGGCACGATTCCCATGCCTGTAAACCGGTAGTCTGAGATTGGCCAAGTAGGATGGGAACCCAGGCCATGGAGGACATCTTTTCTGTCACGGATTCGTTTGTCAAAAAAATCATAGAAGACGCATATCAATGTAATGAACCCATATGAAACAAGAAAGAATACAATGAGCAGTTTCTTGATCTTGCTCCCGGTTGGCGATTGAGGCCTTTTGGCAATATTCTCAATCTGAAGGCGACCCGGGGCCTTTGCCTCGAGCTGCAGTTCGCTGAGCCTGGCATCGATCTTATTGAGCAGCATTCTTAAATGTTCGATCTTTTCCTTGATCTGTTGCCCATTGAGGATCTTCTGTGAGATATTTCCCCTGTTTGCGAGATCGAGGTTGCGCTGTTTGAGGATCTCCTCTTCGGCATTCTTTGCTGCCTCGAATTCACTTCTGGCTGCGATTAATCCTTCTTCCAGTTCATAATTGCGTTTTTCAGAGACGATGTATCGTGCTTTAATCCTTTCATTTTCCTTCAGGTTCTCGAGCATTTCATCATAGGTCTGAATCTTTGTCTCGATTATTGATTTGTTAGGGTTCTGATCTCCATATGTTGAAAGCAGGACTTGGAGTTCCTGAAGCTGCTGATTGGTTATCCTGGTTATGTTTTCAACCGATGAATTCTGAGCGAGATATTCCTCAACCAGTGAATCGATGGGGATCTGCCTGATGAGCTCGGCCTGTTTGATGTATGCTCTCAGGATGTTTTCCTTATGAACTCTGTTGCTGTATGCCTTGGAGTATTCTTGCTGCAGGGATTCGAACTGGGCGTTATAAGCATTATCATTACTGTCAAATGAAAATGTGCCCACCTCTTTGGCTAACTCCTGGGAAACCCTTGTTTGGGCAAGGATTTCCTTTTCCAGCTTTTCCTTCTCATCCTGGAGGTACATTAATCGTCTGGAGTCTTTTCCCTCCATTTCATTCTGGATCTTTTCCATGTACACTTCCATGATGCTGTTGACAATCTCGGCAAGACCATAGGGGTTTTCACCTTCAATCCTGATGCCGACGAGGTGAGAGCCTGCTAAATGGAAGATCTCAACCCTTTTTAACAAGATGGCAGCTGCCAGAGAAAGAGGGGAATCATCGGGGATAAAGATCGACTGTAAATCCGGATCAAGTTTCTCAAGGGCTTTTTCCATGATATCCTGTTCTTGCAGCCTGTTCACATGTGTGCGTACGTACGCGTTGTAATAACCGGTGATCGGGGTCTCTTCATTGCCGATAATGAAGGTTTGTACGGCAGGAGAGACAAGTATTTTACCATTGACGGAATAGATGGGTTTGTTCAGAAGAATTATTAAGGGAAGAGTAAACACGAACAGCACAGTTCCAAACAGGGCAATCTCCAGCCAATGCATCGCCAATGATCCGATAGGATCAAAAGGTTTGTTCTGAGTTCTTTCAACTATTTCATTTTGTTCTGTTTTCATAGAGGACTTTCTTGCTTGAATAATTATGCCAAATCAATTCAGTAATGTGTTCCAGAATCTCAGTACGTCGTTTTGTTCTTTTTCCGTCGAGTAATTTTCCTTTATATGAGCTGAGGCCTTTCTTCCCATTTCAGCGAGAGATTCCGGATCTTTTCTGTAGATATCCAGAACTCGCTCAACTGTTTTTGTGAACAAGATGATGTTCCCTGTTTCTACAGGAAAGCAGAAGTCTTGCTTGAAGTACTCTTTTCCCCCCATACCGTGATATCCTATGACAATGCAGCCGCATGACATTGCCTCTGCGGGGGGAAGAGAGAATCCTTCGGGATAACCGAAACTTAAGAAAATCAGCGATTCCTGTAGGATCGCAACTGTTTCGTTCTCGGTTGTATTGTCTATCGGGACTATCTCGAAATCAGACAGGGCGCCTCTGAATTTCAGCATATTAATAACATTGACGGCATGATCCCTGTTCTTTCTCGGCATGAAACAGAGTTGTCTCTTTTTGGCAGGACAATAATAAAAAGTGTTGGAGTCAATGGCGTTGTGCACCCTGAAAACAACTGATCGAGGGAATGTGTATTGAAAGAATTCTCTCCCATCCTCTGATACAACCATTGTTGCAAGAACATCTTTATCGGTATGGATATTAATCAGTTCATCCTTGTCAAAGGAGTTTCCATTAAACGTAAGGTAGGTGCCTTGATTGAAGACCACTTTCTTTGCCGGAGAATGAAATATTTTATCGAAGAACCTGTATTCCGGATGCTTCTTGTACGGGTGGATATATAGAAGGCCGTAAAACTCCGGAATAACAACATAGTCGGTGTCTTGAAGGGAGGTCTTTCTCAGACAGGAAATTCTTGTCGAGTTGTTGAACCATCGGCACCTGAACCCTGAACTCTTATGGAGCACGCATGCGGAGATCCCTGTGCTGTTTAATATGTCAACATGGTTATATATTTTTTTTACACCGCCGGATGGGCTGTCGGTATCAGGGCATACATAATATATCATGGCAGGCTCCCGGTCTCTTGCGCTGGCTCCGCGTTTTTCGAAAAAGCCGCGGACAGGACCATGCGGAAATATCTGCCGATCAGGGTCAGGTCGCTCAGTTTTCTGAATGTCCTTGAATAAAGCATCTCTGCAGAATACAGCTCGTGAGGTGAAGGATCGAAGCCGAAGTTGATAATGGCTTCGGTAATGAGCCCTGCCTTTGATTTGAGATATGCTTCTCTCCATTCGTCATCGAGCAGGGAGATCTCGTCCGGGGTGCGGGGCTCAACACCGACGATCTGCAGGTCGCCTCTTGCAACATTGATCAGTCCCGGCAGAAACGTTGAGAAAAAGTGATCGAGGATTTGTCTGCCGGGGGACTTTTTCAACCCATGTGTGTCTGTGTATTTGTCGTGTTCTTTCCTGTCCCTGCCTGCATGGAATCCAAAGAGAGGATACGTGATCCACATGGTTCTGTCTTTGGATGCAGGCAGTTTAACAGCCATCTTCTTTGTCATGAATCTGCCTGAACCCAGAGATCGGGCATATATGGCGATAACCGGGGAAAACAACAGGGTAATCAATAGGAGAACACAGGCAAAGGCCTGAGAGAATACCCCCGAGAGCCATTTCCTGACCTGCCTGTCCTTCATGCCGCTCAGGATGAAGGGGTCGGTTATAAGCGCCTCGGAGTCAAGTCTTATATTGATAAGGAGGTTCCTGTCCACGATAACATTGTCGAGTTCAAGGGCTTCCCCGACGTATGTGTTAGGAAACACAACTGCATTCTCAGCGGATGCGTGTTCATCGAGGACGCAGTTCCTTCCTATGGAGGCGTAGGGCCCAAGCTGCACCCTTTTTCCTATCCGGCAGTTACGGCCGATGTAAACCGGAGGGTTGATCTTAGCTGTTGGATGAAGGATGACGTTTCTGGATAGCCAGATGCCTTCCTCCACCTCTTTGCCTCTAAGGAGCATGCCCTGAAAGTCTTTGTCGAGCATGATCCTGTGTGACTCGAGTATTCCTTTATAAGTATTGATATCAATACAATGGGAAACAGGTATTGTGTTTTTTTTATGCCGTGCCTTTTCAAGAAGGGCAAGTTCGAGCCCCTTTTTATCGCAACGATCAGGAAGATCGAGGGTGCATTTCAGGGTGAGCCATGCCCAGCCGGTCCACTCCTGTGATGAACCCTTGCTGTCATTACTTGTGCAGAACAGCACAGGAGAGTTCATCCCGAACACAGGTCTTGATTGTAATAAATCCACTTCAGGCAACTTTGTGGCTTCGGCCAGGAGTATTGTTTCCTCCCCGCTTCGCTGATGTATAAGCCGTATGGTCTTGCCGATACTGGAGGTTTTCCGAAGCAGGTGAAACCGGATCCGGCATCCCCACCGTGTGCCGTCTTCGAGAAGAGACTCGATCATCTCCGGGAGGTGATCGAGTATGATATCCAGTTCATGAAAACCGTTGCCAACGAGATATTCCACTACATGCTGAATAAAGGGTCGGTCGACAAGAGGTATCAGTGGCGCGGGGCAGTCCTGTGTCAGAGCCTTCATCTTGCATGATTTTCCGTCAGCCAGTATAATGGCAACCATCTTTTTAGTATGCACCCCTGCCGGTAAGTACAGCGCTGACGGTTTTAAGAAGGAGTTTTATGTCCATAATGATGCTCTGGCTTTCGATATACATGATGTCATACTCCAGCTGCTTGGGGAAAGGGACATCACCGCGTCCGCTTACCTGCCAGATGCAGGTGAGCCCAGGGGTGATATCCAGGCGTCTTCGATCCTTGAGTGTGTACTGGTCTACCTCGTCGGGCAGCGGAGGACGGGGGCCAACAAGGGACATTTCCCCCCTGAGGACATTGTAGAGCTGTGGGAGCTCGTCTATGCTCAACTTGCGGATGATGCGCCCTATGCGTGTGATTCGCGGGTCATCCTTCATTTTGAAGGTGATACTGTCTTTATGGTGGCTCTGGTTCAGGAGTACCTCCTTTTCCTTGTCAGCATCCAACCTCATCGATCTGAACTTGGGAAACCTGAATTCCTTCCCCCACTTGCCTACACGCGTCTGCCAGTAGAGTACAGGCCCCCCATCGGTCAGCTTTATAGCTGCTGCAACAGCCGAGAATAACGGTATGAGAGCGATCATCAGCCATGCGGATGCCATTATATCGAATAACCGCTTGATAAAAGTTGCTCCGCCTACCACGAACATCCATGCGGTCCGCTTACGCCAGAAACGGAAGTTGTTGGAGAATTTATGGATACTGGTATTCTTCCCGTATCTCTCGTAGAGTTTTTCCAGGAGATCTACCCTGTGATCTGTGGTGTGGCGTTTCATAGTGTCTGTTGTATGTGAGAAACCTGCACCGGGCGTTAAAGAAAAAAGTCTAAATTATAGGGCGCAAGGTATTTGGTTTCAGGTTGAACAGGGCAGGGTCGGCAACTCGTGGCGCGTTTTTGATCGCTATCATGGCGTTGTTTGCTCTTCCTGGTCCTGTACCGCATCAATCCGGTTTCTTCAGTCTCGGGCTTAAAAGGAATCGATGGCTTCTTCCAACGTATTCAATATGTCGAGGATCTTATGCATTCTAACCAGTTCGAAGACACTTCGAACCTGTTTCTGGACGGCAAATATCTTCAGAACCCCGCCAGAATTCTTCAGCATCCTCAGGGTTGCTATCAGTGCACCGCAACCCGCACTGTCTATAAACGAGACAGCGCTCATGTCGAAGACCACCTGTTGTCTGTTCTCGAGTAGTTTGGCAAGATCTGTTTTGAACTCCATGGCATTGCTTGCATCCAGGATCTTAGGAAAAGCCGAAACAATGAGAATGCCTTTGATGTCTTGGGTGTTGAATTTCACTCTTACCCCCTCCTTTTTAGGAAGAATGTCACGCAGGCGCAGTTTTTCCCGGTACTGTCACGGGAATAACGGACATAGTCAGCAGTATGGGCAATAATGTGCAGTCCGAAACCGCTTTCTTTCGAACCGTCAAATATCGGCTGAGGGGCTGTGGAAAAATCGAACTCGATCCCCCAGTCATAAAAGTAGAGTACGATCTCATCATCCGATGACATGGCCTCTATAAGTATTTTCTTTCCCTGTTTGCCCTTATAGGAATGATTGATGATATTTGTCATTATCTCGGTGGAAACGATCTGAACCATCTTTATTCGTTCCTCATCCATGACGCCGTCTGCCAGGGCATCACATTGCTCCTGGATAAAATCCCTTACCTTTGCGAGTTCATTGAGATCGTTAGAGACTTCGAGTGTCCGGCTCTGCGGAACCTTTTCATCTGTTTCAGGCAGATCAATCTTTACAGCTACACAGGTGAAATCGTCTGAGAATGTCTCGGACTGGGAGAACTCAACGATATTCTTCCATGTAATAGAACACAGTTCCTGTGGTTCAAGTTGGGCATTGTTCCGGATAAATGCCTCGAGCCGCTCTTCCCCGAAGAAATCGCCTTTTGAGTCTTTTGCCTCGGTGAGGCCGTCTGAGTAAAAGAAGAAGAGATCGCCGTCTTCAAAGGGTATGAGGATCTCTTTGAAGTTGTCCTGTCCAGGGAATCCAAGGGGCATATTGACCCCCTGGAGCAGAGAGCATGTGTTTGTAGCGCTATGAAAGTGAATGGTGCGCATGTGTCCGCAGTCCACATAGCTCAGTAGTTTCCTGTATAGGTCGAAGCGTGCATAGCACAGCGTGAAAAAGGTATCGAGCTCTCTCATCTGACCAATCATTTCATCATGAACAGTCAATACGATTTCTTCGGGTCTGGGAAGAGAGGTGTTGCCCGAAATCCGGGTCAGCTTATACAGGACGCTCATAAAGTGGTGTTTTGCCGCTGCGCCGAGCAGAGCAGCAGGGATCCCTTTTCCCATGACATCACCCACGATGAGATCCATGCAGTTTTCATGTACCATGAAGACATCATAGAAGTCGCCGTCGACCTTCTTCGAAGCAATGGTCAGATCTCCCAGCTTTATCCCCTTGAGTTCTTCATGCTTGCCTCCGAGCAGCAGTGTCTGCTGTATTCGAGAGGCTATGGCAATCTCATGTTCACGTGCCTTGTCCAGTTCGGCTTCGACCCTGCGCAGGCGTTCGGTCTGAACCCTTGTTTTAATCGCCTGTTGGACCAGCGCGAGGATCTCATTGGGATTGAACGGTTTCGTTACATAATCAAAGGCACCATATTTCATCGCATCCACTGCATTGGAGATCTCATGGCTTACTGTAATTATGATGACAGGTATGTCAGGGTAATTCTCTCGAATATGGCGGAGACAGGCCATGCCGTCCATTTCCGGCATCCAGAGATCCAGGAGAACGATGCCTATGTCATTCGAGATTAATGAGACCGCCTCTTTCCCGTCCTTTGCAAGGGTGACGATATAGCCCTGTTTCTGTAGGTGCGACTGGAGATAGGTTCGTACTACGCGACTGTCATCCACCACGAGAATATTGGAAGGTATTGGTTCGTCTGGATATTCAGGATTCGTCATATATTCAGATGGTTTCTTTGTCATATGATAATCTTCCTTAAGAATGAAGGCCAAACTGTGTGTCCGGTCTGCTCAGGCAGACTCCGTCCGTTGCGGGTGAAGCGTCTATACCTCCTGATACGATTCCTTCCTCCACAGTACCTTCTGAATCGGAAAACCGAAAAATTATCTTGAATATATATTTGGTTAGTGGAGCATCTCTAAGAGATTGTATACAGGCGACATATGTTGGGCGATCGAATCAGGATATCGTATCAGTATGCTCTGCGATATTTTCCGTCTTGATGGATGATCCGTCCTTTTTCCGCAAGACCTTGGATGTGTTTGAGAACCATCTGAGTTTCACCATATATAAGGAGTCTGTCGGGCCTGGAATGATCAACTTGATAGATGGGTGACTGCATTACGATATCCTCCAGATCCGACCAGTTGTTCATGGACATAGCTCTGAGGATAGTATCGTCTCTTTCATGGAAAGCCTTTGTGTAGGTATCCATTCTCTTGGATATATATGCGTCCTTTACCGGTTTTGAATGTGAGGTTATGTATATTTCCGCATCGAGGCGGCTCACCAGGTCTATGGATTCTTTGAACTGGTCGATATCTGATTCAGGGTTGCCATACCACGGCCCGAAAGGGCTCAGGTCGATATCGAAACCTGCAACGATCTTTTGGTCGGGTTCAAAGAGGCAATAGTGGTCTTCTAGATGGCCGGGTGTGTGCAGTGCGATAAAGCGGTTTTCGCCGAAGGAGAATTCATGACCGTGGGCAAAACACATTGTCGGGGTAAAATCCCTGAACCCGGTAATGGGCAGATAGTAATCTTTCCACAACTGTACCATGTCTTTGTCCACAAAACGCAATGCCAGGCTGTCTGCGCTGTATATGCTTTGTGCATGTTCCTGTGGGACCGCAACGTGCGGATTCGATATTTCCTGGATAAGGTGTACCCCTGCAGTATGGTCAGGGTGCGAGTGGGAGGTGATTACGATGTCTATGCCGATAGTCCGTGCTATCTTCTGTGTGATCTCAGTGCCGCAACCCGGGTCGATGAGGGCGTGCGTCTTGTCCAGTATCAAAATGGCGTTTGAAAACGGGGAACGGCTTCTGTTGTTTCCCTGTATCACATGGATCGTATCTGTGATTGTTGTTACCTTTATTCCTGACAAGCGTAATTTATCGATATCCATAACAGTCCGGTGACTATATGCTTGTTTCGCATCCATGGTCAAGGTCGCTGTTGATTTGAATTCTGATGATAATGCAGGTATAACAGATGCGATGATCGGTAGAATAAAGATAACCCCGGCAGATATCATCCTTATCCTTTCTCTTCTTGCAATGGCGGTTCTCTGGTTTGTTATGGTCTTTTTAAACGGTGAACCCGGAGCCTTTGTCGAGGTTCACAATGAGCAGGGACCTTATAAGGTGTACAGGCTCGATCATGATTTGGTGATATCGGTCCCTGGCCCTGTGGGTGAATCAATAGTGAAGATACAGAGCAATGAAGTATATATGGAGTCGTCTCCCTGTCCGAATAAGGTTTGTATCCATACGGGAAAGATCAAGTATGCCGGAGAGAGTATTGTCTGTATTCCCAACAAGGTCTATATATTCATCCGTGCAGGAAAAGATGAGGTTGATGCGGTTACCTATTAAGTTTTCCGGTTGCAGAAGTCTTATAGCCCCTGATGTGCAAGGAAATATATTTAATGAATGACGAGTAAATCCCGATGTGTCTTGCTGAATCTATTGTGCCTGCAGACAAAAATAAAAGATGACAGAGGTTGTGGGGGGGAGAAAGGGCATGAACAGGTTTTCTCGTCAAACATCATACATGTGCTCTATCTGTTTGATTTATATTCACAATATTGCTCTGATGAGATACGAGAAGTGCCTGAGCCCTCAACCATTATTCTCATAGGATCCGGGCTGCTTGGGCTTGCGGGGTTCAAAGTACGCAGGAAAAAGGCCAGGGGCGTACAAGCCAGGAAAACAGGTTTGATAAAATGGAAGCATCCCGTTACAACAGCCC
>DSAD01000018.1 GCA_011372875.1 Deltaproteobacteria bacterium
ACAACGGGCTTGGAAAAACAGGGGCAGAAAGATCATTTCCTTCACTGTTGGGGGAAAAGAAGACCAGGTGTCAGGTGATGAGATCCTGCTTGCCACAGGCAAAACACCGAATACTGCCGGACTGGCTCTTGAAGCTGCAGGGGTCACTATTGACGAAAGACGGGCCATTGTGGTGAATGATTTCCTCCAGACAAGTCAGCCTCATATATTTGCAGCAGGTGACGTTATCAATCTTCCTCTCCGGTATGAGATCACCGCAGGCCACGAAGGCACGCTCGCAGCCGATAACGCCCTGAACGGCTCTCAGGAAAGCATCGATTATGATTCCGTGCCGTATACGATCTTCACCGACCCGCAGCTCGCCGGTGTGGGGTTGACGGAAGAGGAGCAGATGAAGCGATTCGGGACGTGCTTGTGTCAGACCGTGCCATTCACAAGCGTGCCCAAGGCGATCATTATGAAGCGGACCGAAGGCTTGATCAAGATGGCGATCAATCCGGAGACACATCAGATAATGGGCGTCCATATCCTCGCACCTTATGCGGGCGATCTCATCGCCGAAGCCATGATACTCGTCAAAAACAAGAATACCATCGATGACGTAGTGGAAACTCTTCCGATGTTCCCCACGCTTTCCGAGGCGATCAAGCTTGTGGCAATGTCGTTCATAAAGGACGTTACGAAATTGAGCTGTTGTGTGTGAGATGGATCGAAATCATACATCACAAAACGCGTGCGAGATTTTCTCGCAATACGGAGTGACGCTGATGGAGATGATAAAACTCCGGACAGAAGCGAACTACTATATCGTGTATTGAAAGTACACGTAGGGAAGGAGAACGAATCGTGAAAATAGATTGTTATGTCTCACAAGGGTGCACTTCCGAGGAAGCGTTAAAGGAAAACATCGCCCGCGCACTGGAAGCTGAAAAGGCCCATGCTGAAGTCGTCATTCATCGGATCGATAATGCCAGAGCATCGGCTATGAATCTCAGCGGATCCCCGTCGATTTTCATTAATGGGGAAGAGTTGCAGCCGCAAAACACGGGTGGTTTCTCCTGAAGACTATTCATGGACGAGTCGGGCAGACTCGCGAATGTTCCATCGGTGGAAACCCTGCGAAAGGTTTTGAGAGAATGGTAGTTTTGTATTCCGATTGCGTATCGCTGCATGAAGCGTGTTGTTGGCTTGCACGTATCAGCAAGAACAGCCATGCCCTGATGGAATTCACATGAACACATTGATGACGCGATGTAACTGTAACCATAAAGCATAAAAGGAGGTTTCTCCATGACAAAACTGCATGAGCTTGCCGAAATCGGTCAATCCATCTGGCTTGACTATATCCGCAGGTCATTGATCACGTCGGGAGAACTGCAGGGCCTCATTGACCTGGGAGTGCGAGGGGTAACCTCGAATCCAACGATCTTTGAAAAGGCCATTGCAGGCAGCGCTGACTATGATGAAGACCTCAAGGCCCTTGTCGAAGCAGGCAGATCTGTTGAAGAGATCTACGAAAGTATGGTCCTGTGGGACATCTCCCACACGGCTGATCTTTTGAGACCTCTCTACGATGCAACAGGCGGCATCGACGGGTATGTGAGCCTGGAGGTGAGCCCCGCCCTCGCTTATGACACGGGGCGGACAATCCATGATGCCAGAAGGTTGTTCAAAAAACTGGCCAGGCCCAATATCATGATCAAAGTTCCTGCAACGGCGCAGGGGATTCCAGCTGTTGAGGCCCTCATTGCAGACGGTATCAATGTCAATGTTACCCTGCTCTTCTCGATACCGCAGTATGAATCCGTTGCCCGCGCATACATCTCAGGTCTTGAAAAACTCGCAGGATCGGGAGGAGATGTGAAGAAGGTCGCTTCCGTGGCCTCTTTCTTTGTGAGCAGGGTCGATACCGCCGTTGATGGCATGCTCGAAAAGGCAGGCAACCAGGATCTCAAGGGAAAGATAGCCGTTGCGAATGCAAGGGTTGCATACGCCCTGTTCAGGAAATTCTTTTCGGGTGAAAGCTGGCGGAAGCTCTCCGAAAAAGGGGCTAAGGTGCAGCGTCTGTTATGGGCGAGTACCGGCACAAAGGACCCGGCGTATCCCGATACGATGTACATTGACTCCCTCATAGGCCCCCACACGGTCAACACCGTACCTCCCTCGACACTCCGGCTTTTCATGGATCACGGACATGTCGGCATGAGCCTCGAGGAGGATATTGATGAGGCCAGGAGCCGTATTGACAGGCTGAAAGGGCTGGGTATCGATCTTGATGCCATCACAGGGGCATTGCTTGTTGATGGTGTTTCTTCTTTTGCCGGATCTTTCGAGTCTCTCATGAAGAGCATTGAGACAAAACAGGACGAACTGCACACACAGTGGAACCGGGTTGAGTTCAATCTTGGCGGCTACGCACGTGTTTATGAAGATGCCGTCAAAGAGCTGGTCGAGACCAGCATTATTTCAAGGATCTGGTCTCACGACCATACCGTATGGAAACCAGAACCGGACGAAATCACCAACCGCCTCGGCTGGCTTCATATTGCCGAGGCAATGAGCGCACAGGTGGATACCCTCGCCACGTTTACTGAAGAAGTCCGTTCAGAGGGTTATACACATGCCCTTTTATTAGGAATGGGAGGATCTTCCCTTGCCCCTGAGGTGCTGCGCTCCATCTTCGGGGTGAAACCGGGCTATCTCGATCTCAGTGTCCTCGACAGTACGGACCCCGGTGCGGTCAGGGCTTATGCCCAGAGACTTGACCCGGGAAAAACGCTCTTCATCGTATCGACTAAATCAGGCACCACAACCGAAACCCTCTCGTTCTTCAGATATTTTTACAACCTGACAAGAGAGTCGCTCGGAGCAGTGAAAGCAGGCAAGCACTTCATCGCCATTACCGATCCGGAAACCCCTCTCGTGAGGCTTGCCGAGAAGTATGAGTTCAGGAAAACATTCCTGAACGATCCCGCAATCGGAGGCCGGTATTCCGCGCTTTCCTACTTCGGGCTTGTCCCGGCGTCTCTGATAGGAATGGATCTCAGGCTCCTGCTCGATACGGCTATGGTTCTGTCCGAAAACTGCAGTTTCGCGAACTGTCCCGTCAGGGGAAACAACCATGGCGGAAGGCTCGGGGCGGCAATCGGTACACTCGCCACGCTGGGGAGAGACAAGCTCACCTTCGTGATTTCCCCTGAAATGGCAGGCTTCGGTGACTGGGTGGAGCAGCTCATTGCCGAGAGCACGGGGAAAGAGGGGAAGGGGATTGTGCCTGTCGTGAACGAAACACCCGGCATGCCGGACCAGTACGGCGATGACAGGACTTTTGTCCACATGCGGATGGACGGGGACACCATGTATGACCGGGAAACAGACGCACTGATGAATGCCGGTCACCCCCTGATACGCATCTGCCTCCACAACACGTATGAGATAGGAGCCCTATTCTTCCTCTGGGAGATGGCTATTGCCGTTGCCGGGCATGTCATGGGTATCAATCCGTTTGATCAGCCCAATGTGGAAGCGGCCAAGGTTCTCTCTCGCAGGGCCGTGGATGAATACCGTGAAAAGGGCAGGCTGCCCGAACTCACTTCCCTGCTGCACGACAAGGGTATTACGGTGTATGGCCGGACCGATGCAAAAAGCCTGGAAAAGGCATTCCTGGGATTTCTTGCACAGGCAGGCAAGGGGTCGTATGGTGCAATCCAGGCCTATGTGACACCGACGGCACAAACCAGTGCCGCCCTCCAGGATCTCCGGATGAAGATACGCAACCGGTACTGCCTGGCGACATCTCTCGGGTATGGCCCCCGGTTTCTCCACTCGACAGGCCAGCTCCACAAGGGTGATGCAGGCAAGGGCCTGTTTATCCAGATCACCACAGACGACGTCTCTGATGTACCCATCCCCGATGAGGCCGGAGCAGAGGCCTCATCCATGTCCTTCGGGGTGCTCAAGACTGCCCAGGCACTGGGAGACTGGCAGGCGCTCAGTGATGCCGGAAGGTCGGTCATCCGGTTCCATCTGGGGGGAGATGATGTTCCTGCTGCCATAAGGCGTATTGATGAGGTTCTTTCATGACGCTGGAATACTGGTATATGTTTCCAGTCTCCATGGTTATTGCTGCAACAGCAATGGCTTCGGGGATAGGGGGGCAACCTTTTTTTCCCCTCTGTTTATCCTGGGTCTGGGTTTGTCTCCGCAGGTGGCCATAGGCACGGGTATCTTCGTGATTGCACTTACCGCGCTCACAGCTTCCACCGGTCATTTTATACGGTTCATCAATGAAGGCGGACCTGTTCTTTCGAAGGTTATGAGCATTGTTGTTTTTTCCGTCCCCGGAGTCATAGTGGGGGCACAGATCGGGCCATACTTTGCCGGGCGCATCCCGGCACGGACCCTGACCCGTATTCTCGGTGTACTCTTCATCGGCATTGCAGCCTTGACCCTCGGGGAGGTGCTCCTGTGATCAGGGCCGTAATCTTCGATCTCGATGGGACCCTTGTCCAGACCGAGAGGCTCAAGGCCATTTCCTATGCACAGGCTGCTCACGAGCTTTGTGCATCGTGTGACAACAGGGAGGCCGTGATCGAAGCATTCAAGGAGGTGGCAGGATTGTCCCGCAGGGACGTTGCCATGTTTCTCCTGGAGAGATTTTCTCTGGAACCGTATGCAAAGGGCCGCATGGGTGAATTCAACGTGAATACGCCCTGGCAGGCCTTCGTGCAGCTGCGGCTCAGGTTTTATGACGCGATGCTCTCGGAAACGGATCTCATCCGCTCCAGCACATGGCCCCATGCCATCGATCTGCTGAGACACGTTCACGATAACGGCTTCAAGACCGCGCTGGCAACCATGTCATACTGTCAGCAGGCAAGCCGAGTCCTCCATGAGCTTGGTCTGGCAGGGTCGTTCGATTTCATGGCCACACGCGACGACATCGAGCATTCCAAGCCTCATCCCGAGATATACCTGCTCGTTGCATCAGAGTTGGGGTGTTCACCCGGGGATTGTCTTGTCATCGAGGATTCGCTGCATGGGGTGAAGGCGGCTCTCGCTGCCGGCATGTGGTGCCTGTGCATCCCCAGCCCCTTTACCCGCAAAGCGATGCTGGAACAGACCATTCTTGACCGGCGATGGGTAGTTGAAGACCCATCCGGGCTGATGCACATGTTCACCCGCATGGTCGAGGACAGGAAGCTTGAGGATATGAGCAGATGACTGCGGACAGTAAAACCATGGATTTCAAGAAGGCCGCGGCGCTCAAGGCGGTTTCTCTCCTGCGTTCCGGAATGGTCATAGGCCTCGGACACGGGAGCACGGCCATATTCGCTGTTCGTGAAATAGCTGAGCTGATCCGCGAAGGTGTCCTGAAAGACATACTGGGTATTCCCTGCTCTTTCCAGGTGGAACAGGAGGCCCGCGGTCTCGGCATACCCCTGACCACCCTCGATGAGCATCCGGCCATCGATATCACCATCGACGGCGCTGATGAGGTAGACGAGGACTTAAACCTCATCAAGGGAGGCGGGGGCGCACTGCTCAGGGAGAAGATCGTGGCACAGGCAAGCAGGCGCGAAATCATCATCGTCGACGAGTCGAAGCTCTCACCTGTGCTCGGCACACGCCAGCCGGTACCCGTGGAGGTAGTACCGTTCGGGTTAAAGGGACATACGGCTTATATGGAGAGCCTTGGTGCAAGGGTGCGAATTAGAAGAGACAGCGATGGAGAGTTTTTCATGACCGATCACGGCAATGTCATCCTGGATTGTGACTTCGGACCAATCAGGGAACCCGTAAAGCTCGCCGAAGCCTTGAAGTCTAAAGCCGGGATCGTCGAGCACGGGCTTTTCCTGGGTATCGCTGATGATGTCTTTGTGTCGGGGGCTTTAGGTAACCGTCATATGGTACGTGGAAAAGGCTCGTGACATTAAGGTTCAATATGGAAAAGGGACGCTTCAGCAGCAGAGAAAGACAACAGGTTCAGGCGTAAATCGATTTGTAAACAAGACAGGAGGGCTCGTATGGAACTCGCAATGGTAGGGTTGGGAAAGATGGGGCTGAATATGGCAATCCGTATCCTGGGCGGTGGTCACCGGGTGGTGGCCTACGACCCGAACGATAAAGCAGTTGATAAAGCTCAAGGCCATGGCGCACATGGGATTCACGGTCTTGACGGGATCGCAATGGAACTTTCGCAACCCCGTATTGTGTGGGTCATGGTTCCATCCGGAGAACCTACCGAAAAAACCATAGACAATCTCTCGGTGGTGCTCTCCCCCGGGGATATCGTCATTGACGGCGGGAACAGCAACTACAAGGAAAGCATGAGGAGGGCTTCGAGTCTCAGGGAGACAGGAATTCACTTTGTCGATGTCGGAACCAGCGGCGGTATCTGGGGCCTGAGCGAAGGTTACAGCATGATGATCGGTGGCGAAAAGGAGATCGTCGATAGGCTCCACCCTATCTTTGAAACCCTTGCGCCCGCACCTGACAAGGGGTGGGGATATGTCGGACCAGGCGGTTCCGGCCATTTCGTCAAGATGGTACACAACGGCATCGAGTACGGTCTCATGGAAGCCTATGCAGAAGGCTTCGATATCCTCAAGGCAAAAGAAGAGTTTAAGCTCGATCTGCATCAGATAGCTGAGATATGGCGCTTTGGCAGTGTTGTCAGGTCCTGGCTCCTGGATCTTACGGCCGAAGCCCTGGAAGAGGACCGCGATCTGAGCGCCCTTAAAGCCTGGGTTGCAGACAGCGGCGAAGGCAGGTGGACAGTTGCTGAAGCCATTGACCTCGACGTACCGGCCCCGGTCATCACGCTTTCTCTGCAGATGCGGCTCATGAGCCGTCATGCCGACAGTTTCGCTGCGAAGGTGCTGGCTGCCATGCGGAACAAGTTCGGTGGTCATGCAGTACGGAAAAGTCATGAATAACATGAGGGCATATATATGAACAGGAGGGATCATGGCAAAGTATGATTATGACCTCGGGATCATCGGGGGAGGTGCTGCGGGGCTGACTGCCGCAGCTGGAGCGGCTCAGTTCGGCGCAAAGACAATCCTAATAGAGAAGACGGACAGGCTCGGGGGAGATTGCCTGCATGTGGGCTGCGTTCCCTCAAAAACACTCATACGAACAGCCGGGGTGTGGGCACAGACCAGGAGAGCGAAAGAATTCGGCCTGCCGGAACTCTCTCTTCCCCCTGTAGACCTTGGCGCTGTTATGGATCGTGTTCGTTCGGTCATCGAGAAAATTCAGCACCATGATTCACCCGAGCGCTTCTGCGGGCTTGGTGCTGAAGTTCGATTCGGGAGCCCGGCCTTTGAGGATGACCATGTGGTAAAACTCGACGGTGAACGCATCTCGGCAAAGAGCTGGATCAAGGCCACCGGATCGAGCCCGGCCCTGCCTCCGGTGGAGGGATTGAGCGATGTTCCCTACTGGACGAACGAGACTGTATTTTCCCAGAGGAAACTCCCGGAGAATCTCATTGTTCTGGGTGGCGGGCCAATCGGCCTGGAATTGGCCCAGTCGTTTGCCCGCCTTGGTTCAAAAGTGAGTATAGTGGAATTCATGGGCCAGATCCTTGGTCCTGAAGACGCGGACCTTGCCGATATCCTGAAAGGGCGTCTTGAGGCAGAGGGTGTACAGATCCATACCGATACCAAGGCTGTCAGTGCTGAATCGATCGGCGGAAAGATTGCACTTACAGTCGGGCCTTCAACAGGGGAAGGAACAACCCGCGTCATGGAGGGGGATGCCATCCTCGTTTCTGCCGGGCGAAAACCCAATATCGAGGGCCTCAATCTCGATGCCGCCGGGGTGAAGTACACTCCAAGGGGGGTCCATACCAACGAGAGAATGAAGACCAATATTTCTCATATTTATGCGTGCGGTGACATCAACGGAGTCATGCCTTTCACACACGTGGCAGGCTATGAAGGCGGTATCGCGCTGACCAACGCCGTGCTTCGCCTGCCCAGGAAAGCCGACTACACAAAGATCGGGTGGTGCACCTACACCGACCCCGAGGTTGCGAGCATCGGGATCAATGAAAAACGCGCGCGGAAAGAAGGTACCGAATACCGTGTCATTGAAGAGCACTTCGTGGATAACGACCGGGCACTTGCAGAAGGGGAGTCGATCGGAAAGATCAAGATGCTCGTGAGTCCGAAAGGTTCCCTGCTCGGCTGCCAGATTATCGGTGCACACGCAGGCGAGCTCATCCACGAATGGGTCATGGCGCTTTCTGCAGGGACAAAGCTTTCGACCATGGCGGGTGCTGTGCATATCTATCCCACCATGTCCGAGATCTCCAAGCGCGTTGCAGGCGATCTGTTCGCATCGAAGATCTTCTCTGAAAAGACCAAGACCGTGCTCAGAGTGCTGTTCAATCTCAAGGGCAGGGCATGCAATCTGCCTGAAACTGGACAATGAGATTAAAAATTTATAAATATCCCGAGGCTATGGTATAACACAAACATTCAATAACAAATGATCAAGGAGGACGTCATATGGAAAAGCAAACCGTTTCCCCGATTGATCCCTATATGCGCCATCGGATACCTGTTCTCAATGCTGAGATGGCGTACATCGATACAGGAAGGGGAGACCCGATCGTTTTTCTTCATGGGAACCCGACCTCTTCATATCTCTGGCGAAACATTATTCCGCACCTTGAAAAGGATGGCCGTTGTCTGGCTCCTGACTTGATCGGAATGGGTGAGTCCGACAAAGTCCCCGGGTGCACCTACAGGTTTGCAGACCACGCACGCTACCTGGATGCCTGGTTTGACTCCATGAAGTTGAATAATAACGTAACCCTGGTCATTCATGATTGGGGTTCTGCGCTTGGATTTTATTGGGCATTCCGCCACCCTGAACGGATCAAGGCCATTGCGTATATGGAGGCCATCGTCCAGCCGGTAACCTGGGACATGTGGCCGAAAGAGGCTCAGCCCATCTTCCAGGGACTGCGGTCACCCGCAGGGGAGGACTTGGTGCTGGAAAAGAATATTTTTATCGAACTCCTTCTGCCTGCCAGCGTATTGCGTGGTCTCACCGGAGAAGAATTAGACGTATACCGGCGTCCATATCAGGAAGCTGGCGAGTCCCGGCGCCCGATGCTGACGTGGCCGCGGGAGATCCCCATTGATGGCGAACCTTCCGATGTACATGATATCGTATCGTCCTATGGAGCATGGCTGAAGTCTTGTGATGTGCCGAAATTATTCATCAATGCAGACCCCGGTGTTATTCTCACAGGAAAACAGAGGGATTTCTGTCGCACCTGGGCTCATCAGCTGGAAATCACGGTCAAAGGGAGCCATTTCATTCAGGAGGATTCCCCTGCTGAGATAGGTGTGGCGATATCCAGATTTCTTCACCAGTTACCTCCCGGGGGGCAATGAAGTATTATGTGTAGTTATAGTATCCTGTATCAAAGAATGGAGGGGCTTGAACATGTCCGACAATTATTATGATCCGAAGGATCTGGCAGACTTTCCCAATATAACCGAGTGTGCACCGCAGGAGGGCAAGAAGTTCTTCGAGTATTACACCCAGGCCACCGGCCCAGGTGCGCTCACTGAACGGGAGAAGGCATTGATCGCCCTTGCCGTGGCGACCGTGCGTCATTGTCCCTACTGTATCGATGCATATACGAATAAATGCCTCTCACTCGGTGTTTCCAGCGATGAGATGATGGAGGCGGTGCACGTTGGTGCAGCCATGACAGCCGGTGATGTCCTGGCCCATTCCACCCAGATGAGGAAGATCATCAAAAAGAAGGAAATGTAGTATGACGTCTTCGGAACAGATAAAACTGCTCAATGACAATCCGCTGAACATATCGTTTCATAAGAGGATAAGCTCACCCATTCGCGCCGACAGCATCGATATACTTCAGGTGAACGTGGGCAAACGGTGCAATCTCTCATGCAGACACTGCCATGTCGAAGCAGGCCCGGACAGACCTGAGATCATGAAAAGCGAAGTCTTCGATGCCTGCCTCGGTGTGTTGCGCAAACATCCCATCAGCACGATCGATATCACTGGTGGAGCTCCCGAGATGAATCCCGAACTTCCATGGTTTATTAAGGATGCCGCCAAACTTGAGAGGAGACTCATGATCCGATCGAACCTGGTGATCCTCCTCGAAAACTCCTATGAGAACTTTATTGATCTCTATGCAGACAACAGAGTTGAAATCATCGCCTCCCTGCCTGATTACCACGAGAGCCGTGTCAACAGGCAGCGGGGGAACGGCATTTTCGAGCGAATCCTTGAAGTAATCCATCTGCTCAATGAGCGTGGATACGGCAAACCGGACAGCGGACTGGTTCTGGATCTTGTCTACAATCCGGTTGGCACCTACCTGCCCGGGTCACAGCAGGCCCTGGAGCATGAATACAAGACCAGGCTGAAAAATGAGCACGGCGTCGTCTTCAATACACTCTACTGCCTGGTAAACTCACCGGTGGGCAGGTACCTCGACTATCTTGTACGTTCAGAGAATTTCGAAGACTATATGCACGCCCTTAATACGTCCTTTAACCCTTCCAACATTCAATGTCTGATGTGTCGTAATACCCTGTCTGTAGGTTGGGATGGGCGCCTGTATGACTGTGACTTCAACCAGATGCTGGATCTTACGGTTGCATGTCCTTCCTCGAAACATATCCATGAGTTTGACTTCGAAAGGTTGAGTAAGCGGGAGATCGTTCTCGGTAACCACTGTTTTTCCTGCACTGCCGGTGCAGGATCTTCATGTCAGGGGGCTCTTGAAAAATAAGAGATGTCACATTCCACGCATTGCTTTTTGCAGAATATGGACATTGTGCCTGATCCTGTTAAATCCTGTCTTGAATATACCCCCTGTACAGTGAGGAAACGCATTGTCGGAACAAGAGGCAATAGGAGAATATGAAACACTTTGCGAGGGTCGTTTTTGCCGGTGGCGGGCATGCTCACCTATACTCCCTGAAACATGCAGACAGGCTGGTCCGTCAAGGCGCTGAGATCACCGTTATAGGGCCGGACCGATATCATTACTATTCCGGTATGGGTCCCGGGCTGCTTTCGGGGATATATGCACCCGATGATGTCCGTATCGATATACAAGGACTGATTGAGAAAAAGGGGGGCCGGTTCGTCAAGGGGTATGTGACAGGCATAGATCCATATAAGAAGAGACTGTTTACCGAGGGCGGAGAAACTTTTGAGTATGATATCGCATCATTCAACCTGGGCAGCCGTGTCCAGGTTGAGAGTATTCAGGGGGGTGAAAGAGAAACATTTCCAGTGAAGCCTATCGGCAATCTCTATGCCCTCAGACAGACGATTCTTTCTATGACCGCCACATCTGTTCCACGCATACTTGTGATCGGAACGGGTCCAGCCGGTGTTGAAGTTGCAGGTAATATCTGGAGGGTTGTGAGTCAAAACAGAGGCAGGGCGGAAATCATCCTTGCCGGACCGGATGGATCATTGCTGCCCCGGCTTCCAGACAAGGCGGGAATCCATGCCCGTGATTCCCTCACAGGCAGAGGTATAACCATACTTTTTAATTCTCTGATATCCTCCCTGGACAAAGGAATTGCGCATACGAGAAATGGCAGTGATATATCTTATGACATATGTGTCATTGCTACAGGGACCCGGCCAAACAAGATCTTTTATGATTCAGGTATCGAGACAGCCGGGAATGGTTCTCTGGTGGTCAACTCATGTCTGCGCAGCACATCTCAGCCGAATATTTTCGGCGGCGGCGACTGTATAACCCTTGATACCAAACAACTCGATATGGTCGGGGTATATGCAGTCCGACAGGCTCCCAGCATTCTGTATAATATCCTTGCAAGCATCAGGGGAGAGACATTGAAGGAATTCGTACCTCAGAAGAACTATCTTCAGATACTCAATCTTGGCAACGATGATGGAATACTGATTTATAAACCGCTTGTCTTGAGGGGAAGATGGGCATTCATGCTTAAAAATCTCGTTGATAAACGATTCATCTCCCGGTTCCGGCAATAAGCCGATATTTTAAAAAGCAGAAACATTGAAGAGGGCTTCTTCTGGTCCTCAATAGCCGGGAACGACCTGGCGGCGGCTTAAGGAGAAAAACTGGATTTATTAAAGTGATGGTAAAAAAAGTTGGAAATACTGCCATGAATCAGCACGCCGATAAAGCATCAAAAGAATTGCTGGTTATATTCACACGGTTTCCTCTGCCCGGCCAGGCGAAGACACGATTGATCCCTTTTCTTGGGCCAGAGGGAGCAGCGGAATTTCAAAAGAGGATGACCGAGTATACGATTGAGCAGGCCCGTTTGACCCAAGTGCCCATACAGGTACGTTTTACCGGAGGAACCATGATCCAGATGCGTGACTGGCTGGGCGGGGACTGTCAGTATGTTGAGCAGGGAAACGGGGATCTTGGAGAACGGATGGAGCGTGCTTTCTCAGATGGGTTTAAAAACGGCGCTTCCAGAATTGTCATCACGGGATGTGATTGCCCCGATAACCGTGCGCAGAATATGCTCGACGCCTTCCGGCTGCTGGGTGAAAGTCCCTGTGTGATTGGCCCGGCTGTTGATGGCGGGTACTATATGATCGGGCTTGTCCGGGTGCAACCACATCTGTTCTCGAATATAGAATGGGGAACGAATCGTGTTTTCCGGCAAACAGCTGACAAAGCAGATTCATATAAAACACTGCCTGTCTTGAGCGATGTGGATGAGCCGCAGGATATTCCTGCCATGATTTCAGTGATCATACCCGCGCTCAATGAAGAAAAGAACATCCGGCGCTGCCTGCATTCCGTGCGTAGAGGGTTCAATGTGGAAGCCATTGTCGTAGATGGTGGGAGCACCGACGACACCTCCCGTATCGCGGCATTGGAAGGAGCAAAGATTCTTGAAAGCCGTGAGGGCAGAGCCCTGCAGATGAACCACGGCGCTGAAAACGCAACGGGTGAACTTCTTCTTTTTCTGCATGCCGATTCGGAATTACCACCTGATTGGGACAGGCATGTCCGCCATGTCATGAAACAGCCGGGAGTATCTCTGGGGCATTTCCGATTCGCTCTGATGGGCAGCATTCCGGGAATGCGTCTGGTTGAATTTGGCACAAATATCAGATCACGGATGTTGGGGAGACCTTATGGGGATCAGGGATTTTTCCTCGCAAGGGAGGTCTTCGACAGGCTTCAAGGTTATCCACAAGTCCCTATTCTGGAGGATCTCTATCTCGTTAAGAAGGCCAGAAAACTGGGCCATATCCGACAGGCTGATGCGCCACTGATGACATCGGGCAGACGATGGATAAAGCACGGCATCATCAAGACAACACTCATCAACCAGGCAGTACTGATTGCCGCTGCGTTTGGAGGAGACCTGGGCGAGTTGAAAAAAGCTTATCGCAATGGCGGAAATCCATTGCACTTGCTTTTCCGGTAAAACAAAATTGTTGAATGAAGACTCATCTCACAGATAACGAAATATCGTTGTTTAGATAATGAGAATCTTGTTGCCGATAAAAGCTGAAGAGGTATAAAGGGTGCATAATTCTGCCGCATGGATTTGAAAGCGGAATGCCGATTAATATTTATTGATGTTATCAAGAAAAAGGAGGCAGTGTTTATTCAATGATTGACAGTATAATGGCCATGATCAGCAGCTTCAGGATACAGGACTTTCTGGATATACTCATTATTTCCATTCTGATCTATGTCGCATTCATCTGGTTCAAAAATACGGCTTCCCGGTTTGTTTTTGTAGGAATAAGCCTTCTCGGTGCAATCTATATATTTGCACGGATCTTTCACCTCTATCTTACATCAATGGTTCTTCAGGGGTTTTTCGCGATTCTCCTTATTGCGCTTGTCGTCATCTTTCAGGAGGATATCAGGAGATTTTTCGAGCGTCTCGCCACGTGGGGCTCCATACGCAAGACACAGAAAAAGGGAGAGCGTAAGGACCTGCCACCGGAGACCGAGATCGTGGTCGACTCCATGACAGACTTTGCCCTGAAAAAGATAGGTGCGATAATAGTACTTCAGGGAAGAGATCCCCTGGAGAGACATCTGAAGGGTGGGTTTGACCTGGACGGGATGTTGAGCCAGCCGCTTCTTGCCAGCATTTTTGATAAACATTCCATAGGCCATGACGGTGCGGTTATTATAGATGCAGGCCGTGTGATGAAATTCGGCTGCCATCTTCCGCTGTCTCTTGAAACCAAAAAATTCGGCAGGTATGGTCTGCGCCATACTGCAGCCATTGGTCTGACCGAACGTTGTGATGCCCTGTGCATTGTAGCATCGGAAGAGCATGGTTCCATTTCCGTTGCCCATGAGGGGAGGCTCAGGTATGTCAAGAACGCCAATGAGCTTGCCTCTATCATAGCAGAATACTATGAGGATGAGACACCCGCACAGCGTCAGCACATGCCTTTTCACTGGGTGCGCAAGAACACATTTGAGAAGGCTGTGGCCGTGCTGCTTGCTCTGGGCCTGTGGTTTGCATTCGGCTATCAGAAAGAATCCATCCAGCGGGATTTTATCGTGCCTGTTGAATACCGTAATATAGCCCATGGATGGGAGGTTGACGGCCTTACCAATAAAGCGGTGACCGTCTCCATCCTGGGGCCGACCCAGGCGTTCGACCTTTTTGATCCCTCTACCATGAAGATTTCAGTCGATCTCTCATCGCTTAAACAAGGCGAGCAGGAGATAGCACTCTCCAGGGAAAGGATAAAGATACCGTCGAACCTGTCTCTGGTGAATATACAGCCCGAGAAGATAACAATCAATGCGTACAGGCTCCAGGATCTGAATGTTCCGGTCAGGGTAAAAACCATAAAATCCATTCCTTCCGGCCTGATGCTTAAAAGTATATCCACAAATCCCGATATGGTATCCATTCAGGCCCACTCAGCCATTATAAAAGATAAGGACAAGACACTGGTCAACACCGAACCGATAGATTTAAGTAAGATAGGAGAGACCACAACCATCGAGGTAAAGCTTGTGGCGCAGCCGGAGATAAGGTTCAAGAGCGGTCAGGCACCGACAGTTGAAGTGACTGTAGAGGTAGAAAAGGCCCCTCCTGTTCCTGATACTGGATAACCTTCCATGATGCCTGAGAATGTTCAGACATCACCTGCACAGGTATTATACGGATTTGTAATGATGTTCGATCTCAGATTACCAGAAACACGTCGTCGCCGATCCGTGCCTTTTCCTTTACCTTGATGCCGATGAGATCTCCTGCGTTTGCCTCGGCTACTGAATCGTTGTCGATCTGCATGGAATCTATCTTCTCTTCAAAATCACTTGTTGCACCTTTTATTAATATGGTATCCCCCACCTTGAGCTTTCCGCTGAGTTCAATACCTGCAACACTGATTTTTCCGAAGTAGTGGGTTACCTTTCCGATTAATATCTTTTCTTCGGCCATATGTATCCCTCCTCATACAGTGTACTGTCAGATATTATACGTGGTTCAAGGCCATGTTAACAAGGGAAATCTGGTTTACAAAGGGCAGGGCCGAACAACTAACTCGCAGCAAGCTTTAGAGGTATCAAGAGCTGTTTTATTAATACCCCCTCACTCTGGCCCTCTCCTTCTTGAAAGAAATTGGTATGAATATAAAAGGCTTTGCATTTTTGTGAAATGTCTTTAAGATTGTAATACAATATATGCACCGGGCCATATCCTCCGATATTTCTCCAGGTTAGGCCCTTAAATAGATGACCGGAGCCTGATGTCCGCGTTATATTCAGGGACAACATAGGGCTTTATTAGCTGATACGTAAGCTGCTTGCAGCTCTCGCATCTTAGTCCTCGCCCCCTGTGGGAGAGGATGAAGGTGGGGGGGTAAAAAAATAGATTTATGATACCTCTAAAGCTTGCTGCGAGTTAGTTCATTACATTAGGTTGGAGGGTTTATGGCATACAGGGAAGATACCTTGTGCGGATTGTTCCATAATCGGGCGCTAAGATATGGTGATGAGTATCCTTTTCTTATGGCAAGGTTTGATGATGATGGTGCGCCGATCAATGAGTTTCGCAGCATAACCTGGAGACAGGCCCGTGAACAGGTTCTCGATCTGGCCGGGGGGATGATCGATCTCGGGGTAGACAGAGGCGACAGGGTTGTTGTCATTGCGGAAAGCAGACCAAGATGGATAATTGCAGACCAGGCGATACAGGCCTGCGGGGCCATCGGGGTTCCTCTTTACCCTACATGCAGCACAGAGGAGCTTGTATACATGATAAGGGATTCTCTTCCCAAGGCCATTTTTGTTTCCACCAGGGACAAAGCACTTCAAATCATGGATATCCGGAAGTGCAGCCAGGACTTGAAGGATATTCCTGTTATCGTCATGGGGCCGTGGAGCGACTCTGCGCAAGAGAATGTTCATACCTTTTCAAAGATTATGAGCAAGGGCAGGGACAAGTCATCGGCGTCAGCCATAGACGAGAAGATCCGGCAGGTTGTCCCTGATGATATTGTATCTGTCATCTATACATCCGGCACCACGGGAAAACCCAAAGGTGTGGTGCTCACCCAGCGGAATTTCATCTCCAATATAATACAGACTACAAGATCCGAACTCATGGTAAGGCAGAAAGAAAAGGACCTGCACCTTATATCCCTGGTTCATCTGCCCTTGTGCCATTCTTATGGAAGAACCACGGACTATCATGTGGCGGGGTTGTATCTGGGCGGTATTCTGGCATTTGCACAAAGCTATGAAACTATCGCGCGGGACCTCCTTGAGGTAAGGCCGAATGTGATTACCACTATCCCCAGATTTTTCGAGAAGACCTATGATGCGATCCGTTCGAACATTTCAAGGCAGAAGCCGGTATACAGATACCTGTTCGAATGGGCTGTCAAGAAGGGCGAGATATATGCCGAGGGCATGGCCACGGGGAAAAGGATATCACTGTTTCAGCTCAATATGTTCGGTATTGCCAACATGCTTGTATTTGACCGCCTGAAGGCCATCATGGGAATGGACAGGCTCGTTCTGGCTGCATCAGGAGGGGGCAAACTCTCGAAAGAGATATGTACCTTTTTCAGGGCCATGAATATTCAGCTCAGCGAAGGCTACGGTCTTACCGAGACCAGCCCGATCATCAATTTTAACGAGCCATCAATTATCGATGAGAAGGAGCATGGTGCAATTTACAAGAAGTTTTTTAACTATATTATGGATATGACT